>JAPLUN010000384.1 GCA_026397715.1 Verrucomicrobiota bacterium
CGGCGAGCACGGGCTCATTGCCTGCGAACCACAGCGGCTCGACCGAGGCGGGCAGTTTGAGCAGCGTGGTCTGCGTGACGGCGATGCGGCTGCTGCTGGCGCGGAAGAGCAGGGGATGGTCCGGCTGCACGGAGCGCACGCTGTCATGCGGGATGCTCTTGATGGCGCGTGCTTGCAGCGGGCCGGAGCTGCTCTGCGGTGTGAGGGCGATGACGGGGCGGTCTATGGGCAGTTCCTTGGGCAGCCAGTTTTCAAAGACATACACGTCGGGCTGGTCCTTCGGCGGCCAGGCTTTGGGGGCGCCTTTGCGCATTTCGATGCGGCCGTTTTCGATGAGGGCGGAGAGCGCCAGCTCGGTGAAGGGATCGGGCTTGTCGGCAAACCACGCGACGGTCAGCGGTCTTGTTTTGGGCAGAGGTGCGGCGAGGCCATCGTCCCAGCCGAAGCAGTCGCCGGCAGTCTTCAGGCGGATCTCCATCTGCTGGCCGCGCACGCCTTCCAGCGGCAGGATGAGCGCGCTGGATTCACCGGGGGCGAGATCAAGCTCACGCAACTGAGCGATGCGTCCGGCGATGGAGATTTCCAGCGTGGTGGTGGCCTTGTCCTTGTTGGCGGCGGAGGCGCTGACTTTCACAAAGGCCTCGTAGCGATCACGCGCCAGTGGGCTGTGGCGGATCTGAAAGCCGGTGAGGCCCACATTGAGCGGCTCCTTGAGGGCCACGGGAATCCAATCGACCGCCGTCGCTGATGGAGGCTGCGAATCGCTCGCCATCCAGATGCGGGAGTGGGTTTCGAGATCGGCGAGGCGATGGGCGACGGTCAATGCTCCCTCCGGTTTGCCCTCGATGGGCGTGGGGGTGAGCTCTTCGAGCAGGCGCAGGCATTCGCGGTGGTTGCGGCTGCGGGAAAGCAGCACGCGGGCGCGAGCATCAAAGGCGATGAGGGATACCACGTTCTGGTCTGGCAGCGCGCGGATGCGTTCCTTCACGCGCTGCTTGGCGGCGTCCAGCCGGGTCTGGCCCTGCAGATCCTGCGCGGCCATGGAGGCGGAGCAATCCACCACCATGACGACAGCGCTGATGGCATCGGCGGAGAGATTGCCGCTGGGCCGTGCGAGCGCCAGGATGGCGAAGAGCAGCACCAGCAGCGTGAGCAGCAGCGAGAGCCATTTCTTGATGCGGCGCAGCCACGCGGACTCCTGATGCTCACGCGCGAGTGATTTGAAAAACAGCAGCGTGGAAACTGGCACCCGCTTCGCCTGCCGGCGGAAGAGCCACAGCACCAGCGGGATCAGCGCGAGCCAGAGGAGGTGCAGGTAGCTGGGGGTGAGGAAGCGCATTCAGGAGTGACGGACGGGAGAGTGGCCGCAAAGAGGCGCAAAAAGAAGCAAAAAAGTGAGGAGTGTTGGAATGAAGGATCGTGCTCGTCCCCGTCCTCGTCCTCGTCCTCCTACTCGAACTCGTCCTCGATCATGGCGTATTCGCTGGGTGCTGCGGTATGGAAGAACTGAAAACTGAAAACTGAAAACTGAGAACTGAGAACTGAGAACTGAGAACTGAAAATTGTAAAATGCACTGAGCTTGCGCGTGGTGAAGGAGCGGGTTGGAAATTCATCCCCCTACTTACGCAGCTCATCCAGCGCCTGCTTCAAATGCCCCTCAAGGACATCCTTGCTCACGTAGGCTTCGCCGATCTTGCGCAGGAGAACGAAGCGGATCTTGCCGTTTTCGAATTTCTTGTCGGTGCGGGCGATGCGCATGATCTCTTCGGTGTCGAGATCGTCCGGCAGGCGCAGGGGGAGATCGCAGAGCTTGAGCAGGGTGAGGATGCGCTCGTAGTCGACTCCGGTGAGATCGGAGATCTGGGTGGAGAGCCAGGCGGCGGCGCGCAGGCCGAGGCTGATGGCCTCGCCGTGCAGCAGCCTGCCGTAGCCTGCAGCGGCCTCGATGGCATGGCCAAGGGTGTGGCCGAAATTCAGCAGGGCGCGCGTGCCGATGGTTTCGTACTCATCGGCCTCCACGATGACGGCCTTGATGGCGATGTTCCGGCGGATGAGGCCAACGATGTCCCCCTTGCCTGCGGCGATGTCTTCGATGGCCTTGAACATGGACTCATCGCGAATGCAGGCGTGCTTGATGATTTCCGCAAAGCCTTCGTTCCACTCGCGGGTGGCGAGGGTGTTGAGAGTGTCGAGATCCGCGATGACGTGCACCGGCTGGTGAAAGCAGCCGACCATGTTTTTCGCATTGGGCAGGTTCACGCCGGTCTTGCCGCCCACGGAGCTGTCCACCTGGGAGAGCACGGTGGTGGGCACCTGTACATAAGGAATGCCGCGCTGGTACACGGAGGCGCAGAAGCCCGCGAGATCGCCAATGACGCCGCCGCCGAGAGCGACCACGAAGCTCTTGCGGTCCAGGCCAAAGCGCACCATCTCGCTGAGCACGGACTCGCTCCAGGAGAGGGATTTGGAGGACTCCCCGGCAGGCACGGTGATGAGGTGGGGCTTTTTGCCGGCATCGCGCAGGCTTTGCAGCACCTTTTCGGCGTAGAGCGGGCCCACATTCGAATCCGTGACCACGGCGCAGCTGGTGCGGTCCGGCAGCTTTTTGTTCACCTCTTCACCCAGCGTTTTGAGCATGTCGCGACCGACCTGAACGAGGTAGCTGCGTGGGCCTAGATTGACGAAGACGGGGCGGACGGGCTGGACGGGCGGAGGCATGGAAAAAGTTCGAGGAGATGGGGGAGTGCGTAATGTGCCGCCGGAACGGAATCGAGGCAAATCGTTTGGAAGCAGCGCTCGCGCCGAAACCACGTGATTTGTCGCTTGGCATAATGCCTAGTGGCCTGCTGGATGGCGGCGACGGTGTCCTGCAGTGAAACGTTCCCGGCCAGGTGCGCGCGGATTTCCCGCACGCCGATGGCCTTTTCCGCCGTGGGGGAGAGCGGGCCCAGGGCGCGGACTTCCTCGATGAGCCCGGCGGCAAACATGTCCAGCGTGCGCTGATTGATGCGGCGGTAGAGCGTCTCGCGGTCCCAGGTGATGATGGTGCCGTTCACCTGCGGCTCGGCTTGCTCAAAGGAGCGCCGCAGGCCGGACTGCGGGCGTCCGGAGAGCAGGCAGATCTCCAGCGCACGCTCCACGTAGCGCGGATTGCGCAGGTTCACAGTGGTGGCCGCTTCGGGATCGCGCTGCAGCAGCCACACGACTTTCTCGTCGGGGCTGAGGTGCTGAAACTGCGCCCGCAGATGCGGAGAGGCGGCGGGCAGGGGAGAGAGGCCGTGGGTGAGCGCCTTGATGTAAAGCCCGGAGCCGCCCACCACGATGGGCACGCGGCCACGCGCGGCGATGTCCTCTAGGATTGGCAGCGCCAGCGCGTGGTAGCGCGCGGCATCGCAAGCCTCCGTGAGGGGGATCACGCCGTAGAGGTGGTGCGGCACGCTCTCGAGCTCCGCAGGCGAAGGCTTGGCCGTGAGGAGGTCCATGCCCGAGTAGAGCTGGAAGGCATCCGTATTCACGATCTCCCCGCCTACGTGCTTTGCCAGGGCGATGGCCAAGGCCGTTTTGCCCGAGGCCGTGGGCCCGGTGATGAAGAAAGTGCTGTCAGGAAGCATTCGGGGGTCGCAGCGGGCTGCGCCTCAGAATTTGCTCTCGATCTTGCGGCCTACGTGCTCGATGCCCTGGCCGGTCTTGTGGATGGCGTGGTCAACACCACGGCCCGCACGCGTCATGGGCCCGCCACTGCCACGGCAGGAAGCGAGGGAGAAAACAGCGACAATGAGGAAAGAGGCGATGATTTTCATGGCGGCGCAAACTAGTGCAAGGGGTGGAAAGGCTCAAGCGGGGAGTGAGGAGGGAATCCTTCTTCCCTTACTCCTCTTCATCCGGCCTGCGTCACCTTGCCGCAGCGTTCCATCGGCTGCTGCCTGCTGCGGTTTCCTGCGCAGCTTCTGCGCGGTCACACTCCCGAAGTTGCCGAGTTTCCACGCCTAAGCACGGCAACTTGGCAACTCGCGTCGGTGAGGCTCCACCTGCCGATGGGAGACTTCCACTATTTCCACCGTTTCAACGGGGGCTGGTGTGTGAATCAAGCCGATGTCGAGTTGGCCATGGAATGCTCCGAAGCGTGCCCGCAAACCATGGCAACCCAAACACCCCTTCTGGTTGCCATCCTTGGAGGTCTTTTGGCCTTGAGCGTCTTCAGTGGCTTGCATCGCATTGCCACCGTTTTCCAAAACCTGCGTCCTGCTGCCTCCTGCTGCACTTTCCTGCACAGTGTCTGGCGTGTGCCATGAGCGCCGTGGTTGCCGGTTGCCCACCCTAGATTCTCAAGATGGCAACCGGCAACCAGCGGGGGGTGGGGCCTGCTGCCGATGGGAGGTTTCCACTGTTTCCACAGTTTCAACGGGGGCTGGTGTGAGTTGGCTCTGTGCAAATGGAGCCTGGAACGGCGCGACAGCGTCTTGGACTGCGTGCGGCAAGCCTTGGCGCGACGCCGCTTTGGCAGGCCGGACGGCAAGGCAAGGCCCAAGAGAATTCAACACCTCACGAAAGCGGTGTCGCCGATGCTGGCTTGCGCCGTGCATCTCTGCCACCGCACTCCAAGACGCTGTCGCGTGGCTCGTGGACATCCAGCCTGCTCCTCAACCATGCATGCGCTTCATTGAATGCTGTTCATGAAGTCACCCAATGGTGGTGTTCATTCCTGGCTGCCGCTGTGTTTTTTGATCTCAGCGAAGGCGTAAGCCAAGGCTTTGTTGGCAAGGCTCTCGGCTTCGTCTGGCAGGACGGGTTCGGAGTATGGCCTGCGCAATTGCTCCTGACCATTGATCTTTAGAATGTAACGGTAATCACCAAAGGTTAGGTTGAACGATGCTTGCACGTCAAAAGGGTGAGAACCTGCGCTTCCGTAACCACGTAAATCATGCTGCACCGAGAGTTCAGAAGTCTGATCGGCGTGTTTAAGGATGTGTTCTAAGCTGACCAATGGCTTGGAGGTTACACCGTTTATGATGGGTCTTACTTGCAATCTTTGGTCTGTGAAAAGAGGCGCAAGCTTGTTAAGCTTCGCGTCAAACTTTTCGATGAACTCACGAAGCCCTAGATCAAGCAGCTCTCGCAGTGTCTCAGCAGACCGCTTTTTTTCACCCTTCGATCCCTTCTGATTCCTCACAAAAATTGCGACTTCCTTCTCCAAATCGCTGGGCTCTTCAATGCTTTGTCCTTGGGCGGCCTTGATGCCAAGCTCTAGTGACCACTCCAAGCGCCGCTGGAGGTAGGTCATGAGGGCGGAGAGTTCGCCGGCGTCTGCGAGGCGGAGGGCGGTGAGGTAGGCTTCCTTTTCATCGGTGCGGACGATGAGGGGCAGGTAGCCGTTGCGTATGAGGACGTAATTCACCAGCAGGCGGGCCACACGGCCGTTGCCGTCATCGAAGGGATGGATGAGGACGAAGTCGTGGTGCAGCTTGGCGATGAAGGCGGCGATGGGCAGGGTGGGAGATGTCAGCTCCTGACGCAGCCAGTCCACCAGCGCGCGCATGCGTGGCTGGGTGTCTTCCACACTGGCAAAGAAGAAGGTGCCTCCGTCTGGCAGGCGGACATTGTTGGGAGTGGTTTTGTAGTCCCCCGGGATGATCTGCTTGCGTGTGCTCTGGCCGTCCGCTGTTTCCGCCTTCTTCCAGAAGGGCTCTTTGAGGATGATGCGGTTCAGGTCGCGGATGTCGCTCTCGGAGATGAGGCGTTCTTTGTCTGCTGCGAGGGTTCGTGTGTGCTCGATGCCCACATCGTGAGCTTTCATCTCCAGATACTCGCGGTGGCTGTGGTTGCCGGTGGTGCGGTCGTGCAGCAGTAGCAGTTCTGTTTCACCGTAGGTCAGGGTGTTGCCTTCGATGTGGTTGGAGTGGTAGTTCCATTCCAGGCGCAGCTTTTTCCACAGACGTGTCTCGTTCTCCGCCGATAAAGGCTGGAGGGCCTGCCATTCATCCCGCAGGGCGTTGAGGGGCTGGAGCTCGGTGTGCATGCGGCAGGGAAGCCGGAGATGGAAACACATGCCACAGGAAAAGCGGAAAAGATGGCGGCAAAGAGGAGCTGTTTGTCCATCTGTCATGCGCGCGCGTGCACCTCCCCCGGAGTATTTGGCGAACTTTCTCCTGCGGCCTTGGGTCGGAGACACACCAGCCCCCGTTGAAACTGTGGAAACAGTGGAAGTCGCCTGTCGGCAGGCGAAGCCACACCTCCGCTGGTTGCCGGTTGCCATCGCGAGAATCTAGGGTGGGCAACCGGCAACCAAGGCGATGAAGACGGCCCAAAAGTGAGCGCAGGAAGCGGCAGCAGGCGGCAGCCGATGGAAGGCTTTGGCAACGTGATGCACGCCGATGCAATCCATTGAGGCCGTGAAAGCGCCAAAGATGGCAACCAAAAGGGGTGTTTGAGTTGCCATGGTTTT
>JAPLUN010000028.1 GCA_026397715.1 Verrucomicrobiota bacterium
ACCGCTTAACTCCCTTTTTTATGCGAACAACTCTACGCAAATCATCACTTGCAACTGATAGAACATCTTTCCGGATTTTTTTGGCGGGTACCAGGGTAGCCTCGCTGAGGCTCGGCAACCCTTCGCTATGGTGTGCAGCCCCTTTGGGGCTGGTGTGTGGCGGAGCGAAAGGAGATGGCTTTGCGTATTGTCTTGGGGCGCTGACTTGGGCTGCGGTGGGTCGCGCCGTTGGTGCTGGGGAGATGAACGAAACAGCAGCGGGGTGAACCGATGCCGTTTGGGTTTGATGAGAGTTCTGGGATTCCGGACCGGCTTCCATCTTCGCCAAGGCTTCGAAGGACATGAAAGCCGGGACTACACTACGAAGAACTGCGTCGGGAGCTGAGGGCAGCTCGGAAACATTGTGCGTGATGCGAAGCGGTAGAATCGAGGACGAGTTCGAGTAGGAGGACGAGTAGGAGACGGAGTCAGAACCGGACGGGCTAAAGCCCGAACTACGTACTCGGAGCCAGCGGATGAGAACGCGAATGATGGCGAATGGTCCGCGAAATTGAAACGAATGGCGCTGGGGGGTGGGGCGCGGTGCGGATAAAAAAACGGCAGCGGGGTGAGCGCTGCCGTTTTGGTTTGATGAGAGTTCTGGGATTCCCGACCGGCTGAAGCCGGTACTACAATACGAAGAACCGGACGGGCTGAAGCCCGAACTACGTACTCAGATTATGCTTTCCAGCCGTCGCGGTAGGAGGGGCGGGTGATGAATTTGTTGGGGGCTTCGACGTTGGTGACTTTCATGGCGGATTTGTCCCACTGGACGGTCTGCTGGGCGCGGATGGCGAGATTTCCGAGGAGGACGAATTCGGTGAGGGGGGCGGAGTAGTCGAAGTTTGAGGAGGGGAGGCCGCCATTGACGATGTGGTGGGCCCACTCGCCCTGGGGATTGTCTGGCATGACGGAGCGGGTTTCGGTCTGCTTGATCTTGCCGGATTTCATGTCTTGGCGGACCTGGGTGTATTTTTCCAAAGGATAGATGATGGGGCTTTTGCAGTAGGCGTCGCCTTCGAAGATGACGCCGTCTGTGCCGATGAACATCATGCCGGAGGTGGCTTTTTTGAAGGTGTCTTCGGGGATGTCGGGGTGGCGCTCGGGCTTATTGGGGACGCCGTCTTTTTCGCCGTCGTGCCAGGTGACGGTGAGTGCGGGGTGTTTGCCGGCGGGCATGTGGTAGACGAGCTTGGACCACATGGGGGCGTTGAGATCGGTGATGGGGCCGCTTTCGGCTTCGATCTTTTCAGGGATGAGCTGGCCGAGGATGGAGAAGCTAGAATCCATGATGTGGCAGCCCATGTCGCCGAGGGCGCCGGAGCCGAACTGCCACCAGCCGCGCCAGTTGAAGGGGGCGGGGCCGGGGGAGCGCTGCTTCTTTTTGGCCATCTCGGGGTCGAGGTCGAACTCGAAGTAGGGCTCGGAGGGTTCGCAGGAGAGCCAGAGGTCCCAGTCGAGGTTGGCGGGGCATTCGACGAGCTTCTTCTTAATAGGGCCCTGGGGCCAGATGGGGCGATTGGTCCAGAGGCGGATTTCTTTGAGGGTGCCGATGGCTCCCTGCTCGATCCATTCTTTGGCCATGCGCTGGCCGTCCATGGTGCGGCCCTGATTGCCCATCTGGGTGACGATTTTGGCGTCTTTGGCGGCGCGGTGGAGATCGCGGACTTCGGAGATGTAGTTGCAGAGGGGCTTCTGGACGCAGACGTGCTTGCCGTGCTTGATGGCGTGCATGGCGGCGAGGTAGTGGGTGTGATCGGGGGTGGAGACGATGACGCCGTCGATCTGGTTCGACATTTCGTCGAACATTTTGCGGAAGTCCTGGTAGAGCTTGGGGGCGGGGGGAGCGGGCTGGGAGGAGTCGAGGTGGTGCTTTTCGCGCTTTTTGGCGGCTTCATCAAGGCGCTTGGTGTCGACGTCGGCCATGGCGATGATGTTGTGATTGAGGGTGACCATGCCGGTGTCTGCGAGGCCTTTGCCGTTGGCGCCGATCTGGACGAGATTGAGGCGCTTGGCGGCGGTGTCCTGGCCGCGGAGGAGGAGATTGGGGCCGGTGAAGGCGCTGGCGGCGAGGCCGGCGGTGGTGGTGAGGAAGTGGCGGCGTGAGTGGGTGCGGGTGCTCATGGGCGGTGTGTTCTAATTAAGAAAGCGGGAAACGTGGGGGAGGGGAGGATGTTGCAGGGAGTGGGGGCGGGGGGATTTATGATTTACGATTTATGATTTATGATTTGGGGCTTGGAGGGGAGGCGCGAGGGGGAGAGGGCGGTAGCGGGATGCCGGGGGCCCGGTGGGGCGGATGATGTGGGAGGGAAGAGGATGTTGCAGTTGGTTGCAACTTGCATTCGGGAGTTGAATGATGGCGGGAACCGGTGGAAACGTGCCGGGTGCGTTCGTCGTCTCCGTAGTTCAATGGATAGAACGAGGGTTTCCTAAACTCTAAATACAGGTTCGATTCCTGTCGGGGATACGCGGTTCAGGGATGAGGGGGTGAGGAGGTTTAGGCGAGTGGTTGATTTACCGTAAATACTGGTATTTCCATGATCTTTTTGAGAAATGGCCTCGCTCGGATCTCATTTATTAGGAATTACCACCATCCATTGATAGGTCATTGTGAATAACTTAGTTTGCTGATTGTCAGCGGTTTAAGTTTTTTTTGCGAAAGGATAAAAATAGGTTGTCTGGTAAGGGTTCAATGTGGTTGGATACAAAGAATACCTTTAGATGTTACCAACCACACCCTGCGCAGAAATAAAGAATGCAGCAGCCGCACCTCTTTTGAAGAGAATGCGTGCCGCTGCGTGGCTGTATTTGTGAGCGCAGACGTGAGGTTGTTTTACTTTTTCTTTACCCATTATGAAGACACTCCGCCACCACCGCCAATTCCTTGGATGGTTCATGTTTTGCCTGATGGCAACATGGCTGCCAGGACCAGTCGCACAGGGTGCTACCTATACCTGGAATCAGACTGGTGCCGGTCCCTTTACTTGGAACACCGCTGGCAACTGGACGGGCGGTGTGCCTGCCAATGCTGCAGGGGACGTCATCAACCTCACCGCGAATCTTACTGCGGCGCAAACCATCAATCTGGACATCAGTGCCCTGACCGGCACGCTGAATATTGGAGATCCAACCACTGCCTTCTTTGGCTACACATTGCTGTCGGGCAATGGCAGCACGCTGACCTTTGACAACGGGGCAGTGGCTGCGGCGCTGAGCAAGGCGGCGGTGGCAACGGCGAATGATTTGATTTCCACGGACATCATCCTTGCCAGCACGGGCAGCGCGGACTTTAACATCACCAACGCGGTGGCCAACACGACCAGTCTGCTCACTCTTTCCGGCAACATCTCGGAAAGCGGAGGTATCAAGAACTTGGTCATCGCAGGGGCTGCGGGTGGCAGCAGCAACGGCGTGACCGTATTGGCTGGCAACAACAGTTTCACTGGAACCGTCAGCTTGAACAGCGGCACGCTTGTCGCCATGGGGGCTGCTTCCCTCAACAGCGGGGCTGCTAATACGATCACGCTGGCCAGTGGTACGACCTTGGCCCTCCGCGACAACGGAACCGGGTTCGGTGAACGTCAGAGCATCGCCTTTGGCGACAACCTGAGCATTTCGGGCAGCAGCACCATCACCCTTGACCGCACTGGAGTGGCGGGTTTCCCGGGATCGACTGCACTGAACAAGACGATCCAGATGAACTCCCTGTCTTGGACGGCGGCCAGCACGACCCTCACGGTGGCCCCGAGCAACGGTTATGGGCTGGAGATCACGGGTCTGACGAACATCAACCAGGCTTCAACCACGATCAGCGTCGGCACCTTGACCGGGTCGAATGTGGTGCAGGGCCTGACTTTGAGTGGTCAGGTCTCGGGCAACCAGATCTGGACCAAGACGGGCACGGGCGCGCTCGTTCTGACGAGCGCCCTCAATGACTTCACCGGCAACATCAGCGTCACTGGCGGTATTCTTGCCTTCAACAGCGATGCTGCCTTGGGCAACGCCGCCAATACCGTCACCCTCAACGGCACCACGGCGACCTTGCGTGCCATTGGCTCCACTCCGATCAGCAGTGCTCGTTCGATCAACTTTGCCAACGGTACGGCGGCCAACAACGTCGTCGAAGTGGTGGCTGGCCAGACGTTGACGTTGACGGGCGTTAACGCGATCACCAATGCGACGGGTTTTGTGAAGGCCGACAACGGCACTCTGGGCATCAGCGCCAGCCAGAATTTCGCGGGTACGATCACGATCAATGCCGGTGCGCTCAATATTTCCGATGTCAATGCTCTGGGCACGACAGCCGGGGCCACGACGGTGGGCAATTTCAGCGGTGCGGCTTTGCAGTTGAGCGGTGCTGGCATCACTTATGCCGCTGAGGCGCTGACCCTGAACAACACGGGCATCAACAATGCTGGTGCGCTGCAAAACGTCTCCGGAAGCAACACTTACGCCGGAGCCATCACGATGGCCTCGGCTTCTACCATTGGTTCCGACGCTGGAACATTGACGCTCTCGGGCGGAGTGGCCGGGGCCTTTGCGCTGACGACCACGGGTGCCGGTAACATCATAATTGGCGGGACGGGACTGGCGGCTGCGGTCACGAACCTCACGAAGATCGGCACCGGGAAGACGACGATCAATGTTGCTGACGCTGCGTTTGTCGGAACGATCACGGTCAACAAGGGAGTCCTCGAAATTTCGGGCGCGGCGGGAGCTGTCGGTGGAACCGGAGCGATTGCGATCAACCCGGGTGGCACGCTGACCATTGACAACTCGGCAGGTGTTCTTTCCAACCGCTTAGGTTCCAACAGGGCGATCACTTTGACTGGTGGCAACCTGAACGTGATCGGGGGAGCAACCACGGTGACGGAAACCTTGGCCGTGCCCACATTCGCCCGCGGTCACAGCATCATTACGGTCACGGCTGCCGCTGGCGGTGCCAACTTGGTCTTGGGCCTCCCGAACAACCCCTCGACAACGATCAATAACGCGACGGTACCTGCGGGTGCGACCGCCTTGTTCCGAGGCACCAGTCTCGGAACGGCTGCGGGTGCGGGTGTTTCCACCATTGCTGCAACCGGTGCTGGATTTACGTTTGTGGGTCAGACCGGGGCAACGGGCACGACGAACAAGAGCATTGTTCCTTGGGCGCTTGTTGATAACAGCGTCTCTGGCCTCGGCGTGTCCTTCGCCACTGCGGATGCCGCCGCAGCGGCTGCGGGCACTGGCACCGCTGTCCTCCGCGTGTTGAACACCGGTACGGAAATGGTCTCAACGCTGACCGTGGACACCAACGTCCGCCTGACGACGGCCCCGGCCGCCATTGACACCCGCAGGTTCAACTCGCTGACGCTGGAAAGCGGTGGTGGTGTGGCCATGAAGTCCCTCGACCTGCTCACCATCCAGAGCGGTGGTATCCTCACCAAGGCGGGCAATGCAGGCATCAGCGGCGGTGTCCTCTCCTATACTGCGGGCGGCGCTCCTCTCATCATCCACACCGTCGGCCTGGCCACGGATAACACCACCATCACCAGCCTGCTCCAGGGCGGCAATGGCCAAGGCAACGGCAACATCTCCTTCATCAAGGCGGGCGACGGCATCCTGACTCTTGCGCCGACGGCCAGTGCGATCACTGGCGTGGCGGGCAACGTCGCTGGCGGCCAGACCCTCATCAACCAAGGCACCCTGAAGATGGCAGGCGGTAATAATACGATCTACTTCAACAACTTCCTGAGTTTGAACTTGGGTGGAACCCTGGACTTGAACGGCACCGCCCAGACGTCACGTCTGTTTGACGTGGGCGCGGTGGTCAATGGTGGCGGGGCCATCACGGGCTCCGCAGGATCGACGTTTGTTCAGAATCTGGACAACAATGCACGCAACTTTTCTGGTAATATCACCGGTTCCGTCGCCTTTCAGCGCACCGGTCCAAACACCCTGACCCTTTATTCCGACAGCAACACCACGGGTGACATCCTTATCGCTGGCGGCACCACGACGATGCGTGATGGTGCCCGCTTCTCCGGCACCACCAAAGTGGGCATCAATTATGCCACTCTTCAGTTGGACAACAACGTCGGAACCGTCAACGACAATGATCGTATCAATAACGCGGCGGCGATTGAACTGCGCGGTGGCGTTCTGAACTACATTGGCAGAGCTCAGACGGCCTCCACTGAAACTTTCGGGGCTTTAAATATCCTTCAGGCGGGATCGACGATGAACGCGCAACACGGCAATGTCGGCGTCAGTTCCTCGCTCCTCACTTTCAGCTCCCTTAACCGGACCGCTGGTTCTGGAGCCACCATCAATTTCGGCAACTTCATCGGCGCAGGAGTAGGAACGCTCGGTGCAATAGGCAGTAATCCGAACGTCGTATTCTCCTCGGCACCGGCTTTGACCAACGGCCTCATCGGGACTTGGGCGATCGCCAACTACGGCGACTACGCGAGCTACATCCCTGATCTTGGAATCGGTTCCATGGGACAGGTCGGCTACACACCCTATTCGGCGGCCCTCGCCAGCGGCAACAACCTGCCCAACAACATTTCCAACACCACGGCCGATGTCGCCCTTGCTGCGAATACCACCATCGGTGCTCTGCGTCTGGGCACTAACGCCACCCGCAACATTACCTTCACCAACGGCACAGCTTCCGGCGGTCCAGATGTCCTCAATCTGGCCATGGGCGGCCTCCTCCGCTCCAATGACAACAACGCCACCAACATCGGAACCGCTGCTAACCGCGGTATCCTCACCACGGGCGGCACGGCATCGTCTGGCAACACCGAACTACTCGTCTGGGGCAACCAGAACACGATGGTCATCAACTCCGTCATTGTGGATACCATGACAGCTATTGGCAGCGGCTCAGCCACGACTTCACTGACCAAGTCTGGAGGGTTCACCCTTAGCCTATCCGGGGCCAACACTTACACCGGTGGCACCATCGTCAGTCAAGGCACTCTGCGTCTCGACGCCATAGCGGGCAACACCGTTGTGGTTCCTGGCGCGACCACCCCGGCTAATGGTCTGGTTATCAATGGTGGCACGGTCACCATGAACCAATTTGGTGGTCAGATTGCCGCAAGCAACATCGTCACCATCAATGGCCCCGGTGTCTTGAACCTTGCTGCGGCCAATACTTTGGCGGGCATCGTATTCAACAATAACGGCGGCGGCAGCACGAACCCCACCATCAACACCACCTCAGGTGGAGCGGTGCTCAACGGTGGCAACGCGCTCGGTGGCACCCTCATCTTGAATGGTGGAGTCACCGTCACGTCGAGCAATCCTGGCTCTATCGCGCAGATCATCGGTCGCATCGATCTTGGTGCCAGCAATCGCACTTTCAACATCGCTTCCACCCTGTGGAATGGGCAGGATGTTTCCGCCCTCCAGCCGGCGCTGAACGTCCAGGCGGCGATGCTTGGTACAGCCGGCTTCACCAAGACTGGCGCGGGCGTCCTTGGCCTCCAGGCTCAGAACTCCTACACCGGCAACACCACTGTCAGTGCTGGCACCATCGCCATCAGCGCCAACCCGACGGGTGCATTTGCGGGAGCCCGCTTTTCGCGCCTCGATCTCGCCAGCGCCACTTCGTACCTGAATCTCAACGGAGCCAGTGCTCTTTTCGGCTCCATCACCGGCAGCGGCACGGTGACCAACGCCGCCAGCACGGCTGGGGCTTTGCTGGTCGGTTTTGACAATACCAACTCTACACACCTCGACCGGCATTTTGGTTGCCGGGCAGGGTACCCTGACCTACAGCGGCGCGGCCAACAGCCTCTTTGCCACGAACAATGTTCTCGATAACGGCACGCTCGTGCTGGACAACTCCGGGACCAACATCAACAGCCGCCTCGGCGGCCAGGTGGACACCGCCACGGACAGTGTCAATCTCGTGATGAATGGCGGCACACTGAACATCTTGGGCAACAGTGCCGCTCCGACCACCGAGTCCTTGGGCCGCATCATCACGCTGACCACTGGCGCGACCACGGTCGCCACCACGGCTGTCACAGTAGATACGGCAAGCATCGCCAATCTCGTCGTCGGCATGGGCATTTCCGGCCCGGGCATCGCGGCAAACACGACTATTACCGCCATCAACCAGGCGACCAACACCCTCACACTCAGCATCGCCGCGCAGGCTACGGGCACTGGATTGACCTTTACCGCCCAAGGCGGCATCCTCTCTCTCGCCTCCGGAGCCAGCACGATCAATCTCACGCCAACTTCGACCCAGAGCACGACTTTGAATGCCGGTACCATGGCCGCCGTGACCACAGGCAGCTCGCTGCTGCTGCGTGGTCCAAACCTCGGTTCCACGGCTGGCGCAGGCGTGGGCAATCTCACCTTCACCGGGGCGGCTCCAGCTCAGATCGGTGGTCTGCCATTGGCGGCAGGTGCCACGACCGTTGGGAGTCCCAACGTCACTGTCACCGCGACCGCAGGCCTTACCGCCGGCATGTATGTGACTGGCCCCGGCATTCCTGTGGGTGCCAGAGTCCTGTCAATTACTAGCGGGACTGTCTTTGTATTAGATACCAATGCAACGCTGGCCCTTACCGCTCAGGCCTACACTGCCGCAGGCAACCAGTTCCAGGTGATTCGTCCTGATGTCCTCGTGGACACCTCGCTCACGGGCACCGGCACCTCGTTCGGCACCTATCAGGGATCCACCGGACCGTTCAGTGCTGGGGGTGCTGGTTTCCGCGCACTTACTGCAGCGGAACTCTCACCTTTCCTAAACTCGGGTGCCACCGCGAACGTGGCCATGGGTTACCAGTATGGCGGTGTTTTCATCGCCGCGACGACGATTAACAGTCTGACTCTGAATCAATCCGGCGGCACGATGGCAGCCGGCCCGATCCCGCAGAACACGACCTTGACTGTGACGAGCGGTGGTATCATCGCCCAGGCGGGCAATCGGGGAATCTCGGGTGGGCTTGTGGCCTTCGGTGCTGCTCCAGGGTTCATCTATGCGAATGGCGACACCAGTTTCTCAGCAGGCATCACCGGCAGTGGTGGTCTGGCCAAGGGTGGTCTCGGCACCTTGACTCTCAACCGCGCTCAATTCTACACCGGCACGACCACGGTCAATGGAGGCAACTTGACCTTAAACGGAGGAGCCAATACGCTTTTCGTGAGCGCCATTGGCGCCCCTAACAGCCTGCAAGTGAATTCCGGCACGCTTGAACTGAACGGGAACAACCAGGCGGTTAATACTCTCGGCAGCGCCAGCAATCTCGCGGGCACGGGGGGCACGATCAACAACAGCAGCGGCACCGCCGCACTCTTTACGATTGCTGGCGGCACCACGACTGCTGTCAATGGCGCGGGCTTCAGCGGCTCGATCACTGGCAACATCAACCTGGTGAAGTCTGGCAACAACACGGCCATTTTCACGAATGCCAACACCTTCACTGGCACCACCAGCCTGCGCGGCGGCACCACGACATTGATCGACAGCGGCACCTTCGCGAATACCACGGCCGTGGAAGTTCTGACCGGAAGCACCTTCAACATCGACAATCGCGGATTGGTTGATGTCACCCGCCTTGGTGTGGTTCCGGTCACGCTCCAAGCCGGTGCGCTGAACTACTTCGGTGGGAACGGCACGGACTCCGTCCAGAATCTCGGTGCCTTGACCGTGAACGGCGGTTTCTCCACCATCAATTCATCGGTTGGTTCCGGCGGTTCGGCGCTGCTGAACTTCACCAGCCTCACGAGAAATACGGATTCCATCGTGAACTTTACCGGCACAAACCTGGGCATCTCCCTCAATGCGGGCAATGCTGAACTCACGTTTGGTACGGCCCCAACCCTCACAAACAACATCATCGGTGGCTGGGCCATCGTGGGTGGCACCGAGTTCGCCAGTTATCTGGGAGGTACCGGTGTGGGTGCGCTGAATCAGACGGGATTCGCCCAGTATAACAGCACCACGGCACTGCCTGCCGCTCCCGGCAACGCGGTTCAGAACATCCGCTTGGCGAACGCCAGCTTCTCCATTCCAGCTACGGCTGGCGTGTACTCGCTGAACTCGCTTAATTTCGCCACCAATACCGCAGCGCAGAGCATCAACTTCACGACTGGCACTGACACGCTGAACCTGGCTTCGGGCGGCTTCCTGAAGTCGGGAGCATTCGACGGAAACATTGGTGCCACGGTGGACAGTGGTCGTTTGAGCGCCGGGGTCGGCGCAGGCACCAAGGAGTTGTTCCTCACCAACATGGCGAACACGCTGACCGTGAACTCCCGCATCACGGACAACGCGGGCGGCGGTGCCACCCGCTTGGTGCTGAGCGGTGCTGGAGCGTTCATTGTCGCGAATGGGTTAAACAGCTACACCGGCGGCACGGTGATCAACACCACCACCACTCTCTCCGGCACCAACGGTCAGGCCGTTCTGCTCTCCACCGGTGGCATCACGATCAACAACGCCACTCTTGCCTACAATGTCGGACAGAGCGGCAAGATCGCCTCGGGCGCGAACCTCGTTGTCAATGGCGCAGGTGTCCTAAATCTCTGGGGCAATACCAGCCTCAACAACTTCAGCTTTGACTCCACCAGCGCCAACGGTGCTGCCACCATCCGTACGGCCAGCGTCACCGGGGGCAACTCCACCACGGTTGCCGGCAGCACCACGCTGACCGT
>JAPLUN010000323.1 GCA_026397715.1 Verrucomicrobiota bacterium
TGGCCGTGTAGGTAAAGGGGGTATAGGCCGTGCCGAACACGCCGCTGCCAGACGGCGGCCCATTGGTGAATGCAGGCGCCTGATTGACCGTGATGCTGAAATTCTGCGTGGCTGCCGTGCCAATGCCATTGCCGGCGGTCACCGTGCCAGTGAAGGTTCCGGCTGCCGTGGGTGTCCCTGAGATCACCCCTGCTGTGCTCAAGCTCAAGCCGGTCGGCAACGCTCCCGAAGTGACACTGAAGGTCGGCGCAGGAAATCCGGTCGTGGTGTAGCTGAAGTTGTACACCCCATTCACGAGGGTGGCTGGAGGTTGGGAACTCGTGATGGCAGGAGCTTGATTGACCGTGACGGTGAACGTTTGTGAGACAGTGCCGCCATCGAGATCCGTCGCAGTAACCGTCACGTTGGTCTGGCCTCCCCCCAGCGCATTGATCTGCACGTTCGTGCCGCTGATTGTGGCACTGGCCACGGCGGGGCTGGTGTTTCCCGTCACCGCGTAACTCAAGACCGCTACCGGCGCCGCCGAGGTGATCGAAACCACCTTGGTCGTGTCCATCGCAGCGCTCGCGGAGGTCAGCGGCCAGCTGTCCATGCTCGTGGAGGTTCCGCCCAGATTCACGCTGTAGGTCGCGGTTGGAAGGTTGCCGATGGCGTCGGCCACTGTCATGCCGTTCCCCGCCACGCGCGCGAACGCGGTGAACCCTCCGTTCGCATTCGGGCTGCCGCTGTCGCGGTCCAGGTTGCTGCTGTTGTTGCCCAGATTCACGAAGAACTGGTTCGTGGCGCTGTTCGGATTGCCACCGATCTTCGCCATCGCCACGGTACCGCGCAGATTCGAGATCCCCGGTTCGTTGGTCGGGGAGGCGCTTGTCGGCGTCACGCTGAAATTGTTCGGAGAAGACTGCACTTTGAAAGCGCCGCCCTGCGCCACGAAGCCAGAGACCGAACGATGGAAGACCGCGCCATTGTAGTTGTTCACCGCTGCATTCACATACCCCAGGAAGTTCGTGACGGCCTGCGGAGTGGCGGAGTTAAAAAGGATGAAGTCCATCGTCCCAATGTTCGTGACGATACGCACGGCGGATTCGGAGTCCGGGTCAGAAAACTTGTCCGCAAGCGCCACTGAAGTGTTCCCGCCCGCAGTGAGGATCTGCGTAGTGATCGTCGTCGCGGGCACCGGCGCTCCGGGCGCTCGTATCACACGCAGTTGCAGCGTGTTGCTGGCCGTCCACCCGTTCGCAAAAGTGGCGGACATGGGACAGTTGAATGCCCCCGTGACCGTGGGCGTGCCGGTGATTGCTCCCGTCGAACTGTTAAAGCTCAGGCCTGTCGGCAAACCCGTGATGCTCCATGAACTGCGGGAGGATCCCGTGCTGACCACCGCCTGATACGAAAACGCCAGATTGTAAAAGATGGGCGGCGCTGTGCCACTGGTAAATCCGTCCTTCGTCGTCGCACTGGCAGTGTTGCTTGGGGCTGATTCGATGACCGTCGCGGATTGATACGCGGCGGTCACCCGAAAATCATACGCTGTGCCGGCGGTCAGCCCCGTCACCGGGTAGGTCGTGGCATTCGCGGCGGCGTAAGCGAGCAGCGTATAGCTGCCGCTGCCGCTCAGCCGGTAATACACCCCATACCCGCCCTCGACCGCCGAGTTGTCCACCCAGCTCAGATTCACCGTGCCTTCCGAAGCAGCCGTGGCCGTGAGACCGGTGGGGGCATTAAACAGCGTGGTGACGGTGACGGTGTTGGAATACCCCGTGTACGTGTAGGGAGCCGCGGCTCCTGTCCGAGCACGAACTCGAACTTCATAGCTGGTATTGGGGGCAAGAGAACCACTAAGATCGACTACTGCTATGTTGGCACCTACAGACCCAAGCGATGTGAATGAACCACTCGGCAGTTTTCGCGTCTCAATTTCAAAACCTGTTTCGGTCGTGGCGTTGTCCGCCCATGTGATAATGACGGATTCTTTGTTGACCAGCCCGTTTAAGCTGCCCGGAGCGTTGAATGTGGCCTGCGTGCAAGTCACAATCGGGCTAAAAGCCGAACTGCCGCTACCGTTAGTCGCTCGCACCTGATATTGTGCAGAAAAGCCCGCTGGAGTGCCTAGAACGGTATATGTCGCATTAGTCGCAGCGACTGTGGCGGTGGCCCAGCCACCGCCAGTGTTATATTGAACCTCAAAACCCGTCTCGTCCGTGGAGTTGTCATTCCATAGGATCACCACATTGGTCGCATCATAAGCATAGGCGGCCAGATAGGTCGGTGCATTCGGTGCCGCCACCGCAGCACTGCTGAATGCCAGGGTGAGGAAGCTGAAGATGCATAGGTGGACAGCCCGGAGGGAGAAGGAACATGAAGCCATTGGCATTGGACGATCTGGGAAGCAAAAAGCAGCGAGGGTAGCGAAGCGGCCTGCTGGCGTCAATCATGGAAGAGGAAGCAGGTCTGGCGGCCCTCTAAAAGACACCTCAGAGGGGATTTTGTTCAGCAAAACGGCGGGCTTCATGCAAGATGATGATCGAGGAGGCGAAGCTGCCGCAACGCGACAGGACACCAAGCAGCGAAACCGTTGGATGGCATGGGTGAAAACGCACATAGCCCCTGAGGGCACTCACCTCGGGAAGCAAACCTACCGGCTTCTTCGCACGCCGCGTCCACCAGCAGCGTTTGTCACGCCCTCACGCCACACTAATTGGCGAACACCGCCACACATTCGATATCCACGATCAATGCCTTAGCCGAGTGCTTTCGTTCTGAGGGTGCATGATGTAGCCTTGTTACGGAGAGATCCCACCGCAGCCAGCCTCTCGGCGCGTCCATGATGTTCTTGCGGAGGCGCTTGTTCCGTTGCCTTGTCAGACAGATAGTCTCACGTCTTGCCATGCAATCCCCGTCCCCGTCTAAACTTGAGATCCCGGAAACGGACATCGAATCCTTGATTCCCAAAAAAGGCGGCAACCTTTCTTGGTTTGCCATCCTGGGCTGGGTGATGATTGGCGTGGTTTTGCTGGGAATCACTGTAGTGGCCTTAAAAAAGTTAGACGTCGTTAGGAAGCTGATATCCAGCCACTACATCACCAAGGCAAGGCAGGCCTTGGAAGCTGGAAATCTGCCAGAAGCACTGAGTGCGATTCAGCAAGTGCAGGGCCCCACTCGCGATACGCCGGACTTCCTTCGGCTTATTGCTCAATACCTGCAAAAAACCTCTGCTGAACCAGCACTGCTGGCGGACACCCTTGAAAAGCTGGCACTGGCTGGGAATGTGCAGCAAGACGACTTGGTATGGCTCAGTCAGGCACGCTTTCTTGCCGGAGATATTCGGCGCGCCAGGGCAGCTTGGGACCGCCTCTCGTCCTCCCAGCGTTCCGGCTTGATGGCGATGAAACTCAACATCGATCTTCTCCGCAAGGAAGGTTATGTCCACGAAGCGGCAGAGCTTGAGACTCGACTCTTCCAGCTTTTTCC
>JAPLUN010000595.1 GCA_026397715.1 Verrucomicrobiota bacterium
TTGCTCTGATGACTCCCCCATCCCCAATCACTCATGGCCAAAGCACCCATCAAAGTCGCAGTCACCGGCGCCGCCGGTCAAATCGGTTACGCCCTCCTTTTCCGCATCGCCTCCGGTGCCATGTTTGGCCCGGATCAGCCGGTGATCCTCCAGCTCATCGAAGCTCCGTTTGAAAAGCCTCTGGCCGCCCTCGCCGGCGTCGCCATGGAGCTGGATGACTGCGCCTTTCCGCTGCTCAAAGGCATCGTGCAGACCTCCGACCCAGCCGTGGGTTTCAAAGACGCCAACTGGATCTTGCTCGTGGGTGCCAAGCCCCGTGGCCCCGGCATGGAGCGCGCCGATCTGCTCAAGGACAACGGCAAAATCTTCATCGAGCAGGGCAAAATCATCGACGCCGTGGCCGCTGATGACGCCCGCATCGCTGTCGTCGGCAATCCGGCGAACACGAACTGCATGATCGCCGCCTCCCAGGCCAAGCGTCTCACCCCAGACCGTTTCACCGCCATGGTGCGCCTGGACCAAAACCGCGCCCAGACCCAGCTGGCCCAAAAGGCCGGTGTGGATCTCACCGAAGTGAAGGACATCTTCATCTACGGCAACCACAGCCCCACGATGTTCCCGTCCTTCGCCCACGCCACCATCGGTGGCAAAGCCGCAGCCGACGTCATCAATGACAAGGCCTGGCTGGAAGGTCCCTTCCTGGAAACCGTCGGCAAGCGTGGTGCTGCGATCATCGCCGCCCGTGGCGCGTCCTCCGCTGCCTCCGCCGCGAACGCCCTCGTCGATCACGTCCGCTCCCTCGTCACTCCCGGTGCGATCCATTCCATCGCGGTGAAGAGCAACGGCCTCTACGGCTTCGATCCTGAAGTCTGGGCCGGCATGCCTGTGCGCACCACCACCCCGGGCAGCTACGAAGTCATCACCAGCTACGAAATGGACGACTTCGCCAAATCCAAGATCGCAGCGACCAACAAGGAGCTCACCGATGAGCGTTCCTTTGTGGCCGAGATGCTGTAATTCAGCCACCTCAGTCTTGAAGCGGCACCTTCGCGGGTGCCGCTTTTTTGTGCCTGCGTGAAGAATCCCCCTCCCTGCCAACGTTAAGGCACCATGTTCTCATCCCGCCGCGACTTCCTCCAGACCACAGGCTGTGGCTTCGGCTACCTCGCGTGGCAGGCCATGGCGCAGAGTCAGGCGGCGCTGGCCAATCCGCTCGCGCTGAGAAAACCGCACCATCAGCCGAAGGCCAAGCGCGTCATTTTCCTCTTCATGCAAGGCGGCGTGAGCCATGTGGACTCGTATGATTACAAGCCACGTCTTTTCAAAGACGACGGCAAGATCATCGACGTGGCGGATTCCCGCGCCATCGCCAAGACAGGCAAAGGCGCGCTGCAGCGGGTGATGAAACCGCTGTGGGACTTCAAGCAGCACGGCGAAACCGGCCGCTGGGCCTCCAATCTTTTCCCGAACATCAACCAGCATGTGGATGACCTCTGCTTTCTGCATGGCATGCACACGGAGGGCGTCGCGCACGGCCCGGCCACGCTCTTCATGCACACCGGCACCACCAGCAACATCCGCCCGAGCATGGGTTCCTGGGTGATGTACGGTCTCGGCGCAGAAAATGAAAACCTGCCCGGCTTCATGACGATCAGCCCGAGCCTCGGCAACGGCGGCCCGCGCAATTACGGCAATGCCTTCCTGCCGGCAGTTTTCCAAGGCACGCCCGTCGGCCGCTCCGGCCAGCCGGCCAGGGAGTTCAGCATCAAGAACATCACCAACGCCATCTGGACGCCCGAGCAGCAGCGCAAGCAGTACGGCCTGCTCAGTGCCCTCAATGCCGAACAGGCCGCCCACGCCATGCCCGGCGACACGGACATTGATGCCGTGATCCGCAGCTACGAGCTCGCCTGGCGCATGCAGAACAAAGCACCGGGAGCCATGGACATCAGCGACGAATCGGAGGCCACGCTCAAGCTTTACGGCATCAACGAAAAAACCACCGACAACTTCGGCCGCCAGTGCCTCATGGCCCGTCGCATGGCCGAGCAGGGCGTGCGCTACATTCAGGTCAATTACGGCGACAACTCGAACAATCCCGCCTGGGATCAGCACTCCAACCTGCCCAAGCACGGCGACCACGCCGCTGCCGTGGACAAACCCATCGCCGGCCTGCTCTACGATCTCAAACAACGTGGCCTGCTCGAAGACACCATCGTCTGGTGGGGCGGCGAATTTGGACGCACCCCGTATGCCGAGAAAAACGGCACCGGGCGTGACCACAACCCTCTCGGCTTCACCGTCTGGGTCGCTGGCGGCGGCTTCAAGTCCGGCTATGCCCATGGCGTCACCGACGACATCGGCCACATGGCCGTCGAGGACAAAGTCCACATGCACGACCTGCATGCCACCATCCTGCACCAGCTCGGTCTCGATCACGAAAAACTCACTTTCCGCCACGCTGGCCGCGACTTCCGTCTCACCGACGTGCACGGGCATGTGGTGAAGGAAGTGATCGCCTGAGCCATTGGCTCTGATAAAACGGCAGCCGAGGCCCGTGTATCTTGCATGGGCATTCGCCACATGTTTTCTGCCTGCTTGCTCATGCTCCTATACAGCATGCGCGCCGCCAGCGCGGACGATACCCAGCTTCGCTTCAACCGGGACATCCGCCCGATCCTTTCCAACAAGTGCTTCCGCTGCCATGGCTTTGATGAAAAAGGCCGCAAGGGCGACCTTCGGCTGGATCAACGCGATGACGCTATCGCTTCCCGTGATGGAAAGTCGGCCATCGTTCCCGGCAAGCCGCAGGAGAGTGAGTTGATTCATCGTATCGGCACCACGGATGCCGATGACATCATGCCTCCGCCGGAATCTAAGTTTTCGCTGACGGCGGCGGAAAAGGAAACGTTGCAGCGCTGGATTGCGGAAGGAGCCGAATACGAGGCGCACTGGTCTTTGATCCCACCCGCAAGTGCAGCACTGCCAGAGGTCAAACAAGCGAACTGGCCGCGCAATGAAATCGACCGCTTCATTCTCGCGCGACAGGAGAAGGAAGACATGACGCCAAGCCGGGAGGCCTCCCATGAAACCCTGCTGCGCCGTGTCAGCTTTGATCTCACCGGACTGCCGCCCACGCTGCAGGAGATGGATGCAGATCCAAGTGCGGAAGCCTATGAGCGCGCCGTGGACCGCCTGCTGGCATCCAAACACTTCGGTGAACGCATGGCGGTGGAGTGGCTGGACGCCGCGCGCTATGCGGACACGAACGGTTACTTTGGCGATAAGACGCGCAGCCTGTGGCCGTGGCGAGACTGGGTGATCGATGCCTACAACCGCAACCTGCCGTTTGATCAGTTCACCATCGAGCAGCTTGCGGGAGATCTACTTCCCAATGCCTCCACCGCGCAGCGCATCGCAACCGGCTTCAACCGCAACCACATGGCCAACAATGAGAGCGGCATCATTGATGAGGAATACCGGGTGGAATATGTGGCGGATCGTCTGGAAACCACGTGCACCACCTGGCTGGGACTCACCATCGGCTGCGCACGCTGCCATGATCATAAGTACGATCCCATCACGCAGCGTGAATTTTACCAGCTCTTTGCCTTCTTCAACAACGTGCCCGAGTCCGGGCTCATCAAAGCTGACAACCCACCGCCTGTACTCAGCGTGCCGTCGGCCATGCAAGAGCAGGAACTGAAACGCCTCGCCGTAGACACACAGCAGGCGGAGAGGGAGTTTCAGCCCTTCACGGCGGCTTTGCGGCAGCAGATCGCCGATTGGGAAAAAACAGCGGCGACTTCCCTGCCCCCATCTCCCACCGCTCAGCTAGCTGCGCACTTCTCTTTCGATGGCCAGATCGACGCCAAGCACTTCGGCACCAGCGATGTGTTTCAAGACGGCATCCTGGGACAATCGGCCAAGTATGATGCGACACAGCATGCGGAGTGGACGGGAGCTTTCGACACCGACGCTGCATGGACCGTCGGTCTCTGGCTCACGGCAGACACATCGCTGAGCGGTGTCTTTTCCAAGATCGAGCCCGAAGGCAGACGACGTGGCTTTGAAGTGATCTGGCAGAAGGGCCGCTTTCAGATCAATCTCGTCAGCAAGTGGGGGACGGATGCCATCGAGCTCGTTACGCAGGAACCTGTTTCCTCCAAAAAGTGGCATCATCTGGTAGTCAGCCATGACGGCACCCGCCGCGCAGAGGGCGTGCGCGTCTTCATCGACGGCCTGCCTGCGGCGACGAAAATCATGAATGACACGCTGAAAGGCCCCACAGGCTGCAGCGAGCCCCTGCGCATTGGCAGGCGAGATGCGAACCTCGGATTCTATGGCCAACTTGATGAACTTCGCCTGCTGCAACGACCCGTGACTGCGCAAGAAGCGGAGTCATGGTTTTGGAGCGAGCGCCTGCGCGGGATCGCCACCAAACCTGCGTCCAAGCGCAGTGCTGCAGACGTGACGCTGCTCCAGGACTGGTTTGTGGAGCATCATGCGAATCCGCAAACGCTCGCTGCACACAAGCGAGTGCGCGAGGCTAGAACCGCAGAAGCCCGCCTGCGCGAAAGCATCCCCACCACGCTGGTGATGCAGGAGATGCCCATCCCGCGCAAAACGCATCTGCTCACACGCGGGCAGTACGATCACACTGCTGAGGAGGTGCGGCCGGGGGTTCCTGCGTCGTTGTCCAAGTGGTCGGCAGATGCACAGCCCAACCGCCTGGGCTTTGCGAAGTGGCTTGTCTCGAAGGAGAATCCGCTGACGGCACGTGTCGCAGTCAATCGTCTCTGGATGCAATGCTTTGGTGAAGGACTCGTGCGCACCGTGAACGATTTTGGTTCGCAAGGCGAGGCACCCAGCCACCCGGAGTTGCTCGACTGGCTGGCAGTGCGCTTCATGCAAAGCGGCTGGGATGTGAAGGCGATGCTCAAGCTGATGGTAATGAGTGCGACGTATCGGCAAAGCTCGCAGTTCTCAGCGCGTGATCCTTCCAACCGACTCCTCGCACGCGGCTCCTCTTTCCGACTGAGCGCTGAGATGGTGCGGGATCAGGCGCTGGCTGTTTCAGGATTGCTGGTGCCCAAGATCGGTGGCCCCAGCTTGAAGCCCTACCAGCCACCCGGACTGTGGGAAGCCGTCTCCTACAATGGCGAAGAAACCTATGTGAACGACACGGATGCGGGACTGTGGCGGCGCAGTCTCTACACCTTTTGGAAACGTCAGTCGCCGCCACCTGCCCTGCTCACCTTTGACAGCCCCACGCGTGAAAAGTGCGCGGTGCGCCGTGCGCGCACCAACACGCCGCTGCAGTCGCTCGTGCTGCTCAATGACGAGACTTACATCGAGTCTGCGCGCGTCCTCGCCGCATGGGCGCAGTCGTTGAAGGGTTCCGAGTCCGAGAGACTTGCGCTCGCATTCCGCCGCGTCACCTCCCGCACACCGGATGCTGAGGAACTCCGGCTGCTGAGTGGCCTGCTAGGCAGGCAGCGCGCCCATTTTGCCGCCGACCCCGAGGCCGCAGCGAAGCTCATCGCCGCTGGCGCATCCGCCCACGGCAAAGACCTCAATCCCGTCGAACTGGCTGCGTGGACTCTCACGCTGCACGCGTTGCTCAACCTCGACGAAACCATCACCCGCCGATGAATCCTGCTTTGACCCGCCGACAGCTTTTTGGTCGTGCCTCCGCAGGCATCGGCACCGCAGCGCTGGCCTCACTGCTGGGCGAGGGCCAGGGCTTCGCCGCGCCGCACTTTGCGCCGAAGGCCAAACGAGTGATCTACCTCTTCATGCACGGCGGGCCTTCACAGCTCGATCTGTTTGATCACAAGCCTGGCTTGAAAAAAATGCACGGCCAGGAGTTTCCATCTTCC
>JAPLUN010000071.1 GCA_026397715.1 Verrucomicrobiota bacterium
CCTCGGAGGGCGGCCCCGTTGAAGCCGCGAGTTTGCCTGGGCGACATCGTCGGATTTGGGACACAACCTGCCGGGTGAATTGAACGGCTGCAGTCTCGGAACTTTTGCGCCATTTTTGCGACAATCATAATGCCCTATTGAGCCTCATGTCAGCCTTCACCCTCCTCGGCAGCCTCTTCGCTATCCTGTAGGGCATCTTCGCCGTCGTGCTGGTACTTGCGGCCTCAAACGTCGGCGGTCTGGCTGACCAGATCCGTCAGCAGCCGCATCAGAATCTCCGTCAAGAAAGAGCAGGTGAAACTTTTGTTTTGATAAAGGTCGCTTGCTAGTATGCATGCCTAGCCATTTCCGCATGCAAAACGTCTTCCGCTTTCGCAACGACCTGATTGACCAATATAGCTCCTTCTCCCGGAGCTTCACGCGGATCGCAGCCACGGATATTCAAAATCACGTCGAGGCTGAATACAAAGCTGGTCGTTACTGGCCTGAGCCACTGATTCAGATCAATCCAAACTACAAACGAGGGCTCTCTGTTGAAGAACTCGTTGCAGAGGGTTCTCTGCATGAGGGCTGCGCCACGTTATTCAAGGCAGGAAAGGACATTGCCAGCCTGCAATCCATTCGACTATTCACCCACCAGGTCCAGGCGGTCAGCAAGGGACAGAATCAGCGCAGTTTCGTCGTGACCACGGGTACCGGCTCAGGCAAATCCCTCTCTTTTTTCATTCCCATCGTTCACCACATCCTCTCCGAGAAAGAGACGGACCCAGCGCCCCGGACGCGGGCGATCATCGTCTATCCAATGAATGCCCTGGCGAACAGCCAGGCGGAAGAGATCGGCAAGTTCATGCAGAATCCCGGAGCATCGAGCCTCGGGCTTAGCATTGCCCGCTACACAGGGCAGGAGAGCAGCGCTGAACGGGCGGCGCTCGCCAAGAACCCTCCCGACATTCTCCTGACCAACTTCATGATGCTGGAGTTGATCCTCACCCGCTTCGAGGAGGTTGATCGGCAGGTCGTGAACCACTGCCAAGGGCTGGAGTTTCTCGTGCTCGATGAGCTGCACACCTACCGAGGACGCCAGGGAGCCGATGTGGCCATGCTCGTTCGCCGACTTCGCCAGCGACTCAAGGCCGACAATCTCCTCTGCATCGGTACCTCCGCCACCATGTCAAGCACAGGCACGGCGGAGGACCAGCAGCGGACGGTGGCTGCCGTGGCCTCCAAGCTCTTTGGAACAAACATCACCGAGACCGATGTCATCGACGAGACCCTTGAGCGCACCACCGATCTGTCTCAGGGACTGGACGCAATCAAGCCTCTCCTCGCCAGCCGCCTCGCCGTTCCCTCAGGGCCGTGGCCGGAACTTGACGCCTTCCGCCGTGACCCGCTTGCTGTATGGACTGAATTGACACTTGGCCTGGACATGAGGAATCAGTCGAAACCTCGTCGAGCTAGGCCGCGCAGTCTTTCTGAGGCTGCGAAATTGCTGGCGAAAGATGCAGATGTCGAAGTCCCCAGGGCCACGGAAGCGTTGAAAAACTTTCTCAGCGCTGCACAGGAGGTTACCACTCCGGACGGACGTGCCCTGTTTGCCTTCAAATTGCACCAGTTCATCAGCGGCCCTGGCAAAGTGCTCAGCACGCTGGAGCCCGACGGCGAAAGGCAGATCACCCTCGATGCCCAGCGTTTCGCTCCCGGTCGCCAGAAGGAGGGCGTCTTGCTTTTCACCACCCACTTCTGCCGTGAATGTGGTCAGGAGTATCATCCGGTATGGGAGTCGTCCGAAAACGCACCGCAATTCACGCCACGCCAGATCGACGATGTCGGCAGCGATGAGAAACAGCGACGGTTCGGATTTCTCTGCCCCATTCGACCCGAGCAAAGCTACCAAGGCAACATCGAAGATCTCCCAGACTCCTGGACAGAGCAGCCCAAAACCGAGACCAAGATAAAGCAGACTTACAAGGAGGCAGTTCCACTGCCCGTCTCAGTGAATGAGCGTGGTC
>JAPLUN010000573.1 GCA_026397715.1 Verrucomicrobiota bacterium
GCCTCGAGCTGCTCAAGCTTCCACATCGACTCAATGGTCTGCGGCGGGATGTAGGCATCGACGATGCCGGTCATCACATCCGGACGGATGTCGTCCACCAGTGCCGTGACTTTCTCTGCACCCATCAGCTCATCGCGCAGCTCATAGACCGCCTTGCGCTGGTCGTTGGCGACGTTGTCGTACTCGAGCAGGTTCTTGCGGATGTCGAAGTTGTGCGCCTCGACCTTGCGCTGCGCGGTTTCGATGGCGCGCGAAACCCAGCGGTGTTCGATCGCCTCGCCCGGCTGCATGCCGAGGCGCGTCAGCATGGCGCGCATCGAGGGCGGCGTGAAGATGCGCATCAGCGTGTCGTCAAGCGAGAGGTAGAACCGCGTTGCGCCCGGGTCGCCCTGGCGACCGGAGCGGCCGCGCAACTGATTGTCGATGCGGCGCGATTCATGGCGCTCACTGCCGATCACATACAAACCACCCGAGGCCTTCACGGCATCGTGGCGCACCTGCCAATCGGCCTTGAGTCTGGCGCGCGTGGCGGCGTCATCTTCCGGTACCGCATGCAACTCGGCTTCGAGCGAACCGCCGAGCACGATGTCGGTGCCGCGACCGGCCATGTTGGTGGCGATGGTGACGGTGTTGGGGCGGCCGGCGTTGGCGATGATCTCGGCTTCGCGCTCGTGCTGCTTGGCGTTGAGCACTTCGTGCTTGATGCCCTTGTCGGTCAATAGCTTCGCCAGCAATTCGCTGGTTTCAATCGAGGCGGTGCCGACCAGCACCGGCTGCTCGCGCTGGTTGGCTTGCGCGATCTCGGCGATGACGGCGTCGAATTTCTCCTTGGCGGAGATGAAAACCTGGTCGCCCTGATCTTTGCGAACCATCGCGCGGTTGGTGGGGATCACCACCACTTCGAGCTTGTAGATGTTCTGAAACTCGAAGGCCTCGGTATCGGCCGTGCCGGTCATGCCGGCGAGTTTCTTGTAGAGGCGGAAGTAGTTCTGGAAGGTGATCGACGCCAGCGTCTGGTTTTCCTGCTGGATGTTGACGCCTTCTTTGGCCTCGACAGCCTGGTGCAGGCCATCGCTCCAGCGGCGTCCGGCCATCTTACGGCCCGTCTGGGCATCGACGATGACAACCTTGTTCTCCTCGACCACGTACTCGACGTCCTTCTCATAGAGACAGAAGGCACGCAGAAGCTGGCTGATCTGGTGAATGCGCTGGCCCTGATGGGAAAGACGGTCCTGCATCTCCGTTTTCTTGCGGGTGCGGGCTTCTTCGGAGAGCGTCATGTCGCCATCGATCTCGGAATACACCGTGGCGATGTCCGGCAGCACGAAGGCGTCCGGCTCGTCGGGGCTGAGGAAATTGCGGCCCATCTCGGTGAGATCGGCGTCGTGGGATTTCTCCTCGATGAAGTAGTACAGCTCTTCCTTGAGACGGAAGAATTCCACCTTCTGCGTGTCGGCGTAGAGCGAGAGCTCAGCCTTTTCCATGGCACGGCGGAGATCAGGCTCCTCCATGCAGCGTGTCAGCGCACGATTCTTCGGCTGGCCCATCTGGACCTGGAAGAGTTTCAACCCGGCCTGCTCCAGCTCACCTGCGGCGGCGGCTTCCTTGGCCTCCGTGATCAGGCGGTTGCAAAGCGTGTTCTGGCGGCGCACCAGCTGGTCCACCAAGGGCTTGTAACGCTCATACTGGTGATTGCTCTCGGCAGCCATGACAGGACCGCTGATGATCAAAGGCGTGCGTGCTTCATCGATGAGCACGGAGTCCACTTCATCCACAATGGCGAAGTAGTGGCCGCGCTGCACCTGCTGCTCCTTGCTGGAGGCCATGCCGTTGTCGCGCAGGTAGTCAAAGCCGAACTCGCTGTTCGTTCCATAAGTGATGTCCGCCTGATACTGGTCGCGGCGCAGGTGGCTTGGCTGGTCGTTTTGAATACAGCCGACCGTGAGGCCGAGGTACTTATAAAGGCTGCCCATCCACTCGCTGTCACGACGTGCGAGGTAGTCATTCACCGTGATGACGTGCACGCCGCGTCCGGTGAGCGCGTTCAGGTACACCGGCAGCGTACCGACCAGCGTCTTCCCTTCCCCCGTCGCCATTTCAGCGATCATACCACGGTGCAAGGCCACACCACCGACGAGCTGTACATCAAAGTGCACCATATTCCAGCCCAGCGGCTGGTCGCAGACCATGATCTCGCGCCCGCACATGCGGCGAGCGGCGTTTTTCACCACGGCATAGGCTTCGGGGAGAATGTCATTGAGCATCTTTGACTCGATCGCAGCGAAGTCCGGCTGGAGGGCGTTCCAAGCTTCACGTGAGCGGTCGATGCGTGCCTTCTTGTCGTCCAGGGCGGCGCCGTTCCAGGCGGCGGAGGCCAGGTAATCATTTTCCAGCGCCGGGAAATGCGGCTTCAGCGCGGTGAAATATTTCTCCACCGCCTCCAGGCAGGCATCCACTTCAGCTTCGCTCGCGATGCGCAGGCTCACCCCGCCGAGGAATGGCGGTGTGTGAAAGGCGCGGAACTGGGCCTGCCATTTCCGGGTGCGTTCCTGCAGCGCTTCCTCCGGCTCGTTTTGAAGCAGGGCTTCGATGCGGTTGATCTCGGCCACCGTAGGTTGAAGCTTGCGCACTGTGCGCTGGTTCTTGGTGCCGATGATTTTTTTGATGATCCAGTTGAACATGGGGAAAGAATATACGCCGCCCGGCTCACATTGGCCGGGTCGGGGGGAGGCCGAATGTGGCGGATGTCAGCCAACGCGCAAGGACTCAAACGGGCCTCTTACCGAAGCACCACATCCTTCACCCGGCGCGGAATCATGGCATTTCTCACCACTTCCGGCTGCACACTACGTAGGAAATCGAGCAAAATCACCGGTGATTCCACGATCATACGCTCGATCTGGTCACGCCGATGCGTCCATCGCGAATTGCGGTGCAGGTAGTCGAGGTCGGCGAGAATTTCATCGACATCGCCCTCGCTGAAGCCAGCGAGCTGAAACGCATAGGGATCGTATAAAGGCATGGCGGCTGCAGTCTTGGAACGAGCGCAGACCAAATCGAGAATGAGAGATTCGACAAGTCCTTCCATGTTCATTTTTTTGGCAACGAGTGCAATTGACAGCAGTTGTGATGTAGCTTTTCGCCGCGCTTCACGTTTAACTGGCACCTCATGCCCCGCATCCTCTGGCAAAACACGGACATCACCTGGCTCTCTGCACTGGTGGTTCTTCTTGTCATCGGGCTGCTCTGGCTGGGCTACCGCCGCTCTCCGCTGCGCGGCTGGCGGAAACTCGCGGCGATGTCCTGCAAGCTGGCCGCCCTCGCCCTGCTGGCCCTCTGCCTGCTCGATCCCCTCTGGACCCAGCAGCAGCCGAAGAAGGGTGAAAACGAAGTCATTGTGCTGGTGGATACCAGCGCCTCTTTAGAGACGGCAGAAAAACCGGGCGAGGCCACCCGCGCGGCCCAGGTCAGCGCAGTGCTGAACTCCGGCACGGAGGATGCCGCGTGGATCAAAGCGCTGAGCGAGGACTTCCGCCTGCGCCTCATGACCGTCGGATCACAGACCCAAAGCGTGCCGCATTTCCGCGCTCTGAAATTTGACGGCTCCCGCTCCGACCTCTGCCGCACGCTGATGACTCTGCGCAGCGGCGGCTCGAATCTGGCTGCTGTGGTATTAATAAGCGATGGCAACGCCACTGATGCCTCCACCTGGAAGGCGGAAGCCAAAGGCGCTCCCATTTTCACCGTGCTGGCAGGCAAGAATGCCCCCACCCCTGATCTGGCGATCCTCGATGCAACCGTAGCGACGAGTCCCTTTGAAGATGCGCCCATCACCATCACCTCCCGGGTGTCTGCCCAAGGGCTAAATGGCAAACAGGCCACACTTTCCGCGCTCGACGAACAGGGCAAAGCCATCGTGACCGAAAAAGTCACCTTCAATGGCAGTTCGCCGCAGACCGTGCGACTGCGCATTCCTGTCGCCAAGCCCGGCGTCTCCTTCCACAAGCTCGAACTCAAGGGCGAAGGTGTCAGTGAAGCCACCCTGGCGAACAACACACGTTCTTGTTTCGCGGCTTTGGTGCCAAGGAAGGCGAAGAAGCCCAGCGCTATGACCAGCCGGTGCTCATCCGGCTTGGCACCCGCGATGCCAAGGAACTCAGCGACGGCTTCCCCAAGGCGGCCGAAGATTTGTTCAGCGAGTACCGCGCCATCATCATTGATGACCTCGAAGCCGGCTTCTTCACCCAGGAGCAGATGCACCTGATCCAGCGCTTCGTCAGCGAGCGCGGCGGCGCGCTGCTCATGCTCGGCGGTCAGGAGTGCTATCAGGCGGGCGGCTACGATCACACGCCCATCGGCAGCATGCTTCCAGTCTACCTTGACCGCACCACCACGGCAGGACCGATGCTGGATGCGCGCTTCAATTTGACGCGTGAAGGCTGGCTGGAGTCTTGGATGCGCCTGCGTACGGATCGTGAAGAAGACGAGAAGCGGCTGGCCGCGATGCCTTCCTTTTATGCCATCAATCAAACCTTCGCCATCAAACCCGGTGCCAGCATTCTGGCCACGGTGTCCGATTCAGCGCAGACCACCATGCCCGCCATCGTGTCGCAGCGTTTCGGCGAAGGCCGCGTGGGCAGCGTGCTGGTGGCCGACCTGTGGCGCTGGGGCATGAACGATGCCGATTCGCGCAAGGACATGGAGCGCGCCTGGCGGCAGCTCATGCGCTGGCTCGTCGTCGATGTGGCCGACAGCATCTCCTTCTCCACCGAGACCGATGCCGCTGACCGCGAGCGCGTGAAGCTCTCCGTGCGTGTGCGTGACCGCGCCTTCAAAGCCCACGGCGATGCGCTGGTGAAGATCGAAGTCACGCAGCCCGATGGCAAAAAATCTCAGCTCTTCGCCGAGCCCAGCCTCAAGGAAGCCGGACTCTTTGAAACCGAGTTCTTCTCCTCCTCCTCCGGCAACTACCGCGCCACCGCGACGGTGGAGGACATGGAAAAACACACGCAGCTCGGCCTCAAGACCACCGGCTGGACCTACGGCCCGCAGGCCGAAGAGTTCAGCCGCCTCGCCCCTGACCGCGCCTTTCTGCAACGCATCGCCACCGAGACCAGCGGCCAGATGCTCGCCCTCGATGAAATCTCCAAGCTGCCCGAGATGCTGAAGAACATCCGGGTTCCCATCGAGGTCACGCTTTCGACGCCATTGTGGCATACACCATGGATCTTCCTGGCCCTGCTGTTTTTCATCGGCACGGAGTGGTTTTTGCGTAGAAAGGGAGGCATGGCATGACGAAAGAGTTCAAGCTTCTGAGCACATTGCTATTCGCCTTGTTCACCTCGCTGCTGCACGCCGCCCCGCGTGAGCTCGATGTCCTCATCGTTCTCGGCGCACCCGGCACGGAGGAGTACGGCAAGAAATTCAAAACGCAGCTGGATGCCTGGACCAACGCCTGCACCAAGGCAGGTCTCACCCCGGCAGTCGTGCGCGGCGAGAAGACCAGCGAAGAACTCGAAAAACGCCTCACCGCCTCGGATCCCGCTCACTCCTTGTGGCTCGTCATCATCGGTCATGGAACCTTTGACGGACGCGAAGCCAAGTTCAGCGCGGAAGGCCCGGACTTTGATGCCAAGCAACTCGCGGACTGGCTCAAGCCGCTCAAGCAGGAGGTCGCCGTGATTCACACCGCCTCGTCCAGCGGTGGCTTCTTGAAAGCGCTCTCCGGCAAGAACCGCATCATCATCACTTCCACCAAAAGTCCGGACGAAGTCTTCTATGCGCGCTTCGGCGAATTCTTTGCCGAAGCCATCGGCGGACTGCCCGAGGCGGATCTCGATCAGGACAAGCAAGTCTCACTGCTGGAGGCCTTCCGCCACGCCAGCAAAGCCACCACCACCTTCTATGAGAATGACGAACGCCTCGCCACCGAGCACGCCCTGCTCGAAGACAACGGCGACGGCGTCGGCACCCGCAGTGAAGTCTTCGGCTCAGACGCACCCGTCCCGGCCGGCATGGCCGTCGATGGCGCACGCGCCGCACAACTGGTGCTCGTGTTAAGCGCCGAAGAACAGCAGCTCACCGATGCCCAACGCAGCACGCGGGATGCGCTGGAGCGCGAATTGAAAACCTTGAAGGAGCAGCGTGCGAAGCTCAAGGAGAACGACTACTACACCAAGCTCGAATCACTGCTGCGCAAGCTGGGCGAGGTTTATTCGAAGTCATGAATTCCTTGATGGAGGCTCTGGTTGTTTTTGCCATCCCCATTGTTAGCTCCGCCCTTTTCATCGGTGGCTACGTCTATTGGACACTTCTGCGGCAGCGACGTGCCCAGCGACGCGCTGCACTTTCTCCTGCCGTGACATTTCATGGAAATGAATGGGACTTCACGGTGGATGGCAAAGTGATGGCAACACTCATCCCCACTGGACCACCCGAGGATCCCAACAACCAGTTCATCATCTTTGAGGTGCGCATCGCAGCCGGTCACGACGCCGATATTGATCAGCTGCTTTTTAATTCCAACAAACGTGCCCCCGATGATGCTCGAATCTGCTACCGCTCAAGCAATGGCGGTGGCGTGATTTTGAAGGACTCCCAAGTCTACGTTGGGCAATGCGGAAAGCACCTGGTAAGGATGAAAGCCTACCCGTCAGAAGAGCAAATCGTTCAGGCTGTTGAGTTCCTCACGGATCATCCCGCCCCGCCACAAAGTCCTGAAACGCCTTCGCCACGCGCCGAGTGACGAGACCGTCAACTCCCGGCATCGCACGCTGATCAACGCGCGCCAGCGGATGCACATCCCGTGTGCTTGAGGTGAGGAAGGCTTCTTCGCAGGTATGCAGGGCCTCGATGGGCAGCGTGACTTCTTCCACGGCAATGCCAGCAGCGGCGCAGGCTTCCAGCACCAGACCGCGCGTAATGCCTGCCAGACAGCCGGAGCTCAGCGGCGGTGTTTTCACCATACCTGCGCAGACGATGAAGATGTTCGTGCCCGTGCCTTCGCAAAGTTCATCACGGGTATTCGCAAAGATCGCCTCCCCCGCCCCTTCCCCGTGGGCAAGCGCCAGGGCACGCACGTTGTCGCCATACGAAGTGGATTTGATGCCAGCGAGAGCGCTGCGCTCATTGCGCGTCCAGGGCACCGTCATCACGGTGTCGGTGGGTGGCCAGGGTTTGAGAGGTGTCGTCGCCACGATCGTCGTCGCAGGTGCCTCACCACGATCTGATCCCAGCGGACCATCACCACTCGTCAGCGTGACTCGGATGCGCGCATCCGTGAGATCATTCGCCTGCATCGTTGCCAGCATCGCATTCACATAAGTCTCAAACTCGGGCGGCACGATATTCATCGCCTGACAGGATGCCACCAGCCGACGCCAGTGCCGCGTGGGTGTGAAGGGTTTGCCATGGCGTGCCACGAGTGTCTCGAAAACACCATCACCTACCAGAAAGCCATGATCGAAGGGAGAGATGCGGGCTTCAGAAGTGCTGACGATCCGGCCGTTGATCCAAGTATGGGATGGAAGATTCACATCCGCAGCATGGCTTTAAAAAAAACATTCTCAACACACGCACTTTGCACTTGCAGGATCTTTTTCATGCGCCAGAATCTCGCCCTCAAACTTTCCGGATCGAACCGAAAACGAACCGAAAAATTTGCGGGTGTAGCTCAGTGGTAGAGCACTTCCTTGCCAAGGAAGATGTCGCGCGTTCGAATCGCGTCACCCGCTCCATCAATCTCCGAAAGATTGATGGCACCAAGTAACCTTGGCCTTTTAAGGCTTTGATTGGTGCCCCAGAAACTCCCTCCTCAAGATTGTCATTCATGTTTGTCTGGTCCAAACTCACAGCTTCACGTTCGGCTGACAGATGGGAAGAACGTTTCGCTGGCAACCCAGACGGCACTCTCGTCACCACCAGTTTTCCGGGCCGTAAAATGATCCGCCTGGAATTTTACTGCGAATCGCAGGTCCCTGCCAAAAAAGTCCAAAAGCAATACGGGGGTGAAGTGCGTCATTTGAAGACCCAGAACTGGGCCGCCCATTCATCCCAGACCCCGCCCCCGGTGAAGGTGCGGGATAAATTCGTGATCTGCACCGCCAAGACGCAGGCCGAACTGAAGCAGGCCCGCACCAAATTTCCCAACCGCGAAATCATCGCCGTGCCGGCCGACATGGCTTTCGGCACCGGCCACCATGCCACCACCGCCACCGTGCTGCGTCTGCTCGTCGATGCCGCTGAAGAACGCCAGGCCGCCGGCCAGAAGTGGACCATGGCAGATCTCGGCTGCGGCAGCGGCATCCTCGCCATCGCCGCCGATAAACTCGGCGCCACCCACGTCTGGGGCTGCGACTACGATCCCGCCGCCGTGAAAATCTCGCAGGAAAATGCGGTGCGCAACAACACCCCAAAAGTGCGTTTCACCAAAGTCGATGTCCTCAAGTGGGAGCCCAAGCAAACCTGGGACATCGTGGCCGCCAATATCTTCTTTGATATTCTGGAGTCGGCTTTTCCACAGATGGTTCGCTCCGTCGCCTCTGGCGGCATCTTGATGCTCTCCGGCATTTTGAAATCACAGGCCAAGCCCTGCCTCGCCGCTGGAAAGCGTGCCGGCTTTGTGGTGCAGAAGGTCGTCACCAAAGGCAAGTGGGTGACTGCTCTGGGCACGGTGAAAAGCCGCTGATCTGGCGCAGGTCTTGCATGCAGGAACCCGGACAGGGATGTCATCCCTGCCGCCACAACATCCTGCACTTAATTCTTGTATTTGAGGGTCTGGGCGATTTATTATCAATAGATTCAAGCAGCCAATCATGCTTTTCGATCCCGCTTCCTCATCCGGCGGGGCTGGATCCTCCTCCAGCCCTCTCAAAAAGCGCGGCCTGCTTAAGAAAGCTCAAACGCAGGGCAATCGCATCGGCCTGCTCCCAACTGTAGGCTGGCGCAAGCGCAACATCCAGTTCCTCAATGAGGTGCTTATCCCCACCCTGTTTGCCCCGCGTCAGCCGGGCGAGGACTTCGGTCTCCTGCCAGTAGCTACGAGCAACGAGATCGCCGTGACGTGGCTGGGGCATGCCGGTTTCTTTTGCCAGATCGGCGGCGTGAACATCGCCATCGATCCCAACTGGGCGCTGTGGCACGGCCCGGTGAAGCGCGTCCGCCACCCCAGCGTCTGGGCGCATGACCTGCCCCCCATCGATCTCGTGCTGGTCACGCACGCGCATTACGACCACCTGCACCTTCCCAGCCTGCGCAAGCTCGCCGCCGCCCAGCCCATTATCGTGCCTGAAGGCGTCGGCAGAGTCGTGCGTAACCTCGGCTTCGGGCGCATCGTGGAATTGAAGACCTGGCAGAGCGCCACCTTTCGGGATCTGCGCATCACCCTCACCCCCGCACGCCACTGGGGCGCGCGGATGATCCATGACACGCACCGTCAGTTTGGCGGCTACCTCATCAAGTCCCCTGACCGCTGCCTCTTCCACTGTGGCGATAGCGCCATGTTTGACGGCTTTCAGGAGATCGGCAAACGCGCCAGCATCGACCTCGCGCTCATGCCCATCGGCGCCTACGATGCCCCCAGCGGCCGTCAGGTGCATATGAATCCTGAAGAAGCCCTGGACGCCTTTGAAATGATTGGCGCCCAGTCCATGATCCCCATGCATCATGACACCTTCCCTCTCGGTGGCGAGCCCCTCCATGAGCCAGCCGAGCGCCTCGTCAAAGCCGCCATCGAACGACAGTTGGAAAACCGCGTGCGCCTGCTGCGCGAAGGTGAATCCGCCATTTACTGAGTGAGTCCACGCCCGGTATTGACCCTCATTGCCGCCGTTTCAGCGGACGGCTTCATCTCCACCGGTACCGGCGTGCCCTGGCACCTGCCACGGGATAAAGAACACTTTCGCCGCGCTACCCGCAGCCAGTGGCTGCTCATCGGCCGCCGCACCTATGAAGAAATGACCGGCTGGTTTGAAGAGCACCACCCCCTGGTGCTCACGCGCAGCCCCGTCTACGTCCCGCCTGCTGGCGAGGTCGTGGCCAGCGTGGCCGAGGCCATGCAAGTCGCCGCCGCAGGTGGTGCCAGCGAGTTGTTTGTCTGCGGAGGCGGAGAGGCCTACGCCGCCGCCATGCCCTGCGCCGACCGTCTGATCCTGACCCACGTGGACTCAATGCTCGGCAGCGGTGTCCCCTTCCCCCCGGTGAATCCCGCCGAATGGCAGGAGACCGCCCGGGAGGATTTTCCCGCCGACGCCACCCATGCCCACGCCCTCAGGTTTTCCACCTACGAGCGCCTCAGGTCACCCGCTCAGGCCCCGGACGGCACATTATAATAATTTCAAGATGAGCAAATTCACCTTTGGGTGTATCTAAGCCTTGCAGATGAACCTTTCCTCCCTGTTCAACCCCGGCTCCGCAGTCGCCCTGCTGGCGACCGCCGTGCTCTGCGTCGGCTGCTCCAGCCTGAACACCACAGCCACTGCCGACAAGGCTCAGGCCGCAGCAAAAGACATCACACTGGTGAAGTCTCCCACTGATTTGAGCTTCCTGCTCAGCATGAGTTTCGTGGAGGCCAAGAGCATCTCCACGCAGCAGCTGGAGTTCCCGCCGTACATCAAGATCGCCGCAGATTCTATCCAGGTCTTCAAGTACTCGCCCGATGGCAAGCCGCTCAAAGCACGTGCCCGTGGCAAGGTGTTCATTGAAATGAATTTCAACGAACCCGCCAAGGCCCTCTGCCAGGAAGCCTTCATCACCGAAGGTGAAATCATCCTGCGCGGCAGCCCCATCCTCCAGCGCGGCGGCAGCATGGTCGAAGGTCTGGACGACAGCACCATCTTCTACCTCTTTGGTACATCTCTGCGAGTCATCGGTCTGCACAAGGTGAACAACCAGAGCGAAATCGCCTCGATGATGCCCACGCTTGGCACTTGGGCCGCTGGCCCCAATCCGCTGCTGCCACCTCTCACCGAAAGCGCCGT
>JAPLUN010000492.1 GCA_026397715.1 Verrucomicrobiota bacterium
GCATCCTTGTAAAGCTTGAGAGCCTCTGCCTCAGCTTTGCCCTTCATCTCCGCATCTTCCTGAGCGGATGAGAAACGCTGCTCGGCAGCGATCCAGCGGCCACGCAGTTCCCACGAATGGAAGAAGGGCGACCAGTCGATGAACTCGCGCAGCGCAGCGACAAGCTGTGGGCCTTCATAGATCTTCGTGCCGAGGAATGTCGGCGTGGCGATGTCCTGCGTGGCCCAGTCGAATTTGACGCCTTTTTCGCGCGACTCGGCGATGCTGAGAAGCACGCGATCCTTCTTCTTGCCGTACTCCTCACGCAGGCGGGCATGGCGGGCCTCGTTGCTGGCCACAAAAGTTTCACGCTGGTCTTCGCTGAGCAAAGAAGTCGTCACGGGCACGCTGCGGGAGGCGTCCAGCACATGCACAATACTGCCGCTATATTTTGGCGCGATCTTGATGGCGGTGTGCGCCGGGCTGGTGGTGGCACCGCCGATGAGCAGCGGTTGCTTGAAGCCACGCCGCTCCATTTCGCTGGCCACATGTGCCATCTCATCCAGCGAAGGCGTGATCAGACCGCTCAGGCCGATCACATCGGCGCCGATTTCGAGGGCCTTTTCCAAAATCTTGTCGCAGGGCACCATGACGCCCATGTCAGTGACTTCGAAGCCATTGCAGGCCAGAACGATGCCCACGATGTTTTTACCGATGTCATGCACGTCGCCTTTGACGGTGGCGAGAACGATTTTGCCACCGCCCTGTTTGGCGGCTTCGGCAGGAATCAAGTCTTCGGCAGTCAGACCATTGGCAGAGCTGGCAGCACCACCAGCGGTGGACTGAGCATGGTTGAGGAATGGGGCGACGACACGGTCGGAGTTGGAGGCATCCTTGCGCAGGCTTTCAAGCTTCTGCTGAAGAGCGGCCTCGCCCTCCACTTCAAATACAGCGCCGAGTTCGGCAGCGAGCTTCACTTCCGCACGGCGCTCTTCGAGGCTCAGGCCGCTGCTGGGAGTGTAGCTGAAAGATTCGACCACTGCGACAGCACCGCCGCTTTCCAAAGCAGTGACAGTCTTGGCGGCTACTTCGAGCAGCAAGGCGCGCTCACGCGCTCTGCGAGCCTTCTCGATTTCCATGAAGGGCTGCAGGTAGGCCACGCTCTGCTTCATCACGCGGGCGCTTTTGACGACCTGCGGGAGGAACATTTTGCCAGCACCGAATAGATCGCCCACGACGCTCATACCGTCCATGAGAGGACCTTCGATCACGGAGAGAGGCTTGCCGAGCTGGGCCAGCGCCTCAGCGGTGTCTTCATTGATGAAGTCGGTGATGCCTCGCAGCAAGGCGTGTTCGAGACGCTTGCTCACTGGGCCCTGCCTCCAGCTCATGTCGATCTCGACCTTCTTGGTGGTGCCGGCCTGGCCTTTGAACTGCTCGGCGTAATCGACGAGAATTTCCGTGGCATCCGGGCGGCGGTTGAGGATGACGTCCTCCACCTTTTCGAGCATGTCCTTCGGGATCTCCTCGTACACTTCGAGCATGCCAGCATTTACGATGCCCATGTCCATGCCCGCCTTGATGGCATAGTAGAGGAACACGCTGTGCATGGCCTCGCGCACCTTGTTGTTGCCACGGAAGCTGAAGCTGACGTTGCTGACGCCGCCGCTGACTTTGGCATACGGGAGGTTCTCCTTGATCCAACGCGTGGCGTTGATGAAGTCGAGCGCGTAGTTGTTATGCTCCTCCAGGCCGGTGGCCACGGTGAGAATGTTGGGATCGAAAATGATGTCTTCCGGCGGGAACTCGATCTCGTTCACGAGGATGCGGTAGGCGCGCTCGCAGATGCGGATCTTGTCCTCATACGTGGCGGCCTGGCCCTGTTCATCGAAGGCCATGACCACCGTGGCAGCGCCGTACTGTTTGATCTTGCGGGCGCATTCCTTGAACTTCTCCTCGCCTTCCTTGAGCGAGATGGAGTTCACGATGCCCTTGCCTTGCAAGCATTTGAGACCGGCCTCGATGATCTCCCATTTGGAGGAGTCCACCATGATGGGCACCTTGTTCACCTCAGGCTCGGTTTGCAGCAGGATGAGGAACTTGGTCATCGTGGGCACGCCATCGATGAGACCTTCGTCCATGCAGACATCGATTACATTGGCACCGCTCTCCACCTGCTGACGGGCCACGGCCACGGCTTCCTCCAGCTTGCCCTCCTTGATGAGCTTGGCGAACTTGGGTGATCCGGCCACGTTCGTGCGCTCGCCGATCATGAGATAAGGCGGGCGCTCCTCCGGTGTTGTCCCCTTCAGCACAAAGGGCTGCGAGCCGCTGAGGCGCATCGAATGCGTGTCGGCAGGCACCTGACGCGGTGCGAGGTTTTCCACCGCCTTGGCAATCGCAGCAATGTGCTCAGGCGTGTTGCCGCAGCAACCGCCCATGATGTTCACGAAACCGCTGCTGCCAAAGTCTTTGGCAAACACCGCCATGTCTGGTGGGAGCAGGTCAAAGCCCGTCGGTGCCAGCGGGTTCGGCATGCCGGCATTCGGATAGGCCGAGACGAAGCAGTCGGCCTTGGAGGAAAGCTCTTCCAGGAAGGGACGCATCTTGTCAGGCCCAAGGGAGCAGTTCAGACCAATGGACAAAGGCTTCACATGCCGCATGGCATTGAGGTAAGCCTCGGTCACCTGACCGGAGATCATCGTCTCACCGCCGGGTCCGACAGCCGCGCTGATCTGCACAGGCAACTCGACCTGATCCTCAGCAAACACCTCACGGATCGCCACGAGCGCGGTCTTGGCGTTGAGGGAGTCAAAGATCGTCTCGACCATCAGGGTGTCCACCCCACCGGCGATGAGCGCGCGCACCTGGTGCTTGTACGCCTCCTTCACCTGATCAAAAGTAACGTAGCGGAAGCTGAGGTCGGAAAGGTCTGGGAACTGCGAGAGAGAGACGGTGAGCGGCCCGATGGCCCCTGCCACGTAGCGTTTCCGCCCGGTCTTTTCGCCCACGAGGTCGGCCCATTTACGGCACTGCTTGGCGGACTCGAAGTTGATCTCCCAGGCAAGGTCGTTGAGGAACTTGTCCTCCAGTACGGTCTGGAAGAACTCGGGATCTTTGCGCCGTCCTGGTGGCACCTCCGTGAAAAACTCCGCCTGAGCGATGCTGGTGCCGCTGAAGGTGTTCGTCTCGATGATGTCAGCCCCGGCTTCCAAGAAGCGGCGGTGGATGTCCTCGATGATATCCGGACGGGTGATGGAGAGAATGTCGCCGTTGTTGAGCAGATCCTTCTCGTTGGACAGGAAGCGTGTGCCGCGCGCGTCGGCCTCTTTCAGTCCGTATCCGCGAATGGTCGTACCCATGGCACCATCGATAACTAGGATTCTCTGGCGCATGGCGGCTTCGAGTTCTGAGCGGACATTGGGTCGTGCAGGCATGGTGGAAATTAGCGTTCTAGCTGGGCAGGTCAACAGTCATATCTACGCATCATGATTTGAGCATGTGACTATTATTTCTAATTTACAAGAGAACCATCCGTTATACCGACACTCAT
>JAPLUN010000040.1 GCA_026397715.1 Verrucomicrobiota bacterium
CCTGTCCTTCGTAGCTCGACGCAAGAAAGCGAATAAGGAAACCCATGATCCTCGAGCAAGAAACAGCCCGCTAAACGATAATGAGTTTTGCGAACCTCTATAAATACTTCTGGTGAATAGCTGGGCACATAGCCAATGGAGTCTCCTCACCTAACATGAGCTTCCGCATTTGCCGTAGCAGAGCCGAGGTGTTAGCGGCGCTTATCTACTTTTGCAGCTTTGTGCCGCAAAAGACGTGCCGCGGGCGCGGAGGACAGCGCTCCCAAGGAGGAAGTGTCAGGCAATCGTGATAGAGGTTTCCAGTTTCGACCCAGCGGTGCTTCAAGCCGCGATTGTGGGTCATGAATGGCGGATATGGCACTTCCTACCACTCTTGTTCATTCCTTCATGCAGAGTGCTGCTTAAACACCTTTCGGCCAGGCTCGTGCGTTCAAACCTTGACGTTGCTCTCAATCATTTGCTGAGAGCAACGCTGTCACTTTCTGCCGCATCAGATGCGACGGGCTATGTTCGTTTAAGCGGCCTGGAAGGCCTGGCTGCCGCAGGCGAGCAGACCATGCTCAACGCAGTAGCGGGCGATTTTCGCACCCGAATCAATGCCGGTTTTCTTCCAGATATTGTGTTTGTGCACAGAGACGGTCTTGGCTGACAGGCTGAGATCCAAGGAAATGGCTTTCAGGCTTTTGCCGTGGGCGAGCTGAAGGAAAATTTCGAATTCACGGCTGCTCAGCACTTTATGCAGTTCTTTGCCGCCCGCCGGGAGTCTCACGGCATTTTCAGCAAAGGACTGCGCGACACTGCGTGAGAGGTATTTTTTTCCACGGAGGGCGTAATTGATGGCGGTGACGATCTCACCCGGGGGTGAATCCTTGGCGACGTAGCCGCATGCTCCGGCCTTCAAGGCACGTTCAATCCAGAGGGCCTGAATGTGCATGCTGACGACGATGCAGGCAGGAGAAGGCATGGCGGCGGCAAAATCCGCCAACAGTGTCAGGCCAGAACAGTCGGCCATCTCCAAATCAATGAGAACGACATCAAAAGAATGTCTGGAGGACTGTTCGCGTGCTTTCTCCGCACTTGTAACCACCATAATTTCAAAATCTTTAAACATCAGCCGCAGGTACTGACCCAGCGTCTCTGCGAACATGGCGTGATCATCAACGAGCATGATTTTTTTAGTAGAGGGAGTCATTGTATTTGAGTGATTTGATGCTGATGAGCACCTTGATTTCTGAATTAAAGCAACCAGTCTGATTGCTATGGTGGATACATTTATCTGGGATAATTTATAATGCCGCTAAATTAAGTTTTATTTATTTAGCGGCACCCACGATTCATTCTAAGCCGAAACTTAATCAGAAAACCCATATGGATGAGGGATGATTCAATGGGACTCCAGAATCCTTCGTGAAAAGTCGAAACGCCCGACTCGCTGGAAATACGCTAACTTCAGAAATAATTAGGAGCCGTCACCACGTGATTCTTTGGCTCACAGTTTATTAAGCCTCTGTTTAGGCGATTCCAAGAGCGGGCTTTAATGACGCGGAACCATGAACAGCCATAATATTTGATTGCTACTCAAATGGTCTGCCACCGGCAGACAGCAGTGATTCAAGACTCAACAACGACCTAAGCGAACCGGTTTCAGTCCCCGCACATTACTGTCCCCTTTCCTTTCCAACGCCGCCCGGCGTCTCGAGTTTTTCATCCTCTGCAACCAACCCACTTTCAAGCATTCCAACTGCACATGAGCCCAATCAACCCGCGAGTCATGCAGCCACTTTCACGTGACGCTGCCTCCATGAAGTCAGCCATGGGCATGATGGCAGATGAAAAGTCTTTACCTTCATGAACATGCCTAACTGTGTACTTTTTCATCCGAGCGAGTTCACGCGTTCGAGCTGGAAGCTATTGCTGAAGAAAATTTTGCCTGAGTGCAAAACGACTGAAGCATCCAATGTGGAAGAAGTCAGGCAGGCCACGCAACTCGGCCTGGTGAGCCTGCTGATGATGGAATTCCACCCTCGTGACATGGAGCATGGACTCGATGCATTGAAATCCGTGATCGCACTGACGGGAGGAAAGCACCTGATGCTTATTTGCGGACCGCCCGCGCCGGTGACCACGAGAACGGCGATGCAAGCGGGTGCCAATGTGTGCCTGGGCTGCAATGAATCTGTGGAAGAATTGAAGCGTGCGCTGCAAGCCGCGCTGGAAGGCGTGCCTTACATGTCGAGTGAACTGGCTTCTGTCCTGGCCAGATCCATCACTCCAGCCGGCGGTTTCCATGAGGAGGATGAGGCCTCACAGTATGCCCTCTCAATCAGAGAGGAAGAGGTTCTCGACCTGCTGGTTTCAGGATTGCGGCCCAGCCAGGTGGCCAGTCGTCTAGGTCTGAGCATGAAAACGATCTCAAGCCACAAGCGCAATGCTCTGGGCAAACTGGGGGTATCGAACATTCTGGAAGCTGTGAGGATCTGGATCTGAAAGTCAGACCGCAAACGCTGGCCGATCCATCTGCATTTTAGACCGGTTCTCAAAAAGCCTTTCACTTTGCCCGGCGGCGGAGCAGTCCCGTTGAATGAACCGGCCGCCAGCTTGTTGTTTATAAACAGCAGGCGGTGCGTCCTCCCCGCACTGAGGCCGCTGCGCTCGCTGGGCCGCTGCGCTCGCTGGATCCAAAGGACATTCATTTGAGAAACGGTCTAATGGAGCTTCAAGGCCCGGCTTCGGCATCTTTTGGAATTTGCGCAACAGGCTGACACGATCACACCTCGATGCCATGCGTGTCAGAGCTAAACTGCGGCACGCCCTTTGAGCGGAGGCCGTGAAAACGCTGATTTTACGGTGCAGCGGCAGGAACTCCGCGAAAAGTGTTTCAGACCTTCACCCAGGCGCGGCTTACTCCTGGATGAGTGGGTAAAGCGGCCGTGCTACGATTTCTATTTTCCATCCAAACACCTCGTTCTTTGGGTCTCGATAGATGAGACACAAGCCGACATGTAGCGGTGATCCACTTCAGACATAAAGTCCCGCATTCGGCTGATTTATCTATGATTCAAAAATGCTTCATAAGTCATGCAGACAGCTAAAGTTTTGGCTTTTTCTCATAAAGTTTAAGGCTGTCTTGCCACTACATTTTCTGCAATCGCAGTTCAAAGCGAGGTTGGAATTGCGTCTTTAGAATGGCACCAAACCGAGGTAAAAAACTGAGAATGGTTCGAAATGAAACTGATGCGCAGCAAAGGTGCATTTCAATGGGAAAATCGGCGGTTTTTAGCACTTCTAGAAGGGGTGCTAAACAAGACCAAAAATAGTTAATACAAGAGTAAATTGCCTATAAGGCTACACTTACCATTCGTGATTTGTTTCTTTCTTCTCCTTGTCGAATGTATGGCTGTTATGAAAATAATCCCCGCTCTACTCACACTCACATTCGCATTCTCAACGGCTCTCACCTGCAGGGCTGATGTCATCTCACAAACCGTGGATTTTGGCACCATCACCAGTGGCAGCCAATTTTACTTCAACCAGTTCAACACTGCTCTGGGGACACTGACAGGTGTCACGCTCGATTGGACGGTCAACTCCAGCATCTCCTCCGCATCGGTCACGAACATGAACTCCGGCTCGGTGACCGTAAACAAGATCGTTTTCACCAATACGGTGGACGGCTATCTGCCTTCCGTGGGTGACACGGGTAATCTGGCTGAGGAAGGGACGAAGACCAAAACGGTGACTCCTGGTGGCACAGTGGGCAGCCGCACACTGACGACGGGTCAATCTTACAACCTCAGCAACATCGCGCTGGGCACCCTCACTGACAGCAACAGCTACGCTCCCGGAGACGCGGACTTTAATTCGTTCAAAGGCACCGGTACTGTCCCCTTGTATATTACCAACACCTTTGGTGCCACCGTCACGGCATCAGGATCAGGCGTCACCAATTCCTGGCTGACCAGCATCACAGGGACCAGCACGGGCAATCTGCAGGTAACGTATGAATACACTGCGGCCCCGATCGCTCCGGTGCCTGAGCCGCCGTCCCTCCTGCTGGGATTTGGCGGGATCCTGGGCATGGCGGGTTTTGCCTTCAAGCGCCGCGCGAAAAACACGGCTGCTGCTCTAGCCTGATTTAACAACCTCTTACCTTCAGCTCTCTTGAACTCCCGGAACCCAGCAAAAAGCAGTGCATCGTGGTTGATGCCAGCTGCATCAGTGGTCTGCCTTGTTTTTGCTCTGCAAGAGATTTGGATTCGACATCCTGCCAGTCATTTCTTTCCGCTGCCTCTGCTGGCGTGGATCTGGCTGGCGAAACGAGACGGCATGTTCCGGGCCGTCTTGTTTCCGCAAAATCCCACCGTCTTTAAGTGGCTGGTCACATGCCATCTGCTGCTGGCGCTCGTTGCGTTCGTCCTGATCTCTCCCTTCATGGCGGGTCTGGCGTTTGTGGTGAGCTCCGCAGCGCTGGCTGTGGCCAAGGGAAAACCCGCAGGTCATGAAGCGCCAGCATGGTCGCTGCCTGCACTCTCTTTATTTTTCATCCCGCCGCCGATGATGCTGGACCAGCAGGTGCATCAGATGCTTGCCGGACTGGCGGCGCGGCTCAGCCAGGGATGGCTGGATGCGATGCAAGTGCTGCATGTGGTGCAGGGAACCATCGTCGCGACGCCGGAGAAACGCTTTTTTGTGGATGACGCGTGCAGCGGCACGAACACCCTGATGGTGGCCATGTGCGTGGCTTTGATCATCAGCAGTTTCAACAACCGGTCATGGATTCATGCGATGGTTCTGCTGGTGACAGCGGGACTGATCTCGGTGGCATCGAATGTGCTGCGCATATGCCTAGTGATCGGTGGTCTGCACTACTGGAGGCTGGAGCTTGACCAAGGTGCCGCCCATGAGGCTGTGGGTGTGCTGTTCTTTCTGCTCGATCTGCTGCTGGTATGGAGCGCTGACCATGGCTGGCATTTCGCCTTGAACAGCTCGCAGAGCCAGCCACGCCATTCCCCCTATGGGACAGCCACAGCCCCTGCCGCTGTCGCCGGACTGTTTGGTGGACTGAGCGTGGGGGTCGCGGCGATTGGCATGACGCTGCTGCTTGGCCCTGAACTTCTGGCACTGAGCCGCCATTCCAACGCTCCGGCCGCAGCGAAGGCACTCGCTGACGCGGACGAATTTCAACTGCCGGAGGTACTTGCAGGCTGGGTCCGTGAAGGTGATCAGCCCGTGGAGAATTCAATGATTGGGAATCTGGGGGTGCGCAATCAGGTGTGGCGCTACCGCAAAGGCAGGCAGGAAGCATTTGTCGCGGTGAATTTCCCATTTCTAGGCTTTCATGACACGCGTCTCTGCTACTCCGGCCAGGGCTGGCAGTTTCAGAAACAATTGGACGGATCGCTGCCTGGAGACACGCAAAAGACCGTGCGATTTCTGGAAATGAACCAGCCTACGGAACTCGCCCGCGCCCACCTATGGCTGAGTGTGCTGGATGAAAATGGCACGGCACAGACATTCACGAGTGAAAAGCCGCTGGATCGCATGACAGAGCGTCTGCTCTCGCGCTGGTCCAATCCGAGTCCGGTCCTGAACACGTATGTGCTGCAGATCATGTCGGTCGAACCCGAGAACGACACCCGGGTGCAGAGCGCGGTGACTGAACTGCTGGCTCAAGCACGCCACTGCCTTGCCCAAGCTCTTATCAACCACAGCCCCCATGCAGGAAAGGAAAGCGAATGACCGGTCATTTCATGCAAGTTTTACGTTACCGACTTAACTCCATGCTGGAGGAACGCAAGCGCGTGGACGGGCTGCTGGGACTGCCCGCTTTGTTTACGCTGATCCTGCTGGTGTTCATGGTGCTGAACTCGCGCGACGACTTCAGCCGGGAGCATTTGCTGCGCCTGGAGCGAGAAGCGCAGAGTCATCTTGATCAGGGACATTTCGTGGAAGCACGCCTCGCGGCGATGCGACTGATGCAGGATGGTGAGCAGAATTCGAGGGCCATCTTGATCGAGGCGAAGGCACTCCGTGGCATGGGGAGAGAAAGCGACGCACTGCGCCTGCTTTCGCGTATTGCGCCGAAGGACGGACCAGGCTATGCGCCGGCCCATGTCATCCAGGCCACCATTTTGCTGGCGCAGAAGAATCCTGATGTGCAGGCGGCGTTTAATCACATCAACAAAGCGCTGCTGAGTGATCCAGCGAGCCAGGATGCGCGGGAACTGGCGGCGCGCTTTGCTGCGGGACAAAAGCGGTGGCAGACGGTGCTGACGCATTTGGACAAAATGGAGCTGAAAAAACGTCCTGACCTGCTGCTGATGAAGGCGACGGCGCTGCAATTTTCCGGCCAGGATGGAGCGGCGGTGGAATTCGCTCATGAAGCGGAGAATGCTCTGCGCGGGATGTCTAAATCGGCCAATGCCACTGGCTCCGAGGTGCGCTTTTCGATCGCCGTGAGCCTGAGCCTGCAGCGGAAGTTTGAGGAGGCTGTGCAATGGATTACCGGCTCGACGAATGGCAATCCGACGCGCGAGGAGCGCCAGCTCGTCGGCGGCATTTATTTATCATGGAGCAGATACCTCAAGCAGCAGCCGGCTGGCAAGCGCATGGAGGTGCTGAAGCTGCTGGAGCAGGGCATCCAGATCAGCCCGGAAAGCCAGGATCTCATCATGGCATTCCTCGGCGACTGTGAGGAGCTGACCAGTGAACCTGCAGAACGTCAGCGCTATGTGGAACGGATTCTGAGCAACGGAGGGATCTCTTCATCTTTTCTCCACTACTACCTGGGAGTGATGGACTGGAAGCAGGGCAACCGCGAGTCTGCGAAGTCGCATTTTGAGCTCGCCAGTTCACTCAATCCTGGATTTAAGGTGATCGGCAACAATCTGGCGATGGCCATTGCGTCGGTATCCACGGATCACGCTGAACTGGAAAAGGCGCTGGCGATAATCGATGAACTGCTGAAGGGCGAGCCGAACAATCCGTTCTTCCTTGATACCCGGGGTCATGTGTATGCCAAGCTGGGCAAGTATAAAGAGGCCGTGGGTGATTTTGAGCGTTCGCTGCCCAATGCCCGAGACAAGAAGTCCTGCCACGTCAAACTGGCGGATCTGTATGAACACCTGGGGATGAAAGATCTGGCGTCCAAGCATAGGTCGGAATCTCTGGTGCACATGGACGATGCGCTGGGAGCGAAATCGGCGGCGAGGTAAGCTGATTCGAAGTGCGGGAGGCTGGGATCGCGTGGGTTTGTTTGAACAAGAACGGAAGTCTGAAGCTGGGTGAACAGCGTAACCCATTTGCGGTCTAAAGAGCGCGCACCTTGACATCCGGGGTGAAAGCATGCCCTAAGTAGGCCCATTTTCCGATACAACCTGTTCATACGCACATGCCCAAAACCCTGATCATTGCCGAAAAGCCCAGTGTCGCAGCCGATCTTGCCCGCGCACTTGCCAAAGCCCCCGGCATGAAGCCCTTCGCCAAAGAGAAGGACTGGTATGAGAATGAAACGCACGTGATCTCCTCCGCCGTGGGCCATTTGCTGGAACTCGGCATGCCGATGGTGGATGGCAAGAAAATCGGCTGGGGCTTCACCAGCCTGCCGATCATGCCGGAGCAGTTTGAGCTCAATCCCATCGAGCAAAGCGCGGACCGCTACAAGCTGCTGACGAAGCTGCTGAAGCGCAAGGACGTGGACAGCGTGATCAATGCCTGCGATGCCGGGCGTGAGGGTGAGCTGATTTTCCGCTACATCATGGACGCCAGCGGCTGCAAGAAGCCAGTGCAGCGCCTGTGGATGCAGTCCATGACCCAGGGCTCGATTCTGGATGCCTACAAGCATTTGCGCACCAATGAGCAGATGCTGCCGCTGGCGGACGCGGCGAAGTGCCGCAGTGAAAGCGACTGGCTGGTGGGCATCAACGGCACACGTGCGCTGACAGCGCTGAATTCGCGTCATGGCGGCTTCCGCCTCACGCCTGTGGGCCGGGTGCAGACGCCGACCCTCTCCGTGCTGGCACAGCGTGAGCGTGACATCGCCGCTTTTGTGCCGCGGACGTATTTTGAAGCCATCGCGCTGTTTGAAGTGAAAACAGGCCAGTATTCGGGCCGCTGGATTGATGAACGCTTCAAGAAAGACGAGAACGACGAGCATAAGAAAGCCGAGCGTCTCTGGGACGAGGGCACCGCGCAGGCGATCGCCGACCGCAGCAAGGGCAAGCCGGGGATCATCGAGCAGATCACCAAGCCGACGCGTCAGGCTCCTCCCCTGCTGTACGATTTGACGAGCTTGCAGCGTGAAGCGAGCAACCGCTTCGGCTTCTCGGCACGGCGCACGCTGCAAATCGCGCAGGCACTGTATGAAAAGTTCAAGGTGCTTACCTATCCACGTACCGATTCACGCCACCTGCCGGAAGATTACCTCGGCACGGTGACTGAGACGCTGCAGACCTTTGCCAGCCATGACAGCCGCAAGCAGGACGCGCTGCCGCATGAGCTGGGCACGCACGCCGCCACGGCGCTGGATAAGAAGTGGGTGAAGCTCAACAAGCGCATTTTCGACAGCAGCAAGGTCAGTGACCACTTTGCCATCATCCCCACCGGGCAAATTCCGCCCAAGGAACTTCCCGAAGCCGAGCAGAAGCTGTTCGACATGGTGGCACGCCGATTCGTGGCGGTGTTTTTCCCTGCGGCCGAGTTTGAAGTGACCACGCGCATCACGCGGGTGGGCCAGGATGCCTTCCAGAGCAACGGCAAGGTCCTCAAGGAACCGGGTTGGCTGGGAGTCTATGGCAAGAAGGCCGCTGAAGAAGCAGCCGAAGGTGGCGAAGACGCCGCCAAACTGCTGGTGGCTGCGAATCCCGGCGACAAGGCCGAGACTTTGGATGTCGAGGTGAACGAGCACCAGACCAAGCCGCCACCGCGCTTCACAGAAGCCACCATCCTTTCCATGATGGAAGGTGCAGGCAAACTGGTGGAAGACGAAGAACTCGCCGAGGCGATGAGCGAACGTGGTCTCGGAACGCCTGCAACGCGCGCGGCGATCATCGAAGGTCTGATCATGGACCGGTACATTGAGCGTGTGCAAAGGGACTTCCACGTGACTGCCAAAGGGCTGGCTCTCATTGAACAGATCAGCGCCATCGGCATTGATGCTCTCAGCTCGCCTGAAATGACCGGCCAGTGGGAATACAAGCTGCGCCAGATGGAGCATCGGGAGCTGGACCGTGCCAGTTTCATGCGGGATATCCGCCACCTGACCAAGCAGGTGGTGGAAAAAACCAAGGCCTACTCCAAAGCGGCCAAGGACAAAGTGTTCCCTGACTTCCATGCCACTTGCGGCGTGTGCGGCAGCAAGGAAGGCTACAAGCAGACCGAAGAATTCTACGGCTGCAAAAATCCGAAGTGCAAGGTGCGCGTTTTCAAGACCGTGGCGAGCCGTGCGCTCAGCGAAGACGAAATTCGCACGCTGATCGAAACCCGCTTCCTCGGTCCGCTCGAAGGCTTCCGCAGCAAGAAGGGCAAGGACTTCAGCGCCGCACTGCAGATCAAGGACGACATGAAGATCGCCTTCGTCTTTGGCGACGGTTCAGATCCCGACAGCATCAACTGGGACGAGTGCCCGGTGATCGCCGACTGCCCGGTGTGCGCCAAGAAAGGCCGCAAGGGAGAAAAGATTTACGAAACGGCCGATGCCTATCAGTGCAAAATCAACGCCACTGAGACGACCAAGTGCAACGCACGACTGCCGAAGAAGCTGTGCCAAAAGGACATCACGCCGGAGAATGCACGCGAGTTCTTTGTCGATGGCAAGACCTCGCTGATCACAGGCATGATTTCCAAGCGCGGCCGCCCCTTCAGCACCTTCCTGGTCTGCACGCCCGGTGAGAAGCGCATCATGGGCTGGGAGTTCCCACCGCGTGAAGCGAAACCGAAGGCGGAAAAGAAAGCGAAGAAACCTGCTGGAGTCAGCGGGCGGTAAGGCTTTTTGAACTATTTTAGCTGCCTTTAGATTTCGTATCCTGCGCGGGGCGGCAGGGGTTGGCGGAGCGCCGCACAGAGGACTGTGCGGACCACTTTACTGACACCCTCGCGAAGCCCTGTGAGCATTTCTCAGGCAGGGTCAGCCACGTTTTAATTAAACCCGGATTATGCAGTAGAGTAAGTGAAAGGAGCTGAGAGGGATTGGATCTTGAGGAGAATGGCATCCATCCAGGGGCGTTTTTGGCGTGGCAGTGAGAGCTTGAGCACCCGTTTGCG
>JAPLUN010000118.1 GCA_026397715.1 Verrucomicrobiota bacterium
CACGGCGGCAAGGCCCTCCAGGACAAGGGCGGATCCGTGCTGCTCGCAGATCAGGACGCCGTGCGCGTGTATGGCCTGATGACCCAGCCGGTCAAAAAAGGGGAATACACCGGCTTTGCATTCTTGCGCCAGGCCACCTCCGGTTTGTTCTCTGTCGCAGAGATTGGTATGGGCGGGCAGTTGCTGCAAAAGACCATCCACCTCAAAGAAGGTGTCCCCGCGCAAAAACTTGGCGCGCTCATGTTCTTCCTCAGTGACCGCCTGCACGGAAATTACTGGTCGCTTTCTCCCATGGTTTCCACCGGCAAGGATCAAGAGCCCTTGCCCGAAGCGTTCAAGGCATATCTACCCATCGTGACCAGCATGTTGCCTGGATCGCGGGCTAGGAGGTGAAACAAGGTTCGGACCGCCCCAAAATGGGGTCAGTGTGCAAATTCTTGACAAAATATTCCACCCGACCCTGCGCTCTCACTTGCCATCCACGCCTCAGCCACCCTCATTCACGGTGCCGCAGCAAGCCATTCACCCCCACCGCAGCACCCTCGCAGAAAAGTTGACGCCCCACCCGCGCAGGCCAGTCTGCCGCACACCATGCCCACCTTCCAGCCACCCGCGCCCCAGCCATGCCGCAGCCGCTCCCTGCGCCATCTCCTTCGCTGCACCTGCCTCGTTTCCCTCAGCCTCCTCAGCGCGCCCCTGGCTGCGCAGGCAGTGGCGGCGGAGACACGCCTCATCAAAGCAGATGATACCAGCATCGGCTACTCCGGCTACGTACACATGGAGCTCGTATCGACTGAGCTGAGAGAGTTTGGGCTGGCGGGTGCGGAGCCGCGTACCATCAAGTTCGCCCGCTTCGACCGCGTGTTCGACATCCCCGGTAAAGGCTACCGCTGGGACAATCCCGGCGCGCGCATCCGCTTCCGCACGGATGCCACGCAGGTGAAGGCGCGGCTCGAGTTCAATGAACTCCACATCTCCACCAGCGCCCGGAACAGCAACGGCATTTACCTCATCGACGGCGCCACCCAGCCCACCTGGACCTTTCACACCAAGACCGCCACGCCCAAGCGCGCCCCCGAATCCGTGGAGGTACAAATGCCCGCCGTCGCCCCCGGCTTTCACGATTACGAGATCGTCCTGCCCTACGGCGACTCCGTCGATTTCCAGGGCCTGGAGGTCAATGCCACCGCGAAGATGCAGCCTCCGCCCGCAGCACCCGCGGTGCGTTACGTCGCCTATGGCGACTCCGTCACGCACGGCTTCACCGCCAGCGCCATCGACAAAACCTACCCGTATCTGGTAGCTCAAAAGATGGGCTGGCAGCTCATCAATCTCGGCCTCGGCGGCCGCGCCTCCAACGTGGTTGATGCCCACATCCTGAAAACCCTCAAGGCCGACGTCATCACCGTGCTCATGGGCGTGAACGACTGGCAGGGCGGCGGCCCCGTGGAGCGCTACCGCAAAAACATGATGGGCTTCTCGATGCCATCCGCGCCGTGCAGCCCACCGTGCCCATCTACTTCATCACCTCCCTCTGGGTGCCGCCCTCATGGAGCCCCAAGTCCCAGATCGCCGATCTCGAAGCCTACCGCCAGGTCGCCCGCGAAATCGTCCTCGCCCGCAAAGACCCCCATATGCGCC
>JAPLUN010000022.1 GCA_026397715.1 Verrucomicrobiota bacterium
GCACGGGTCCTGATCTCGCACGTGAAGGCGGACAGCGTCCGGACTCCTGGCACTACGAGCATTTGATGGACCCACGCTCGATGTCCCCGATGTCCAACATGCCGCCGTATGCGCACCTGAACACAAAGCCATTTGATCAAAAAACCCTTCCCCGGAAGATCGCCGTGCTGCGTCAGCTGGGCGTGCCTTATCCGCCGATGGATGGCACGGAGATCAAGATGAAGGCTCTTGAGCAGGGCGTGAAGATCGCCACGGAGCTGAAGAAGTCGAACATCGTGGTGCGGCCCGACAGCGAGATGGTGGCTGTGATCGCCTACTTGCAGAAGCTCGGCCAGTTCGAGCAGCCAGCGGTGGAGGAAGCCCTGTCCAAAAAAGGTCAAGGAGTGCCATTCCCGCTCACCCCGATCATTCCTGACAACGGCCGCCGAGCCAACGGCGCAGAGTAAACCCACGCCCACCAAAGCAGCCCATGTACAAGCGCATCATTTACGAAAACTGGCACCTCGTCGTGCCCGTCATCTCCTTCGCCACCACCGTGCTCGTTTTTGGCATCATGACCCTTCGCGGCATGCTGCTGCGCAAAGACAAGGCCGAGCACATGTCACGTCTGCCACTTGAATAACTCCTCCCCCGCCATGGACCCCAAGAAGCCATCCCCCAACAACGAGCCCCAACTTCGCGAACACAGCTACGACGGCATTCAGGAGTATGACCAGAAGCTGCCGAACTGGTGGCTTTTCACCCTCTACATCGCCATCGCCTACTTTGTGATCCACTGGCTGTGCTACTACCAGCTCGGTCTGGGCAGCAGTGACACGGTCGTGATCGACAAGGCGATGGCCGAGATGCAAACGGCACGTGACAAGCAGATGGAATCCATCAACGATGAGCAGCTCTGGGCGCTGTCGCGTGATTCCGCTGCGGTGGCGGCCGGCAAGGCCACCTTCATGACGCCGGGCATGTGCGTCACCTGCCATGGTCCGGATCTTACGGGGATGCTCAGTGGCGCCAAGCTGCCCGGCCTGCCACTGAACGATCAGGAATGGAAGCATGGCGGCAAGCCGACGGAGATCTTCAAGATTGTGCGCAAAGGCTCGCCCGACATCACGAAAGGCATGGCTGCATGGGAGCTGGTGCTGGGCATGAAGCGCGTGAGTGAAGTGGTCGCCTTTGTCCTGAGTCATCACAAAGAAGGTGAGCCGATCACGCGCGCCGCAGATTCACCAGGAGCAACACCAGGAGCTGCCCCTGCCGCGCATGCACCTGCTGCTCCCGCTACACCTGCCGCCGCGCCTGCCGCCAAATAGCCGCAAGGCCTCCCCATGCCACTCAACCCCCTGAACCTCGTTTCGCTTGGATCCATCAATGAAGATGGCAGCAAGAAGACACTGCACCCGGCCGATGTGTCCGGCAAATTCACGAGGGGCCGACGCCTGGTGGCGCTGCTGCTGCTGATCATCTATGTGGCGCTGCCATGGATACCGGTGAACGGTTTCCCGGCGGTGTTTCTGGATGTGCTGAACCGCCGCTTTCACTTCATGGGCCTGACGCTGGCGGTGCAAGATCTGTGGGTGGGCTTCTTCCTCGTGACGGGCCTGGGGTTCTCGCTGTTTTATATCACCGCGCTGTTTGGGCGTGTGTGGTGCGGGTGGACCTGTCCTTACACGGTGTTTCTGGAGCACATCTACCGCCGCATTGAACGGCTGGTGGATGGCGATGCCTCGGCACGGCGCAAGCTGGACGCGGCACCGTGGACGGCGGGAAAGATCACACGGAGAGTCATCAAGCACTCGCTCTACATTCTATCCTCGCTGATCATTGCGCACATCTTCCTGAGCTACTTTGTCTCGCTGGAGAAGCTGTATGAAATGATGCACCACTCTCCGCAGTCGCACGTGATCGCCTTTGGTGTGGTGATGTTTCTCACCGTGGGGCTTTATGGAGCGTTCAGCTGGTTCCGTGAGCAGTTTTGTGTAATCATGTGCCCGTATGGCCGCATGCAGTCCGCGCTGGTGGATGACGACACGATCAACGTGGGCTACGACAAAAAGCGCGGTGAGCCACGTGGCAAGGCGGGCACCACCGGAGCGGGAGACTGCGTAAACTGCCTGCGCTGCGTGCAGGTGTGCCCCACGGGCATCGACATCCGCAACGGGCTTCAGCTTGAGTGCATCGGCTGCGCAGCATGCGTGGACGCTTGCGACACCATCATGACGAAGCTGGGACGGAAGACCGGGCTGGTGCGCTACTCATCCCTTGTCGGATTCAACGGAGGCAAAACGCGCTTCGTCCGCCCGCGCATTATTTTGTATACAGGGCTGCTGTTTCTCGGGGTGGCGGTGTTTGCCTTTTCGGCGAGCCGGATCGAGCCGATGCGCGCCAACGTGCTGCGCATGCAGGGCTCGCCGTATTATGTGACGAACAACAGCGTGCGGAACCAGTTCCTTGTACGTCTGATCAACAAACGCAACGAGCCGCGCACCTTCAAGCTGGCTCTGGATGGCGGACTGCCCGCAGGACTGGCTGCTGCAGGTGCGGACGCGCCGATCACCATCGCCGCGCAGGGAGATGAACTGAAGCCGCTGATGATCACGCTGCCGGAGAAAGACTTCAAAGTCCCGTTCAAGCTCACCATCGTCATCACCGACACGAAGGACGGCAAGATTTACCGCACCAAGCCTTTCGAGTTTACCGGCCCTGACCCAACCCTCAAATCCAATGACTACCTTGACCCCGGACAATATCTCCAAAAGTGAAACCTTGGGCTGCATTGCAAGCCGCCCGTGGCTGTGGGTAGTGCTCGCCTTTGTCATGCTTCTCAGTGCATGGAGCGTGCTGTTCTACATCGCACTCAACAATCAGCCGGAGATCGTGCCGCTTAAGCATCTGATACCGGCATGATGCAGATCGACACCAGCGCCGCAGCCTTCGTGGCCGGCATTGTCACCAGCGTCCACTGTGTGGGCATGTGCGGGCCGCTGTCGTGTTCGTGGGCGATTGGTCCGAAAGGTGGCGGCTTCATGCGCAGCACGGCGCTGTACCACACCGGACGAATGATTTCCTATGGCGCAGCGGGCGCGATCGCCGGAGCGATTGGCGCGGTGCCGCTGGCCTTTTTTCAACATGGGGCTGGCATGGTGCTGCCGTGGCTGCTGGTGCTGGCTTTTGCCTGTGTGGGCCTGGGGCTGGATGCCTGGCTGCCCAAGCCGCGCTTTCTCTCCGCCGGGCTGCGCAAGGTGCAGACGGCGGCGTTTAAAATGAAGAGTAAATGGCGTGCCGCGCTTCTCGGGCTGGCCACGCCGCTGCTGCCCTGCGGGCCGTTGTACATGATGCTGGCGCTGGCCTCGGCGAATGGCAGCGCCATGAAGGGTTCTGGATTTGCGGTGGC
>JAPLUN010000613.1 GCA_026397715.1 Verrucomicrobiota bacterium
TGGCGAAAGGCTATGCGAAAGTAGGACGTTGCCAGATTAAACATCATCCCGCATCTCGTAAGAGATGCGGGATTTTTTGTGCCCAAATTCCAGGCTCAAAACTTCGCTGCGGCGTGAACGTGCAGACCATCGCCGGAGCGCTCGGCCACTTCGGCAACGGAAAGACGCGTCGTCGTGAGCAGCTGGCGCACATAGTTCAGCCTCACCTTCAGGATCTCACCATACGGAGAGCCGCCGAAGAGGCTGCGAAACTTCCGCTTAAACGCTGTGTGAGACATCGGCATCGCCTGCAGCACCTAAAATGGTGCGCCTCGTTTGGCTTAGCTCAGGCATGAGTCAGTAATTTCTGGCTGGATGGATGACTTATACCACAATTCATTGAAACGGGTCTATTTCGGAGCCGATGAAAGTTCGGCTCTGTAGAAGAGACTTTGTTTTTAGTTGGAGACTTCAAGTCAAATCGGGCAGCCAATGCTTGCTTGGCCGCCATACGTAGGATGGGTGTGGCGATAGCCCGCCCGTACATCAGCGTTCCGCAAACATCGGGGCGTGCGAACACCCTCGTGGTCGGACGGTTTGGCGGAGGGAGTTGTGGAGCGAAGAAGCGGTTGCGACGCCAAACACATCCAACCTACGACTGGAGCGCCACGCTACCCGTACACAAACCTGCTCAGACCCGTTTTCAATGGCGCGTGGTATCAGTTGCCAGGTTTGGAACCCAACGTCATTTCTCAGCGTGATTCATGGGCCATAGCGGATGATTTCTGCCGTGCGACTTGATCCTGTCATGTTGATCGAAGCCCGCAGAGCCTTTGAACTGGCTGGATGCCCAGTGAGTTCCCTTTATTTGCGCTCCAGGCAAAGAACAAAAATCAAGCGTCCTTCTTTCCATGGCGGTCCGCCGATGAACAATGGGCTGTCTTTGCGCAGAACAGCATCGCTTTTGACCAATACCTGCTGCTCACGCCAGACTTGGAGGTGCAAATTCACCCCGCCTTTGTCCGCCGGGCCTTTGGAATCAATTTTCATGAACAGATCCCGGGAAGGAACGACCCAGGATTCATATTCACGGAAGATGTCCTGCCGATGCTGGCCGAGGATTTCGAAGTGTTTGAATGGAAACACCTTCGCGAGACGCTCATTCAGTCGGGGCAGATCCGCGTGAATCGGCTCTTTGGCACCGGTCAGTTGGGTGGCATCGTTGGTGGCGAAAATGAGCGCGCCCCACACGTGACCTTCAGTCGCGTGTTTGACTGAAGATACCACGGATGGTGGCTCGCCTTGGGCACTGGCAAGGGCCGTGCAGATGACAAGGAAGAGCGCTGTAAGGATGGGCTTCATCCGCGAGGAGTGATCATGGGATTGCCTAGCGCGTCACGGGAAATCATGAGCACCGGAGTTCCATGCGAGTCGAACATTGTCGTCGAGGCCAGTTCAGGCTCTACTTCACTGCGCTGGATGTTGATTCCCGAGACTTTTCGCTCAGCCGGCACGGCATCCAGTCCATCAAGTATCAGGACGGTGGCATCTGCGGCACTGTCATGGTAGGTGCGCGCCTGCACGTGGGTGTTGGGAGTGTAGGAGCTGATGATCATGCTTTCCGAAGCGTCACCCGTCGCAGGATTCAGCAGGAAGAAGCCCAGAACCGCCAGGGCAGCAGTGCCGGCCAGGGCAAACCATGGTTGGCGCAGCCATTGAAACATCGCACCCAAGCCCGGCGATGCCTGCTTGGCGCGTGCTTCGTCCAGCGCCATTTGGGTGATGCGCACTTCGATCTGGGTGTTGAAGTAATCGGCGTGTGGCACACGCATTTCGGCGGGCAGATGGGTTCGGAGGCTGGTGCTCAGTTCGCGCATTTGCCGGGCTTCCTTGGCGAGCACGGGATCTTGCTTGAGGCGCTCCTCAAACGTGGCGATTTCCGTTTCATTCATTTCGCCATCAATCCAGCGAATGAGGTCATGTTCTTCAGATGGAGGTTTCATAAACGTCGTGGAGTTGTTCCTGAAGTTTCTTGCGGGCGTAAAAAAGGCGAGACATCACCGTGCCGAGAGAGCAGGGGATGAGGGCGGCGATTTCTTCATAAGCGAGCCCTTCGACCTCACGCAGGACGATGACCTGGCGGTGTTCGGGCGAAAGTTTGGCGATGGCCTGCTGAATACGCTGCCCGAGCTCGGCGTTTGTCATGGCAGCGTCGGGGGCTAAATCGCCTTTTGGCGTGGCTTCCGCGCCTACGGCGACGCGGTGTTCGGTGCGCTCGTCATCGAATTCACCATCGCCCTGGATCTTCTTCTTCCTGAGCCAGTCGTAGCTCACATTGTGGGCGATGCGGTAGAGCCAGGTGTAGAATCCCGCGTCATGCTTGAACGTCGGCAGAGCACGCCATGCCTTGATGAAAGCCTCTTGGGCGAGGTCCCATGCTTCGGTTTCGTTCTGGATGAGGTGATAGGTCATGGCATAAATCCTCCCACGGTAGCGAGTGACGAGAACGTCAAAGGCCCGCGTGTCGCCTGCTTGGCTACGTTTGACCAAGTCGAGGTCTGAGACTTCGCCAGGGTCAGTCGATGCTGAGGCAGGCATGGATTATTGTTGGCAGAGGATTGACGGCCGTGACGGTGGAATTATTCAAGTCGCAGCACGTTTTGGAGCCAAAAAATGCGTCGAACGTTGAATCAGGGGATTTTCAGGGTCTGACCCAGACGGATGAGATCACCGCTGAGGCCATTGGCGGCCTTGATTTTAGCCACTGAAGAACCCTTTTTCCGGGCGATGGCGGAAAGCGTGTCACCCTTGACGACGGTGTATCTCGAACCGGAAGATTTTTTGCCAGTCGCTTTGGATTTGGAAGGGGTGGATTTCTTTTTCGCGGAGGTGCTGGAGGCGATGGTCTTCTTGGGCGTGGATGAGGTGCTGGAAGGAGTCACCTTTTTCGTGCCGCTGAAAGAATAGGGATTCGCTGGGGGCTCCGGTGGCAGGGAGGAGGCAGGGGCCGGCGGGGTCTGATACTTCGGCGTGGTGGAAGATGCGTAGCCGCTCTGGCCCGGGTAAGGATTGTAGTGCCCGTCGGTGCCGTAGTTGGAGGCATAGGGATCGCTGCTAGTGCCGCCGGATTTTTTCGTGTTTTCACAGGAAGCCAGGGCAAGGCAGGTGGCGGACAGCGCGATGAAACGAAGGGCAGTCATGATGAGGTGTGATTTCAGCCAGCAAACTCGCATGGCGGGAAGTCTACGCACTAATGAAATCGGGCGCATCCTTTTCAATGCCTAATTTGCCGCTGCTGAGCCTGCGCTGCGATTTCCCGAGGTTGACGCAATAGAGGCAGCAGCAGGGCCGTTGTGCCTGACGAGGGAAATCTTCCGACACAGACCTTGCCAATTCGCCCGCCATTCCCTAGCTTCGCGTCCCACCCCATGAAAATCGGCTTCAATCTCCTTCTCTACTCCGGCCACATCACCGAGGCAAACTACCCCGTCATCGAAAAACTCAAGGCCACCGGCTACGACGGAGTCGAGGTTCCAATCTTTGATGTCAGCAATCCCGCCCATTTCAAAGGCATCGGCCAGGTGCTGAAGGACAATGGTCTCGAATGCACCGCTGTCACCGTCCTGCCAGATGAAGCCCACAATGCCATCAGCCCCGTCGCGGCAAACCGTCAGGGTGCCATCGATCATCTCAAGCGTGTGATCGAATGCGCGCACAACGCCGGCGTGCAGACCCTTGTCGGCCCCTATTACCAGGTGCTCGGCCAGTTTACTGGAGCCTTCCCTTCGGAGGCCGAACTCGCAGGCGCTGCCGAAGTGCATCGTGCCATCGCTCCCGTCGCTGAAGCTGCGGGCGTGAAGTGCGCCATCGAAGCGCTCAATCGCTTCGAGGCCCATCTGCTCAACACCATGGAGCAGGCCGCCGCCTACGTGAAGCGTGTCGATCATCCAAACTTCGGCACGATGTATGACACCTTCCACGCCAACATCGAAGAAAAGAACCCACTGGCGGCCATCGACACGGTGTTTGCCTCCGGCAAGCTCAACCACGTCCACATCTCCGAAAACGATCGCGGCACTCCTGGCCGTGGCCACATCAACATTGTTGAGCAGATCAAGCACCTCAAAAAAATCGGCTATGACGGCTGGATGACCATCGAAGCCTTTGGCAGCGCCATGCCAGACCTCGCCGCCGCCACCCGCGTCTGGCGCGATTTCTTCCCCAACACCGAACAAGTTTACACCGAAGGTTTCGCGCTCATCAAAAACGCGCTCGCCTGATTTGAAGCCATGTCACCCCAACCCATTCAACCCATGAACACACCGACCCCACCCCCAGCAGCGGCGACCTCCCGCCGCCAGTTTATCGGCACCACCGCCGCCGCCAGTGCGCTTACCGTCGCCCAGTCTGCCTGGGCTGCCGGCAGCGATGAAATCAAAATCGGACTCATCGGCTGCGGCGGTCGTGGCACCGGCGCTGCCGGCCAGGCGCTCAGCACCAATCAGAAGGGCGTCACGCTGCACGCTGTGGGCGACGCCTTCAAAGAAAAGGCGGACGGCGCCCTGAGCAATCTGCGCAACAAAGTCCCTGACAAGGTGAAGGTCGATGACTCCCGCATCTTTGCTGGCACGGACGCTTATCAGAAGGTGATCGATTGCTGCGATCTCGTCATCCTCACCACGCCTCCCGGCTTCCGCCCGTATCACTTCGAAGCCGCTGTGAACGCTGGTAAAAACATCTTCATGGAAAAGCCCGTCGCTGTGGACAGTCCCGGCGTGCGCAAGGTTCTCGAAATGGCCAAGATCGCCGACGAGAAAAACCTCAAGGTCGTCTGCGGTCTGCAGCGCCGTTACCAAAACTGCTACCGCGAAGCCCTCACCCAGGTCAAGGAGAACGGCGTCATCGGCGACATCGTCTCCGGCCAGGTTTACTGGAATGGTGGTGGCATCTGGTTCCGTGACAAGCGCCCTGACCAGACCGAACTCATGTACCAGCTCAACAACTGGTACTTCTTCACCTGGCTCTGCGGAGACCACATCAATGAGCAGCACATCCACAACATCGACGTGGCGAACTGGTTCCTCGGTGGTCATCCCATCAGCGCCCAGGGCATGGGCGGCCGCCAGCAGCGCGTGGACAAGAAGTTCGCCCAAATCTATGACCACCACTACGTGGAGTACACCTATGAAAACGGTGTCCGCATCAACAGCCAGTGCCGTCACCAGTCTGGTGTGAGCAACGCCGTGCGCGAAGAATTCACCGGCACCAAGGGCAAGATCTACCTCGACAACAGCGGCCGCTGCTACGCCAACAACCACAAGGGCGAAACCATCTGGAAATACCGCCCGGGTGGCAAGGATCCCGCATCTGCAGGCAAGGGAAATGCCAAGAAGCTGGACCCAGATCCATATCAGACCGAGCACGACACCCTGCAGGCCGCCATCCGTGAGAACAAGCCCATCAACAACGCCTACTACGGTGCTGAATCCACGATGACCGCTCTCATGGGCCGCATGGCCACCTACTCCGGCAAGGAGCTGAAGTGGGATGAAGTGCTCAACAGCAAAGTGCAGCACATGCCCAACATCATCACCCCTGAGTCCGAAGCTCCGGTCAAACCCGATGGTGAAGGCTGGTATCCTGTCGCCATGCCCGGCTGGGCTGCGAAGGATTACGCCGAGCATGGCCGCCAGAACGTGGAGATCGTCTAATCCCACCAACCTGGATCACTCCAGCCCCGGCCGCAGCGATGCAGCCGGGGCTTTTTTGTGTCCTTTCTCCTTCGCTACTGCTGCCAAATCTCTTGCCAATCGCACGTTCCATTCGCTACAACCATTTCCTGCCATGAACACCAGCCGCCGCACCTTCCTGACCAGTTTCGCCGTTTCCGCCGCCACCACGACTTTGCTGTCCCGCGACTGGTCCGGCCAGACGCCTGAGCGCTATCCAGATCCCGATGTCATTGTGCTCGAACCTGAGTTTGAAAAACTCATTCAAGGAAACTCGCCCATCCGCCGCCTGCACACCGGCATGCTCTGGGCGGAAGGCCCGGCATGGAACGGCAGCGGCAACTACCTCGTTTGGAGCGACATTCCCAACAACGCGCAGATGCGTTATCTTCCCGAAGACGGCCACGTCTCCGTGCTGCGCAACAACGCGAACAACAGCAACGGCAACACCTTTGATCTGCAAGGCCGCCAGATCTCCTTTGAGCACGCCACGCGCCGCGTCGTTCGTTACGAACTCGACGGCAAGATCACCGTGCTGGCCGACAAGTTCGAAGGCAAACCGCTCAACGCACCGAATGACGGCGCCGTGCATGCCGACGGCTCTGTGTGGTTCACTGATCCAGGTTATGGCAGCATGATGGATTACGAGGGCAATAAAGGGGAACTGCTGCTGAAGGAGGCAGTGTATCGCATCGATCCTAGTGGAGAGATCACCAAGATCACCGAGGATCTGGAGAAGCCGAACGGGCTGTGCTTTTCACCGGATTATAAGAAGGTCTATATCGTCGATAGCGGCTCACCGAAAAACATCCGTGTCTATGATGTGGATGGGAAGAAGGTGAAGAATGGCAAGGTTTTCACCACCAACAAAGGCGTTCTGGCGGACAAGAAAGCAAAGGGCAATTCGGACGGCGTCCGCTGCGACGTCGAGGGCAATCTTTGGGCAAGCGCCGGCTGGATTGGCGACGGTTACGATGGCGTCCACGTTTTTAATCCGGCAGGAAAAATGCTCGGCTACATCAAGCTCCCCGAAACCGCCAGCAACCTCTGCTTCGGCGGCCCGAAGCGGAACCGCCTCTTCATCACCGCATCGCAGAGCCTCTATTCGCTCTATGTGAATACGCGTGGGGCGCATCATTGCTGAGAAACGTGGATCGAGAGACCCCGGCGTCTTGATCTTCTGCTGTGGTCGTATTAAACGACTGCATGGATGAATCCTACACCCAACGCTTCGGTGGCATCGGGCGGCTTTACGGAGCTGCGGCGCTGCCACGCCTTGCCGCAGCGCACGTGGCCATCGTGGGTGTTGGAGGCGTCGGTTCCTGGATCGTGGAGGCGCTGGTCCGCAGCGGCATTGGCGAGCTGACGTTGATCGACATGGACGATGTCTGCATCACCAACACGAACCGTCAGCTTCCCGCGCTGGCGCACACCATCGGTGTGTCGAAAGTCGATGTGCTGGCCGCACGCGTGGCCGAGATCAATCCCGCCTGCCGCGTGAACCGCGTCATTGAGTTCCTCACCGAATCGAATGTGGACCGCTTGCTCGCGCCGAATTTTGATTTCGTGGTCGATGCGGTCGATCGTACCTCGATCAAAGCCGTCATCATCGCCCGCTGCCATGCACGCGGTTTGCCGGTCATCACTTCGGGGTCTGCCGGGGGGCGGCGTGATCCCACGGGTATCAAAATCGCCGATCTGGGTCATGCCGGGGCGGATCCGCTGCTCCGAGGCGTGCGCCAGAGCCTGCGCCGTGATTACGGCTTCGCCAAGAGCGAGCAGGGTCGCCCCGTGACGATGGACATCCCCTGCGTGTATTCCATGGAGAAACCGGTGTTCCCATGGGCGGATGGTTCCTGCTCACTCGAACCAGAAACCGGTGCTGAGACGGGCCTCCGCCTCGACTGCGCCGCCGGTTTTGGTGCTGCGACGTTCGTCACCGGCACCTTTGGCTTTGTGCTTGCGGCGGAGGTGGTGAGAAGGCTGGTGAAAGCAGCTTGAACTATGGAGCCAACGGATTTTTCCAACGCAGGCCTGGGCAGCGGGAGAAGTCGATGTCGTTCGTTTGCAGCTCTGCGTTGTGCTCGATAGCCAGTGCTGCAAGGTGTGCGTCAGAGATTGCTGCGCCAGTCCAGCCAATCTTTTCCAATACATCCCAGTGAAGTGGCGTGGGGTAAAGCAAGGTGACGTTTGATGCAGTGATCCAGCGTTTAACTTCAGACAAGGCATCTGCGAGCGGCATTGGGGGCTGAATGACCTTGGGATTTGTCATCAGGCGCACAAACCCGAGGGCGACATTTAAAGGCAGTCCAACCTCCTCACCTCGCGTCATCAGATCCTCCCACCACAACCTGGCTGCCGCGTGGGCAGGTGCCGTGAGATTGTAGGCGTAAATGAGCAGATTGATGTCTGGCACTATCATGATTTCTGCCGGGCCAGGAAAGCATCCACATCGAGTTCATCAGCCAATTGGTTCAACTTTTGCAATGGAACTCCGGGTGCAAAGACGCCCTGATGAGGACGTATGCGAAATGGCGTGGAAGCCGGAGACACGAGGTTCGATTTGCCGAGCGCAGTTCGCAGGAGGCTGAACGCCATTTCGGCCACAGGTTGCCCTTTCTGCTGCGCTGCTGTGCGAAGCAGTGCTGCAAGATCGTCATCAAGCGTCAGTGTGGTAGGCATGCCAAAAGAATGCCATAATCGGCGGGATCGCCCACTGTTTTTTTGTGATGCCGAGAAGGCTACTTCACCACCGGCTTGCCCGCGGCTTCCCAGCCGCCGAAGCCTTCGTCTAGGTGGATGAGGTTCGTGAAACCGAGTTTTTCAAAGACTTTGAGGGCGCGCGTGCTGCGGCCACCGGCCTGGCAGTGAACGAGGGTGGGCTGGGTCTTGTCGAGTTTGCCGAGCTGGGCTTCGAAGTCGGTCGCCATGATGTCGATGTTCTTCGCACCTTTGATGTGGCCGTCTTTGAACTCGTCCGGCGTGCGCACATCAATGACGGCCACTTTGCCATCGGCAATGATCTTGGCGGCTTCGTCAGCTTTGACGTGTTTGGCGGGGTCAGCGGCTAGCATGAGCGTGGGAAGCAAAAGAAGGAGGGCGGTGAGGAGAGTTTTCATGGGATGGGTTGGTTAAAAAAGAAAGCCTGAAGTCAGGCCGAGCAGTGAACTTCGACAAGCATGCGGCTGAGGCGTTGATAGAGTTTTCTCAAGGAGAGCAGGGGCCACCAGCGGTAGAGGTAGATTTCGAGCGGCTTCCACATGGCCACCCAGCCGATGATGGTGAGGCCTTCGCGGGCGACGGACTGCCAGTTGCCATCCGCAGGGGTGATCAGCGTAGCGGCGAACTGGCAGGCACCGAGGAAGAGCAAGCCGATCAGGAAGGACGCACGTCCCTCGCGCATCAGGCGCTTGAATTCACGCAGCGTCATTTCGGCGCGATACTCAAAGTAATGGGCGATGGAATTGGCGACGAGCTTCTGCGCGTCGGCCACATCCACCGGGTGTTTCGCCAGATGCACGACGAGCTTCAAATCGTGTTTGCGCGAGTGTTCCTGCGCCCAGCTGACGATGAATTCCTCGGCATCGTGATCCAGATCACGCTCATGGAACGGAGAGGGGTCCAGGGAGTTGAACAACTGGTTCAACTCCGTGAGATTGACCTCGATGAGTTCGGTCATGAGCGTGATGCGGAGGAGAGACTCACGCCTTTGCGGCAGCGTAGCCTTTGGCCACTTCCGCCCAGTTCACGACATTCCACCACGCGGCGATGTAGTCGGGGCGCTTGTTTTGATACTTGAGGTAGTAGGCGTGCTCCCAGACATCCAGGCCGAGGATCGGGGTGCCGAGGTCTGCGGCATCGACGATGCCCTTCATGAGCGGGTTGTCCTGATTGGGGGTGGAGGTGATCTTGAGCTTGCCGTCCTTGGTGACAATGAGCCAGGCCCAGCCTGAGCCGAAACGCTTCACTCCGGCCTCGCCGAAGAGTTTTTTGAAGTCGTCGATGCTGGTGAAGGTGCTCTGGATTGCTTCACCGAGTTTGCCTTCGGGGCCGGTCGGGCCGCTGCCAGCCGGGGCCATCCATTTCCAGAACCAGGTGTGGTTCACGTGGCCGCCGCCGTTGTTGCGGATGGCTGCCTGGGAGGCTTCGGGGAGAGATTTGATGTCGGAGACCAGATCGATGGCGTCCGTCTTGCCGATGTTCGCCGCCTTGAGCGCATCGCCGAGTTTGGTGATGTAGGCGGTGTGGTGCTTGCCGAAGTGGATGTTCATCGTCAGGGCGTCGATGTGGGGTTCCAGGGCCTCGGGTGCGTAGGGCAGGGGAGCCTGGGTGAGATCCAGCGCATGGCTGCTGGTGGGGACAACGAGCGAGCCTGCGAGGGCGGCGGTGCTGGTGGTGAGGAAGTGGCGGCGGTTCATGATGTTGGGGTATGGGTGAGCCTCCAGAATACGAATTCCGAGGGGGCGATGTCACGGCGAAAGTGCCGCGTGCAATCTTTTGTCACCGTGGTAGCTTTGCATTTGTCATGGCCGCAGTCACCCATCCCCCCGAATGGACCACTCCGCAGTCCTCTTTTCGTTCTCGCGACGATTGGAGCCTGAAATGGTGGGTGATGTTCGCGCTCATCCTCTCCGTGGTGTTTCACATGATGCTCGTGGTCGGCTTTGACACGCTGGGCATCTCGAATGTGACACCCACCAAGCCACGCGACGTGCCGGAACGGATCCGCATCGACGAGCGGGCGCTGAAGGAGCAGGATGCCATCAAGCAGATCCCTGAAATCATCGCCCCCGGCAACGTGCCCGACATGAAGGCTTTTGAGCCGAAATTGGATGATTTCGACAAGCTGCAGGAACTGCCGAAGAATCAGGAGATCGACCTCACGCCGAATGTGAAGGAGATCACCAATTTCATCCGCGCCAACGATCCCGGTGATGGTGCTCCCGGCACATCCAAAGGCACCGATATGGCGAAGCTGCTTGCCCCAGCGGCCATGGACGGGCCGGACATCGCCGCGGAGATGGCCAGCGTGCGCCGCGATGTCTTGTCCAAGCCCATCTCAGAAAAACAAATGCTGCTGGATGCCGGTGCCGCAGACCCAGGCGAAGGAGGCAAGATGGACAGCGGCCTCCTAGACGCTGTCAAAAGCCAGAGCACGACGGCCGCTTCAGGCGCCCGTGTGAAGGGCTTCAGCAACCTCGATGATCTGCTCGGTGGCGGCGGCAAGATGGGTGGCAGCACGGCCCCGATTCTGATGCCCACCGACCTGCTGTTTGAGTATGGCAGCGACCAGCTCGCCGAGGCGGCGCGCCTCAGCCTGATGAAGCTGGGTTTCCTCATTCAAAAAAACCCGGATTCGCTCTTCATCATCGAAGGTCACACCGACAGCTTCGGCGGTGAGGACTACAATCTCGAACTCAGCATCCGTCGCGCGACGGCGGTGGTCAGCTGGCTGCGTGAATCGCTTGGACTCGGAACCGACCGCATTCAGGCCGTGGGCATGGGCAAGTCGAAGCCGATCGTCAGCGTCGCTGGCACGGTGGAGCAGCAGGGCATGAACCGCCGCGTGGAAATCAAGGTGCGGCCGAAAAAGTAACCCGTTTCACGTCAACCCCGCAGTCCGCATGTCGGTAAAGTCCGTGTATCTGCATTTAACGAAAGTATGGCTGCGCGGCGGCCGCTGGGTGGTGATGTTCGCTTGTCTGATCTTTTTTGCCTGGTGCTACATGCGGGCCTTTCAGCGGCAGGGGATCACACGTTCAGATCCTCTCCCGGAGCACGAGAGGATGTATCTGAATGCCGCCATCGAAACGCGGAAGGATCTGACGCCGGATTTCTCCAAAAGCGTTTCCCAGCCGCTCAACGACTGGCTGCCGCACCGTACGGATGGCGTGGTGCGCCCCATCTGGCCTTGGCTGGCCGCATGGAATGTCGGGGCGGAGCAGCCCCTGTCATCCGGTCCCTTGAGCAAGGAGGACCAGCGTGTGCTTGGGTCCAGCAAGTGCTGGCTCATGGGACTGAGCCTGGGCTTTTTGATGATGCTCGGACTGGCGGCGGCACGGGCGTTTTCAGTTCCGGCGGCCTTGCTCACGATTTTGACCATCGGCTTTGGTGTGCTGCTGCCTTCCACCGCTGAGTTTTCACCGGATGTGCTGTTTCAGCTGCTGTTTCTGCTCACTTGGGTTTGCTGTGTGGCGGCGTTGAAACGCAATTCGCTCTGGCTTTACGGCTTGATCGGCCTGCTCTCGGCGCTGGCGAATCTGACGCTGCCCACCACCACCACGCTGGTGCTGGTTTTCATCGCCGTGAGCACGCTGCGCTGGCTGTGGGGCTGGATACTGGCGCACTTACCGCAAGAAGAGGGCACGACGCTCTGGGTGTGGCGGAATCACTGGCTGGGCATGGTCCTGCTGGTGGCCTGCCATCTGATCACTGTAGGCCCCATGATGGCGTACTCGAAGGAGAAACTGGGAGACGCCACGCCCTTTCACTGGCGGTGGTTCGAAAATGAAACCGCCATGCAGCAGTGGACGGCGGTGCATCGGACACGCGAAGCTTTGCAGGCTGTGCCCGCAGGAGAAATGCCGAGCTTTGCGAACTATCTCGCAACCCATCCGCCCAAGGCGAGGCAGGAGCGCTTTTGGCAAGGCGGGCTGAAAATGATGGAGGAGGTGCTGCAGTTTCCCTGGAGCTTTGATTCGCTGCCGCATGAACGCGGCGTGTTTGTGATCGTTCTGGCCAGCATTTTGTGCCTGCTGCTGCTGATCATCGCGTTCGTGGCACCACGTGCGGCGCATGCCGGGCAGGCCTTGCATCCTGAAACGGCGCCGCTGGCTTTGTTCAGCATACTGGCATTTGCGGCCTGCACGCTTGATTTCGGCTGGGACATGCCGGTGCTGACCTGGGGAAATCGTCATCTGGCCTTGTATCCGCCGCTGGTGCTCAGCCTGCTCTGGGCCAGCGAGGCATTGGTGCATCGTGCACGCCGGCGCAACATGCGGCTGCCTGTCTTCGTGATCTATGAAACGGTGCTGTGGGCGCTCTGCACTCTGGCCTTCTGGCGAGTGATCGCGGTCTTGCAGCCGGGCTCATTCGCGGCATGAATGCGCGCCCCCATTCATGGCTGCCCCCAAACATCGTTTCATTCTCTGCTTCGACTTCGATGGCACTCTCATCCATCCCGAGAGAGATCCCGTGTTTCATCCGGGACTCGGGCAGATGATTCAACTGCTGCGCGAACAGGGTGCGGCGTGGGTCATCAACACGGGCCGTGGTTTGAGCCAGACCATCGAAGGTCTCGCGCAGCATGGCATCTACATGGAGCCGGATTTCATCATCGCGCAGGAGAGCGACATCTATAAGCCGGGCTTCTTCAGCCGCTGGACGGACTACGGCTCATGGAACCGGAAGGCACGGCGTGCGCAGGAACGGTTCGCCAAAGACCACCAGGCATCGCTTCAAGACATCCACCGCATGGTGGAGACGCAGACCCAGGCCTCGTTCATCACCGGGGGTGAGGGTGAGATGGGCATTGTGGGCACCAGCGACGCAGAACTCGACGGCATTTGTGCTTACATCGACACGCATGCACGGCAGTTCCCGGACATTGGCTACCATCGCAACGGCATCTACCTGCGCTTCTCGCACAGCGGCTACAGCAAGGGCACCGCTCTCAGCGAACTGGCGCGCCTGCTCGGACTGGATGCTTCGGTGTGTTTCGCCGCCGGGGACAATTTCAATGACCTCAGCATGCTGGACCCGCGCCATGCCCGCATGATCGCCTGCCCGGGAAATGCGGTGGAGCCGGTGAAACAGATCGTGTATTCACGCGGGGGATTCATCGCCACCCGCTTCGCCAGCGAGGGCATGATGGAGGCGCTGACACATTTTTTTGGCAATTCCCCGCCTCCAGCGCCCTTATTTTAACAATTCTAAAGCTTTCGAGGGAAGTTTTCCCTTGCCGAATGGGTTGAGGTGTGGAAATCTCTGCGCCCCTCGTCCCAAAATGACGGGGCAACTCTTACTTTTTCAGGTTATGGCATACGCAATCATCAAAACAGGCGGCAAGCAGTACAAAGTCTCCGTGGGCGACAAGTTCGACGTGGAGAAACTCGAAGCTGCAGAAGGCGACACCGCGACCTTCGATCAAGTGCTCGCCGCAGGCGAAGGCAGCAGCATCACCGTGGGCGCTCCGATCCTGGCAGGCGCCAGCGTCTCCGCCAAGGTGATCAAGCAGCACAAGGCTGACAAGGCCACCACCTTCAAGTTCCGCAAGCGCAAGGGCTTCCACAAGACCCGTGGTCACCGCCAGCCGCTGACCCTCGTGCAGATCACCGCCATCAACGCTTAATTTTTAATACTCACTTCTTATGGCCCATAAAAAAGGACAAGGTTCCGTCAAAAACGGTCGCGACAGCCAGAGCAAGCGTCTTGGCGTCAAGAAATTCGGCGGTGAAGCCGTCATCGCAGGCAACATCATCCTCCGCCAGCGCGGAACGAAGTGGGTTCCAGGCCGCAATGTCGGTCTTGGCCGTGACCACACCATCTTCGCTCTCGTGGACGGCAAAGTCCTCTTCGACAAGGATGGTCGTCGCGTGAACATTGAGCCTGTTGCTGTCGAGGCTGCTGCCCTCCAGGCATAAGCGACCGAACAGTTTATTTTATCAGGGCGCGGATCACCTCCGCGCCCTTTTTCTTGCCCAAATTTCACCTTGGAGTCCTATTTCCTACTTTACACATCGGGAATCAGGTGAATACTCCGCGCCCCTCGCATGAATCCCGACCAAATCCAAGCTCTCAACGATGCCGCCCGTGGCCAGTCGCCCCAGGAAATCATCAAGACCGCCCTCGCTCATGCCGCCGGTGGTGCCATCGTCACCACGAATTTCCGCCCTTATGAGGCGGTGATCCTGCATCTCGCGACTGAGCAGAGTCAGGACATCCCGATCCTCTGGGTGGATCACGGCACCAATCTCCCTGAAACCTACGTCTTCGCCGAAAAGAGCCGCGAACGTCTGGGCCTCAATTTGAAACCCTACCTGCCAAAAATGACCGCCGCCCACTGGCTGGCGCTCAACGGCGGCCAGGTGCCGATGCCGGATGAAGTCGAGCGCGTGGAATCCTTCAGCCGCATCATGAAGCTGGAGCCCTTTGAGCGCGGCATGCGCGAGCTGGCCCCGAAAGTGTGGATCACCGCGCTGCGCAAGGAGCAGAATCCCCAGCGTGCCGCCACGCTGCAGCCCTTCATGTGGGATGCCAAGTTCAACTGCCTCAAGGTGAACCCCATCCTCGAGTGGACGCCCGTTGAGATGGACGCCTACCTGCTTGAGCACAAGCTGCCGAACGAGCGCACCTACTACGATCCTGCCAAAGGCGACGAAAAGCACGAATGCGGCCTGCACGCCAAGCTCGTCACCGACAAAGCGTAAGCGTTCATGGAATTCCTGACTCAAGAATTCGCGCTCTACGTGCTGGCCGGCTTCGTCGCTCAATTGATCGACGGAGCTCTCGGCATGGCCTATGGCGTCAGCGCCTCGTCCTTGCTGTCCGTCTTCGGTGTGTCACCCCAGGTCGTCAGCGCCACCGTGCATGCAGCGGAATGTTTCACCACGGGAGCCTCCAGCATCTCTCATCACGCCTTTGGCAATGTGGACAAAGTGTTGTTTCGTCGGCTGCTCATTCCTGCCGTGATCGGCGCGGTCGTGGGTGCCTACATCCTCACCTCGATCGATGGCAAAGTGCTCAAGCCCTACATCTCCATCTATCTGGTGATCATGGGCGCGGTCATCATCGCGAAGGCCTTCACCCGTGTGCCACCACGCAAGGTCACCACCCATCTTGCCCCGCTGGGTTTCTTCGGCGCGCTGGTGGATGCGATGTGCGGCGGCGGCTGGGGCCCCATCGTGGCCTCAAACCTCATCATCCGTGGCAACGACACACGCATCACCGTCGGCAGCGTGAATGCCGTGGAGTTCTTCGTCACGCTCGCCGCTTCCATCACCTTCTTCCTGACCATCGGCCTCACGCATTGGAACATCATCCTGGCGCTCGCCATCGGCGGCGTCATCGCTGCGCCTCTCGCTGCGTGGGCCGCGAAGCACATCCCGCACAAGCCCTTCATGGTGCTCGTCGGTCTGCTGATCGTCGTCATCAATTCCCTCCGCATTTTCAAGATCCTTTAATTCACCCGTCTCATGTCCGCGATCACCCATCTCCAATTCCTCGAATCCGAGGCCATCTACATCCTGCGCGAAACGGCCGCGCAATTCCAGAAGCCCGCGCTGCTGTTCTCCGGTGGCAAAGACTCCATCGTCATGGCCTGGCTGGCGCGCAAAGCCTTCTACCCTTCCAAGCTGCCCTTCCCGCTGCTCCACGTGGACACCGGCCACAACTTCCCTGAGGCCATGGAATACCGAGACTGGTTCGTGCAGGAGATCGGAGCCACACTGACCGTCGGCCTCGTGCAGAAATCCATCGACGAAGGCCGCGTGCAGGAAGAAAAGGGACACAACGCCAGCCGCAACAAGCTGCAGACCGTCACGCTTCTCGACACCATCGAAGAAAACCAGTTCGACGCCTGCCTCGGTGGTGGTCGCCGTGACGAAGAAAAAGCCCGTGCCAAGGAGCGCTTCTTCAGCCACCGCGATGAGTTCGGCCAGTGGGACCCCAAGAACCAGCGCCCCGAGCTGTGGAATATCTTCAATGGCCGCAAACACTTCGGCGAACACTTCCGTGTCTTCCCGCTGAGCAACTGGACCGAGATGGACATCTGGCAGTACATCCGCCAGGAAAACATCCCTCTGCCAAGCCTCTACTTCAGCCACCAGCGCAAGATCATCGAGCGCCACGGCCAGCTTCTCGACGCCAGCACCGGCATCATCCCGCTGCTCGATGAGGAGAAACCGAAGGTGAAGGAAATGACCATCCGCTTCCGCACCGTCGGAGATGCCACCTGCACCGGCGCCGTCGAATCCACCGCCAGCACGATTGATGAAATCGTCGCCGAAGTCGCCGCTGCACGTCAGACGGAGCGTGGCACACGTGCTGACGACAAGCGCAGCGAAACCGCCATGGAAGACCGCAAAAAAGAAGGGTATTTCTGATCCCTGAAATCGTGCTATCCTCCCTGCCATGACTGCGAATCCTCCACTTACCATTGAGTCATTCTTGGAAGCCTCTGAGCAGCTTCCAATCGACGATCAGTATGAGCTGCTGAATCGCCTGTCAGATCGATTGCACGGCGGTGAGGATGCAGATGACTGCGAGGTTACGCTTTCGCCGGAGTGGATGGAAGAAATCAACCGTCGCGTTGCGGAAGTCGAGGCGGGAACTGCGGAACTTATCCCGGCTGAGCAAGTGTTGGCCGAGCTTCGAGCTCAGCTGCGGACAGAATCATGAAGTTTCACTTCCACGCCGGCGCAAGACGCGACCTCAAGCAAAGCTACTCCTGGTATCAAAAGCACAGTGATCGGGCCGCCACAGAGTTCCTTGGGGAGGTGTCGACCACACTCGACAAAATCAGCAACACTCCTGGCAACTTCCATCCCGTCGCGAAACAGAGCAAAGCTCGTGCCGTCCGAATGGATCGCTATCCTTTCAACCTTATCTATCTCCCATCTGCCACAAACGTCGTCATTATCGCTGTGGCCCACGACAAACGCCGCCCTGATTACTGGCAGCGCAGAATTGACTGAATTATGACCACCATTCTTCGCTCAGACGAACCCCCTGCTCCCCGCATTAGAACTGGCTTGGCCGAATCCACGGTTCGCCAGGTGATGCGTGGTGAGTGTGCGGATGACAAAAGCAGCGAAACCGCCATGGAAGACCGCAAGAAGGGAGGGTGCTTCTAATCTATGTCGATGTGCGGCAGCTATCTTCGGGTTACTGATGACCAGCTCGAGCAGGTTCTAAACGAGCCTGACTTGATCGTGGACATGCTCTTTCCGGAAGACGATGCCGAGTTCGAGGCTGGCCGTTATCTCGACATCGACAAGTCTTGGCAGATCATTCATTTCCTTCTGACTGGCGATGCTTTGGGTGGCGATGAGCCGCTGTGCAACGCCGTCATGGGTGGTACGGAGATTGGTGATGTTGAAGTGGTGTATGGTCCCGCTCGATTTCTTTTGCCTGAGCAGGTTGTCGAAGTAGCCACCGCATTGACCTCCATTTCGGAAGATGAACTTTGGAATCGCTTTGATATCGACGCTGCGCGCAAGGCGAAAATTTATCCCCAAGGATGGACCGGATCGGAGACAGACCGCAGCTACGTCTTGAACCATTTTAAGTGCCTGAAAACATACTTTGACGACGCGGCGAACGCTCAGGAGCCGGTCATTCTTTACCTCTCATAATACAAATTCATTTCCCTTCTCAGATCATGGACGTCCTCGTTAACCCTACCGAATCCTCTCTTCTTCGTTTCACCACTGCTGGCAGTGTGGACGATGGCAAAAGCACGCTCATTGGCCGCTTGCTGTATGACTCGAAGTCGATCTTCGAAGACCAGCTTCTCGCCGTCGAAGAGTCTTCCAAGCGTCGTGGCGATGCGCATGTGAATCTCGCATTGCTCACGGACGGCCTGCGCGCCGAGCGCGAGCAGGGCATCACGATTGACGTGGCCTACCGCTACTTCGCCACGCCGAAGCGCAAATTCATCATCGCGGATACTCCCGGGCACATTCAGTACACGCGCAACATGGTTACCGGTGCCTCCACGGCGGACCTCGCCATCATCCTGATCGACGCGCGTCTTGGTGTCATCGAGCAGACCATGCGCCACACCTATCTCGCGAGCTTGCTGCGCATCGGCCACATCGTGCTGGCGGTGAACAAGATGGACCTCGTGGAATTTGACGAAGCCGTTTACAACAAGATCGTCGCGGACTTCCAGGCGTTCGCCAAGGGCCTCGACCAGCTGCCCCAGGTCACGCCGATCCCGATGAGCGCGCTCAATGGCGACAACGTCGTGGACAAGTCCGAGCACACTCCGTGGTACACCGGCCCTTCGCTCCTGCAGCATCTTGAGACCGTGCAGGTGCACAGCGAAACCGCCGCCGATGAGGCCCGCTTCGCCGTGCAGTGGGTCATTCGCCCGATCTCCGATCGTGAAGACGCCAAGCTGGGCAATCTGCATGACTACCGTGGCTTCGCCGGCCGCATGGCCAGCGGCACCTTCAAGGTGGGTGATGATGTGCTCGTTTATCCGTCCGAGATGAAGTCGAAGATCACCGGCATTCACACTTACGAAGGCCCGCAGGAAGAGGCGATCCCGCAGCTCAGCTACAGCATCACCGTGGCCGATGAAATCGACACCAGCCGTGGCGGCATGATCGTGAAGGCCAATGAGCCCACGCAGACCAGCCATGAGTTTGATGCCATGATCTGCTGGTTCGCTGACAAGAAAACGCTCAAACCTCGCAGCCGTTTCCATCTGCGCCACACCACCAATGATGTGCGCGCCGTCGTCACGGACGTGCTCTACAAGGTGAACATCAGCACGCTGGAAAAAACCACCGAGAGCAAGGAGTTCGCGCTGAATGACATCGGTTGCATCCGCATCCGCTGCGCGGCCCCGATCTTCTTCGACCCCTACTCCAAGAACCGCACCACGGGCAGCTTTGTTCTCGTCGATGAACAG
>JAPLUN010000314.1 GCA_026397715.1 Verrucomicrobiota bacterium
GTACCACAGCGCCGATACTCCAGGGCGTGACCACGTTTCGATGGAGCGTTACGGCATCGCCGCATCGCTGGGCGCGGGTCTCGGCACGGACACACGCTTCATGCTGAATTACCAGCGGCTGGAGGAAAGCAACATCCCTGACTACGGCCTGCCCTGGATCCCCAACAACGGCACCTTCACCGGTTCCGGAGCCGCACTCGCCGGCTACCAGAACCAGCCACCTCCGAGCGTGAGCTTCAACACCTTCTACGGCATCCCCGGCGTGGACTATGAAAAGATTCAGACCGACCACTTCACGGCGATCTTTGAACACGATTTCTCGGAACACACGCGCGTCCGCAACATCACACGCTACTCACGCAGCCATCGCGACTCTGTGAGCACCGCACCACGGCTCCGTGACGTTGGAGTGGGCGCGGGCAATCAATACACCACGATCCTGAACCGTCAGCTGCAGCGCCGTCAGCAGTTCACCGAGATGTTTGGCAACCAGACCAACATCGTGGCCGACTTCTCCACCGGCCCGATCAAGCACGCGCTGGTCACCGGCATGGAGTTTTATCTCGAGCATCAGCAGAATGCCAACGTCGCCGGCGTCGCGACCCTCACCGATCTGTATGACCCCAGCGTCATGTATTCTCCAAGTTCCTTCCCTCCAGCTGGCGCGCAGGACTTCACGGGCGCAACCTACCCTGGCCTGCCAGCTCCGACCGAGGCATACCTCTACACCGTCTCCGCCTACGTGTTCGACACCATGAAGATCGGCAAACACTGGGAGTTCAGCGGCGGCCTTCGCTATGACCACATGTATGCGACCGTGAGCGGACCCGGCAACACATCCGCCGGCGGATACGCCAACGCTGACGATCTGTTCAGCTACAAGGCCGCGCTGATCTACAAGCCTGTGAAGCAGGGCAGCTTCTACTTCGGCTACGGCACTTCGTTCAATCCCACCATCGACGGTGCTTCCGGGGCGGGCCTAGGACTCACCGCCGCCACGTCCTCGCTGGACCCTGAACAAACCTCCACCTTCGAGCTCGGCACCAAGTGGGACGTTCTCAAGGAGCGTCTCTCTCTGACGGCCGCCCTCTTCCGCTCTGAAAAAACCAATGCCCGCACCACGGACCCCTCCGGCATCACCACTCTGGGCGGAAATCAACAGGTGCAGGGGATCGAGTTCAGCATGACCGGCAGCATCACCAGGAATTGGCAGGTCTTCGCAGGTTACGCCGTCATGGAAAGCGAGACGAAAGCCTCCACCGCTGCGGGAGCAATCGGTCAGTCCTTGTCCAATGCTCCGCCCCAAACCTTCAACCTGTGGACGACCTACACCCTCCTGGAAAAAACGCAGTTCGGTTTTGGCGCCCAGTATATGGGCCCACGCACGAGCAATGACTCCTCCGCAAGCGCCCGCACCGCCCCAAGCAACTGGACGCTGGATGCCATGGTCAGCTACAAGTTCACCGACAAAATCAGCCTGCGCCTGAACATCTACAATCTCGCGGATGAGCGCTTCGTCGGCAGCGTCGGCGGTGGTCAGTTCGTCCCCGGAGCAGGACGTTCCGCCGCACTGACCGCGAGCATCAAATTCTAACCCGTTTACCACTTCACATCATGCTTATCGCAATTCCCGATATTCTCACCGCTGAGCAGGTCGCTCATGCGCGCCAGCTCCTGGACTCCACCGAATGGGTGGATGGCAAAGGCACCGCTGGTTACCAATCCGCCAAGGCCAAGGACAACATGCAGCTCCCGGAGGATAGCCCCGCCGCGCGCGAGCTCGGAGAGATGATCCTCACCGCCCTGGCTAAAAATCCTCTCTTCCACGCCGCCGCACTGCCGCAGCGGATTTTCCCGCCGTTGTTTAACCTCTACTCCGGAGGCCAGTCCTTCGGCACGCATGTGGACAACGCCATCCGCCAGCATCCCACCATGCCCATCCGCATCCGCACGGACCTCAGCGCCACGCTTTTTTTCGCCGGCCCGGAGGAGTATGAAGGCGGGGAGCTTTGCATCGAGGACACCTACGGTGTACAGCGTGTGAAGCTGCCCCCCGGCCACATGGTTCTCTACCCTTCCACCAGCCTGCACCACGTCACTCCTGTGACGCGTGGCGCCCGCATCTGCTCCTTCTTCTGGCTGCAAAGCATGATCCGTGACGACAGCAAAAGATCGCTCCTGTTTGATCTCGATCTTTCCATTCAACGCCTGGGCCGTGATCTCAAAAACAACGCCGTGGCCGAACAAACCGCCGTGCAGCTCACTGGCGTCTATCATAATCTGCTGCGCCAGTGGGCGGAAATGTAACCGTGAAGCCCACCTTTCATCGCCTCATTTTCTGGGGTCATCTCATCGCAGGCCTCGTCGCCGGTGTGGTCATTCTCTCCATGGCCGTCACCGGCCTCATGATTTCCTATGAGGCTCAGCTCATCGACTGGGCCAATCGAGATCTGCGCGTCGCCCCGCCTGCTGCAGGCGCCTCACATCTCGACATCGAAACACTGCTGGCCAAGGTTCACGAAACCAAGCCCGATTTGAATCCCAGCGGCATCACCTGGAAAGCAGACCCGGCCATGCCAGTCACGCTTTCCGTCGGAAAAGAGGGCATCTTCTTCGCCAATCCTTACACCGGCGAATTTCTCGGCGCGGGGCACCGTGCCTGGCATGACTTTTTCCACGCCGCCACCGAGTGGCACCGCTTCCTCACCGGCTCCGGACTTCCCAAAGAAGTGGGCAAGGCCATCACCGGCGCAGGTTGTCTGATCTTCAGCCTGCTGCTGATCTCCGGCATCTACCTCTGGTGGCCGCGCCACTGGCGCTTGGCCAACGTCCGCGCTGTCATCCTCTTCAATCCCAAGCTCAGGGACCGCGCACGCAACTGGAACTGGCACAACGTCTTCGGCTTCTGGAGCGCGCTCCCACTGCTCTGCATCATCCTCACAGGCCTCATCATGTCCTATGGCTGGGCGAACAACCTGCTCTTCACCCTCACCGGCAGCGAGCCACCACCACCCCGCGAACGCCCTGCAGGCGGGCCCGGCGGTAAACGCGAAGGCAGCGGACCCGCAGCACCGCCCCTTTCCCTCGCCGGACTCGAACCTCTTCTCGCTCAGGCACGCCAGCAGATCCCCGACTGGGCCAGCATGAGCCTGCGCATGCCGCTGAGACCCGGCGCCCCCTTCCCCCTCATGGTGGACCGCGGCGGTCGCGGCCAGGTGCATCTTCGCACCATGCTGAACCTCGATGTGGCGCAGGCCAAAGTGCTGCCCAGCCCGGACGACCTGCAGCAGCAAAACCTCGGCCGCCGCTTGCGCATGTATGCCCGCTTCCTTCACACCGGCGAGCTCTTCGGCCTCATCGGCCAGACCGTGGCTGCCTTGTGCACCTTCGCCACCATGATCCTTGTCTGGACCGGCTTCGCTCTCGCCTTCCGCCGATTCTTCCCCAAACGCGACCACGCCCCCGCATCGGAGACCGCTTCTTAAATTTGGTCCTTGTTAGCTTGGATCAAGTCCCTGCGGGGCGCGGAAGTGGTGTTCCGGCCCTGCAGGGACCTTTACCCTCGCCTGAGGCGCAAGAAATGGTTGTTAATCTGCAATTGCGACTCAATCGCAGAAAATACTTGCACGTTTATTCATCCAACTCAGTATCCAAGTCGCTGCGACAGAATCTCAATATCAATCTTTAATGAAGCCAATTGCCTCCTCCATTTCCCCCCGCGCCGCTGGCACCGCGTTAGCTGCCGCTGCCCTCCTTTTCCTTGCCATAGCTTCTCATGCTCGATCCCAGATCGTGCGCAATCCAGCAAGTAAACCGAGTTCAGATATCGTCACCGAACTGCCAAACATGGTAATCACCGCAGACGCTCCTGCGGAACCTCAGGTCATCATTCCCTACCTGCCGCCGGTCGAAGGCACCAAGATCTATGCGGGCAAGAAAGCGACCTCGTTGAACCTGCAGGCGCTGCCGGAAGTTCAGGCCAACAACTACAGCCAGGCCTTTGCGATGACTCCCGGCCTGATCACTGCTGAAGAAAGCACCCCGCTGGTAAGCCTGGGCTATCGCGGGATCGGCTCGCCAGACCGTGCCCAGTATTTCATGATGCTGCAGGATGGCATCCCCATTGCCGCAGACCCTCAAGGCTACCCCGAGTCCTACTGGACCCCGCCGCTGGAGTCCACCCAGCGCATCGACTTCGTGCGTGGCGGCGCATCGCTGCTCTATGGCCCGCAGCCGGCCGGTGCCATGAACTACGTCTCCTCCATGCCGCGCACGGACCGCCTCTTTGGCATGCAGACCAAGCACATCTTTGGCAGCAACGACCTCTACTCCACCTTCACCTCCATCGACGGCAGCGCTGGCAAATGGAGCTGGTACGGCTGGTTCAACCACCGCTCCGGCACCGGTTTCCGCAAAGCCAACAGCGACTTCAACGTCGATGGCGGCCGCCTGAAGCTCATCTACCAGCAGGCCACTGACACACGCTGGATTTTTTCCCTCGATGCTGGCTCGGATCGTCATGGCGAACCCGGTGGCCTGACCGCCGCGGCCTACAACGCCGACCGCAATCAAACCGTGCGCGTCACCGACCGCTTCCGCCTGAGCCGAGTCGTCGCCAGTGCCGAGCTGCAGCACAAATTTTCCAGCAAGACCGAACTCAGCGTGAAAACCTGGGCCGGCACCTATGACCGCTGGAGCAACCGTCAGACCGGTGGATTTGGCACCGTCACCGCCCCTACGACGGCTATCCAGCACCAGCAGTTCTACAACTGGGGTATCGAGCCCCGCATCCGCCACGACTATGAGCTCTGGGGCGGCAATCACTCCCTCGCCGCAGGCATGCAGTTCTACATGTGCCACTCCCCGCGCAAGGATGCCACCGGAGCCTATCCGACGGACAACATCGGCACCGTCAACACCATCGCTTCCCGTGATGTGATCTACGGCTCCGTCTTTCTCGAAAACAAATTCACCTTCGGCCGCCTCACCGTCACGCCTGGTTTCCGCATGGAGATGATCAATCAAAACATCACGGTCAAAAACATCGGTGCCGTGAACACACAGCGCGATGCCAGCAAGTTCGACAAGCAGCCGCTCTTCGGCCTCGGCCTCTCCTATGATCTCGGCAACCAGACCGCCGTCTATGCCAACGTCTCCCAGAGCTACCGTGCCACCACCTTCGGCCAGTCGCTCATCCCCGCCGCAGGTGGTACGGCCAGTGATGTCGCCCCATCCCAAGGCTGGAGCTATGAACTCGGCCTCCGTGGCAGTCCCAAACCTTGGTTCAGCTATGACACTTCCTTCTTCCTCGTTGATCTCGATGACAAGCTCGGCACCGCCGGCGTGAACATCCAGAGCGTCGGCCGCAGCATCAACTACGGCTGGGAAGGCGCCGCACAATTCGATGTCATCGGCGGGCTCGATGCCCTCAACGGCACTCATCGTGGCGAATACCTCGGTGCCCTCAATCTCTACGGCAACATATCCGTGCTCGAAGCCCGTCTCTCCGGCGGCGTCAACAACGGCGGCACCCCGCAGTACGCACCGCCCTACATCATCCGCACCGGTGCCATCTACAAACGCAAAAGCGGTCTGAAGATCGCCTTCCTCGGCACCTTGATGGCCCGCCATAATGGCACCGACAACGCCGACGGCCGTTTCGACATTCCCGCCTACACCACCTGGGATCTCACCGCTGAAGTTCCCCTCGGTAAAAACTTCTCCGTCATGGCCGGCCTCAACAACGTCTTCGACAAGCACTACTACTCCCTCGTCACCAGCAGCGGCATCATTCCCGCCTATGGCCGAAACTTTTACGTCGGCGGCAGCTTGAAATTTTGATCTGAATTAGGTTGGATCAAGTCCCTGCGGGGCGCGGAAGTGGTGTTCCGCCGCCGCAGGGACATTCATCCTCGCCTCACTTCCGAAACGGCGAAGCCGGAATGCCCGCTCCGTTGAAAAGCGTGGCCACGGGATTGTCCTTCCACGCGTAACGCACCTGCTTCGGCTCAGAGACGGCTTTGCATGAGACGACAACGGTTTCGCCCTCGATCTTCGCATCGGCGGTCTGCCACTGGCCGTCAGCACCGGCGACTTCAAACTCCGTCAGATCACCTTTCGCGTTCAATCCCGTGGCATGTTTGAAAGTGATCACAAATGCGCCACCCTTCACCGTGGCTTTGTCAATCAGCGGGCCGGAAGTGTCAGCCACTTTTTTGTGATACACCTCACCCAGCGCCCATTGCGCGAGGCGGCGGCCCACTTCCTGTTTGTTGGCCGGATGAATGTTTTTCGCCTCACCAATGTCGAGTGTGATGGCCATGCCGCTGTTCGGAATCGTGCTCAGCGCGTTGAGCATCTGCTCGCGCACCACAGGCCAGCCTTCTCCTGCACGGGTGAAATTCGGCAGCTGCACCCAGGCAAAGGGAAAGTCGTCGTTCCAGCGTGTGCGCCAGTCCTTGGCAAGCAGCGTGAGCTGGGCCTGGTAAAACGGCGGCTTGGGTCCGTTGCTGTTCGCCTCCCCCTGATACCAGATGGCACCACGAATCGCATAGGGGATGAGCGGCGAAATCTTGCCGTTGAAGAGGCCGCCCACATTCCCTTTGCGCTTGCGGGTTTCGATCGGGTCACGCGGCTTGCGCGGTGCTTGTTTTCCCTCCGCCTTCGCCTGCTTCACCTCCTCGGCCCATTTGGCCACCTGACGCTCGTAAACAGCCTTCACCTTGGCTTCATCAAATGCTGCATCCTCCTGCTTCAGCGCCTCAAAGAAGGGCTTCAGTTCCGCGCTCGCCTGCTGTGCCTCAGGGCTGATCCAGGACTCGATCGGCGTGCCACCCACGGACGAATTGATGAGCCCGACCGGCTGGTTGAGCACCTCATAGACGTTGCGGCCAAAGAAATACGCCGTGGCGGAAAAACGCCCCACCGTCTCGGGAGAGCAAACCACCCAGGTGCCCTTGCCCTGTGACTGCGCCGTGGCTGCAGCCGCGCTGCCTTCGGTAAACATGCGGATCAGCGGCACTTTCGCCGCCGCCTGGCTGGCGGCATAGTCTTTGGCACTTTGCACGGCCATCGCCATGTTCGACTGCCCCGAACCCAGCCAGACTTCCCCGACCAGCACGTCATTGATCGTCTTGTCACCAATCGTCAGCGTCTGCGGCTCTGCCGAGGCAGTTAAGGCATCCAGCTTGAGCGACCACTGGCCGCTGGCGTCCGCCTTGGCGGCTTTTTTCTGACCGGCGATGGCCACTGTGACTTCCTCATTGGCATCCGCGGTGCCCCAGACAGGCACCGGCTTGCCGCTTTGCAGCACCATGTGATCGGAGAAAACCGCAGGCAGCGTGACGGCGGCCCGGGCGGACAAGGAAAGAAGCAGGAATGAGGCGAGTATCTTCATGGCAGGTTGGGATGAGACGAGCCTTGTCAACGTCAGGACCCGCACCATTGCTTCACAAATGTCTGCCGCCCTTTTTGCCGCCGGTCTCGGCGATGTGATCCGTGTTTGCTATCAGAATGCCGGCTACCGCGTGCTAAGCGAGACCACGCAGCCGGTTCCCGTGATCATGGCCTCTCACAATCCGTTTTCGATCGAGATCTTTCGCCATCATCGCAACGCGAAAAATTTCATCCTCTACGATCTCGCGCACAAATATGTGGAGTTCTTCAACGCCGGCCTGCGCGCTGCTGACATCAGCCGGGCGCTATGCGCCTTTGCCGGTGTGGATTATGCACAGCTCATCCGCGGCCCTGCCAACGGCCATGTCCCGGTGTTTGACGCACCGGATGATGTCGCTTCAGAAGGGCACATTGTGTTTCAACCCTTCGCGGGCCATGCCTCCCACCGATCCCTGCCGCCGGAGCTGATTGAAAAGACGGTGAAGGTCCTTCGCCGATTGCCCTGCCAGGTGTTTGTGGTCACTCGAAGCTATTTCCGTCCCGGCGGAAACGGAAAAACGATTCACGCCGTGGAAGACGCACGGTCTGTCGAGGGGGGCAACATCACGGTGCTCGACAGCCTCACCGTGCCTGCCACGCTCAATCTGATCAAAAACAGCCGTGCTTATGTGGGGAGCTGGTCCAGCCTGCAGCAGGCAGCCTGGTTTGAAAACAAGCCGGTGGCAGTGTTTTACCCTGAGAACCACCACGATGTGACTCGGCCAACTGATTACGCTTTTGGCATGAACCGAGACAACACACTGGGGCGTGAGTACTCGAAGGTGGACGCAGCCGAACTCGCGGAGTTTCTGCAACGCTGGTGATCAGCGCGCGATGTGACAACGCAGCACCTCGAAGTGAGTCGCGGCGGCGCTGATGTTTTCCTCCAGGTTTTCCATGCGAATTTTGTAGGGCGCATCCACCGCCGTGATAAACGGCACACGGCTCGTGCGCGCGAAGACCATGCCATGATAGCGGCCGGTGATGACAAACCGTGACCGTGCAATGGTTTCAAACGCCTCCTGCGGTCCGGGGTTCGCGATGATCTGCGCCTGAGGAAAACGCTCCGCCGCCTCGGCGAGCAGCCTGGCATTATCCGCCGGTGCCCCCATCCCCAGCCATGTCACCGACATGCCGCTGGCGGCGAACTGTCGCAGGTAGTGGTTGATCAGCGCAGTGCGCGCATTGACCGCGCCCGCCGGAACCAAAGTGATGGATCGCATGTCATCCGCTGAAGTTGCGGTTTCAGGCCGGTAGAGGTAGGCGGCGTCCGGGGCAATTACCACATCCTCACGCCCGCTGAGCTCCTGCGCGATGCGCACGCAGCGCGGTGAACGGAGGGTGATGAAATGCGCCTGCCGCAGATAAGGAGCCCACGCTTGCAGCCTGGAGACATCATCCTCTTCGCCGTTGAACTGAAACTGAAAGCCGCAGGAGAGAAAACCCCATGGAATGCGCCGCCGGATCGCCTCATCCATGTAGAATTTCATGCAGCGGAAATGCGGTGATTCCATTCCAGCGGCCATTTCTTTGCCGTGGTTGTAAACAATCCCGCCGCCTCCCATGACAAGCATGTCCAGGTCCTCCGGCAGGGACTTGGGAAGATCCGAATTGTAGATGACCAGTTCATGCTCTGGCAGCTGCTGCGCAAAGACCAGCGGATAGGTGTCATCACCGACATTTCCATAACCCGATGCTCCGACGAATGCGATTTTCATGCGCCGGCATCCTACCACAGGACCAGGCCGGAATGTCACTTCCATGGTGGACCTGCACCAAAAAAATCCATGCGGCGCAAAATTGCTCTCGCATTATTTAACCTTTTGGTTAACTATTATCCCGGTTACAGACCACTCACTCCTATGAAAACAAATCTGCTTATCATCACCCTGTCTCTGCTCTCCTGCGCACTCACCAGCACAGCCGGCGAACCTTCCAAACCTTACACCGGCTCCGCCGAGTTTGAAAAAATGAAAACGCTGGCCGGTGACTGGCAGGCCAAGGCGGACATGGGCCAGGGACCCATGACAGTGACCACGCAATACCGTGTCATCGCCGGCGGCAGCGCGATCGAGGAACGCATGTTCGCCAACACGCCGAAGGAAATGGTCACCCTCTATCATGAGAAGGACGGCAAACTGGTGCTGACGCATTACTGCATGCTCTGCAACCGGCCCAGCATGACGCTGGTGAAGTCTGATGACAAATCACTCAGCTTCGACCTTTCCAAGGATAGCGAGATCAAAGTGGACACGGAGAAGCACATGCACTCTGCCGTCATCACCTTCGTGGATGCGAATCATCTCACGCAAAACTGGACGCTGTTCGACAACGGCAAGGCCCAGCAGGATCATCCCTTTCAATTTGAGCGTGTGAAGTAAGCCCGCTTGCCAGCCCGGCACGCAGCATCCACTCGTTTCTCCATGAGACGCGCCCCCCAGCCTCTGCTTCTTGATCTTGTCTTTGCCGCACTCTCTGACGCCACCCGGCGCGGACTGCTGTCACGATTGATTGAGGGCGAGGCCACGGTCGGGACTCTGGCAGAGCCTTTACAGATGTCCCTCCCGGCCGTCTCCAAGCATCTGCGCGTGCTGGAGGATGCAGGACTGCTCAAGCGCCGGATCGAAGGTCGCACCCATTACATATCCGCCAATCCCAAACCCCTCCGCGAAGCAGTGAACTGGATCGAACGCCACCGCCAGATGTGGGAAGGCAGCTTCGACAGACTCGCCGCCCTCGTGGAGCAGGCCCCGCCAGAACCGCCTGCCAAAGTACAGACCAAAACTAAAAAGTCATGAACACTCTCGTCGCCGAACAAACCCTCAAACTCACCCGCCGCTTCAAAGCACCGCGAGAGCGCGTCTTTGCCGCCTTCTCCAGCGCCGAAGCCATCCAGCAATGGTTTGGCTGCGGGCCTCCCCACATCATCGAATGCAGCGCCGACTTCCGCGTGGGTGGCAGCTACCGCACAAGATCGTACAATCCTGAAACCTCCAAAGCCGTTTCTGCCGTGGGTGTTTACCGTGAGATCACACCGCCCTCGAAGATCGTCTACACCTGGAAATGGGAGGACGACGAGGACTGGGCTGACTGCGAATCGCTCGTCACCTTTGAGTTCAAGGCCATCGGCGATGAAACCGAACTTCATCTCACCCAGACCGGATTCCCCAGCGACGACAGCTGCCAGAAGCACACCTACGGCTGGACGGGCTGCCTCGACAAACTGGATGCGGTGCTTGCCGGAGCTCCCGTGCCGGCCTTCAAGTCCTGCTGCTGAGCTGCCGGGACTGCCTTGTCTGCCGCTGCTTCGCCTGGCGCGGAGCGGCAGGCAGCAGCGCCTGGAACTGCCCTGCCACGGTTTCCCAGCGAAAGGCCTCACCGCGCACATGCGCCAGTCCTTCTGCGGCCAGACGGCTGCGTTCGGCCTTGCTTTGATACAACGCCTGCAACGCAGCCACGAAAGGCGCTTCATCCACAAGGCTCCCCGTAGTGTTGATCTCGGGATGAAAGAGCGTGCGCGAACACGGAATTTTGACCGCAGGACTGGCCCATTCACCCAATGCGGAAGATTCGGGCACGATCTGCGGAATACCGCAGGCCATGCCTTCCATCGTCGTTAGACCCCAGCCTTCGCCGAGTGTCGTGGTCATTTGCACGTCAAGACTGCTGTAAATGAACTTCAGTCGGCTCACATCCTGCATCTCCCTGATGTCGTCAGCTCCCGTGAGAATCAGCCGGTCGGCGACGCCATAATAGCCGGCCACACGGCGAAGATTCCAGCCCGTGTCTTTTTGAGCGCAGTGCAGGAGCAGATGCGCGTCGGCGATGTTGTGCTGCTTGATCCAGGCCGCGAAAATCTGGATCGTGAGATCGAGACGTTTGCGCGGCTGGTTGCGGTTGACGTTGCCAACGATGAAAGCACCTGGAGGTATAGTCAGCCCCAGTTGCAGCCGCGCTTCATGCTTGTCCGAGGGTTGAAACACTTCGGTGTCAATGCCGTGCGGAATGACATGACGCCGCCCTTTAAAACCTCCTGCCACAGCCGCACGATGCCCAAAGTCCGTGTACCACACAGCCGCATGGAGCCTGTTCAGTTCCCCCATCGCCGCAGTGTCGAGATTGCCGCCATCCACCGGCATATAGCCGATGATTCGGACACCTTCAGGTGCGGCTTTGGCGAATTCCGCCACGTTCCACCAGTCGTTGTTGATGACAACTGCAGAGGGATCAAACTCGGTGCACAGATGCTTGAAGCGGTTCATTCCCCACATGTCTCCCCCCTGCCAGGCAGGCATGACTTCATATGGCAGCTCATGGGGTGAGCCATCGTAATTGACCCCTGACACGATGACCTCCCAGTCATGACGCAGATGATTCAAAACCGCATGAGTAACCGTGGCGAAGCCGGTGGGAACCAAAGCATCACCGATCCACAGCAAGAGCGGTTTGGATGAACGGGTCAGCCTCATTCTGCTTCCCGCATGAACCACCGGCCCCTTCACGCCGGGCTGGGCTGCTTCAGCGTTCACACCACTTGCCATCACAGCCATGCAGCTCGGCATTCCTGTGACGGTCGCCCGCTTGGACATCGGCTTGGATTTCAGCTTCACCGTGCTTTTTTTCTGCAGGCTCACCGAAGCGCACCTGGCTTGCTGCCCTGGAGTCTTTGCATGGTCGTCTTCACGGCGGTTGTGGGAATGTGTGCTCATGCCTGTTTGAATATGTATTTTATTCGTAATCCAAAATTTTGCATTCCGGCAGCTGAAGCGCCAATTTTTCCGCCACCGTGTTTTCTATCGGCATGCGGTCTCTGCTGACACGCAGGGCCCGGAGAGATTTGCACGCGGCCAGATGCTCAATCGCTTCGTCCGTCACCAGGGAGGTCCAGGAAAGATCGAGCTTTGCAAGCTTCGGAATGGACGCGAGATAAGCCAGCGCCGGCACCGGCACCTTCATGCCGCGCAGGCAAAGGTTGGACACCGTTCCTGCTTCATGGGCAAGCTGGGTCAGCTCTTTCAAATACTCCTCCTTCTTGAGGGGAACCTTGCTCAACGACACCCGCCAGATCATGAACGGCCCCTGAGGCAGATCGGCCATGTCCTTGATGTCGAAATCTCCTCCCATTCGCTCTTCAGAACTGGCGGCAGTTTTCACATTAACCCCTCCCCCATGCGCCAGTACCCACTCCGCCAACTTCACCTGTTCGGGTGCAGCCGGCAGAATGGCTGCCTCGGCAGGCGTTTCGGCTTGAGGAGAAGGTGCATTACCGCTCTGCCCGGCTGGCAGCCAGCCTCCCTGCCACGCCACCGCCATTCCGGCCAGCAGCACCAGCACGCCTGCCATCCATGCCCGCCTGCGGCTTGGAGCCACCCTGGGTTGCATCTGGATCGTGTCTGCACCGGTGGGAATTCTGACCGGCTCTCCCATTGATTTCACCAGCTCACTTCGGGATGGCCGCCGGAAGTTTTTCCAGTTGTCGCTGTTCTTGAAGAGCTTTTCCAGCACCTGCGTCATGTCGCCGATGCTCTTGCTCTGATCAAGTGCCTCGGGCGCGATGTAGTCGGGCGTGCCAATCGTCATCCCAGTGGCGGTATAATCCACAGCCTGCTGGCCCATGACCTTGGCCAGGCCAAAATCAGCGACCTTCACATTGCCACGCTCATCGACGAGAATGTTCGCCGGCTTGATGTCACGATGCACAATGCCGTGTTCGTGGGCAAACTGCAGCGCCTCACAAACCTGGGTGATGATGGTGAGTATCTGTCTGGGCTCGGGCGGAGCACGCTTGAGCAGATGCTGCAAATCCATGCCGGAAACGAACTCCATGACGTAGTACATCTGTCCGTCAGGTGTTTCGCCGAAGTCATGCACCCCGATGATGTGCGGATGATTCAATTGCGCGAGGGCATGGGCCTCGCGTTTGAAGCGTTCGGCAAAGCTCTCCTTGTTCCGATGCACCTGAGGCAGCAGTTTCACCGCCACCGTGCGGTTCAGGCTCTTCTGAACCGCCTTGTAAACCGCGCCCATGCCGCCCCGCTCGATGAACTGAAGAAACTTGTAGCTCGGAATCAATGCATCCAGCTCCTCCGTCGATGGCGGAGTAAAGGGCTCGAAATGAACGGCATCCCCCCCATGGTCATTCGCCTGGTGCATGCTGATGATTTAAGAACAAGGAGGCGGTTTAGCAAGACCCTAGACGCCACAGGGCAAAATAATCACTAGAAATCCCCTCACGCCGCCTGGTATGCTGCCAGCAACTGTCCCACGCTGCGTTCCCAATTCAGCTCCTGGGTCAGTCGTGCGTGACCGGCGGCTCCCAACGTTTGACGCCGGGATTCGTCGTCGAGGAGAGCGAGAATGGCATCTCCCAGCTTTTCAGCCGAGTTCTCCATGACGTACACCGCACTCTCTCCCGCTGAGAAGCGGCCTTCCACGGTGCCAAACATGACCATCGGTTTGGCGAAGGCCATGTATTCCAGCACCTTGTTCATGGTACAGTGGTCGTTGTACGCATTGATCGGGTCACAGGCGACTCCGAGGTCCATGGTCCGCAAAGCACGGCACAGAAATTCGTCGCTGACTCGTCCCGGCATGCTGAGGTACTCGCTCAGGCCAAGCTGGTCGCGCAATGCGACCAGATCCGCATGCTCCGGCCCGGAGCCCATCAGCAGAAACTGCACATCGCTGCGCTGGCGGGTTTTGATGATGTGATCAGCGGCACGAATGAGGTAGTCCACCCCATCCGCATTGCCCATGACTCCGATGTAGCCCACCAGGTGCTTTTTCCCGGCACGCAATGCTTCATCCCGCTGCGCAGCGGTGTGCATGCGGCTCGGCGCTGTACGCACCACAAAGGCGCGATCCTCATGCAGCTTCCCACGCTGTTTCACCGCACTCAGCACGCTCTGATTCGTGGCGATCACCACATCCGCCAGCGCAAGCGTGCAACGCTCCGCGATGCGCACCGCCCAGTACATCAGCCCACGCCTGCCGAACTTAGCCTCAAACATTTCCGGCCACAGATCATGCACATCGAAGATGACTTTCACGCCGCCGAAGAGTTTGAACGGCAGCGCCACGAGAAACAGCAGATCAGGCGGATTGCACAGGTGGATGACGTCGAACCCGCCCCGCCGCCAAGTTTTGACCGCGCAGGTCAATTCACCCCAGAGCGCTGAGGCATACTCAGCGATGAAACCGCCCAGCGATCCGGCCTCGCCGCTGATCCAGTGGCGGTAGATTTGAATGCCTTCGAGCACTTCCTCCGGCTGCGTGTAGCCACGCATCTGCGGGCAGATGACCGTCACCTCGTGCCCCGCATCACGCAGGGCACAGGCCTCCTGCCACACGCGCCGATCGAAGGGAACGGGAAGGTTCTCAACGAGGATGAGGACGCGCATAAGCGGCGAAAATTACGCTCCTGCGGCACCACGCTTCTCTTTGGAGAGCCACTCGATTTTCAAAACCTTGCCCTCCTTGGCTCCGCCGCCAAAGAAATCCCCCGTGTCCTTGAGGGTGACAAAAATGATGAAGCCGAAGAGCATCAGCGCACACGCGGTTTGCACGTATTCGAGAATCCTGCCCTGCGCCGGCTTGCGGCGGATCGCCTCAGCAGCGGCCATGGTGATATGCCCGCCATCCAGCACAGGGAAGGGCATCATGTTGAGGATGGCCAGATTGATGTTGAACACGACACTGAACCAAAGAACCAGGCGCCAGCCATCCGGGTGCTGGAACAATTTGTAATACAGACGGCCGACTCCCACAGGGCCGCTCATGTGCGCAGGGCTGAGATCGGACTTCGGTGAAACCAGTTTGGAAACCAGATTGCCCATGTGCCGCACGGCATCGCTGATCTGCTCCCATGGTGTGATGACGCTGGGAGTACGCTTGCCTTCCACATCCCAGGCCACGCCGATCATGGGGTATTCCTGATGATCATCCGTGACCTCCTTGAGATTGTTCTTGTCCGGGATGCGCGGCAGGATGGGGATTTGGATGACTTTGCCCGCGCGTTCGATGTCCAGCACGATGGTCTTGCCTGCTGTGGCTTTGATGTAATCGCCAAGATCTCCCATGCTGCGCAGTTGTTTGCCATCAGCACGCAGCACCAGATCATCCGCTTTGATGCCCGCTTCAGCCGCCGGACTGTTTTCAGCAACACTTCCAACCATGGGTGTCATTTGTCCTTCCAGGCCGATGGAACGCAGCTCGGGCCGCTTGAAGATCGAGCGCCACATGGAAACCGGCTCCGCCTTTTTTTCGCTGCTTGGCCAGGCCTTGGGATCCACATTGAACTTCAGTACTCCCTGTCCAGGACGCTCCACCTCGAAGGCAATTGTGTCACCTTCGCTGGCTACCACGCCCCATCGCACACTGTCCACCAGTCCTTCAAAGCGCTTCACCGGCTGACCATCCACCTGAAGGATCTTGTCCCCGGGAAGAATGCCCGCTTTTTGAGCAGGACTGTCTTTGGCCACATAGCCGACGATGGAAGTGGTGTGGGACTCGCTCTCCGGCTTGCCCACTACCCAGACGGCCACGGCAAACAAGCAGGCCAGCATGAAACTGAACAACGGACCGGCAAAAGCCACGATGGCCTTGTCCAGCGGTGTGATCGCCGGCAGCCCTTCCTGGTTCACCTCACCTTCAAGCCCGCCCATCGGGGCCATCTGCGGCAGCGCCACAAAACCGCCGGCAGGAATGCTGCCAAGCCCGTACTCCACGCCATTGATCGTCTTTTTCCAGAGCGGCTTGCCGAACCAGATGTAGAACTTTTCCACCTTCAGCCCACGCCAGCGTGCCGCCAGGAAATGGCCCCACTCGTGAACCACGATCATGAGGTTGAACACGAGGATCACCTCCAGAATGAGGATGATGAATCGGAGAATTTCACCGAAGGAGCCGAGAGAGGAAAGCCATGCCATAAAGTTGGAAGGAAGAGATCAGGCGGAGCGCGGCGGAATTGCCGGAGCACTGCATGACTGGGTCGGAAAGCTAACACCCCCCCATGGCTGGCGCAAATGTTGCGGGGAAGTTTGTGTTGGGGCCAATATGTGAAATATTTGCCATCCGCCTTTCTCAAACGTATCCCCACAACGCGCCATGATGCTGATCCGTGCTTCCCTCTTCCTGCTCATCCCTTGGATGATGATCTCCTGCCGTACCGCCAAAAGTGTGGTGGCCGCCGTCGACGTCAAGCCCACTAAAATGCTCCCACACGGAAGCGAGCTAAAGGAAAACCGTAAACGTTCGCCTTTCATCGGCAACTGGTGGACCACCGACAAGAGAGTTCTGGATGCTGCGGAAAAGGTGAAGTCGATCTACATCGCCCCGGTGGTCTCCGATGAATTGCGGCCCATGCTGCAAAAGTTCACCCAGGTGGAATTCAGCAAAAAACGCCGTGAAAACAAGGTGAAGGGCCTGCTGACCTACACTCACGATAAATTTGTCAGTGCCTTCAAGGCGAACAAAAAGTCGCGCTTCACCGTCGTGGATGCTCCCTCCAAGGATGCCATGACCCTGAAACTCTCCATTATCGAATGGGAACCCAACACCTACTCAGGACTGCTGGTGCGGGAAGCCGTGGATCTGGTGACGCTGCCCATGGTCGGTGGCAGCTTGCTAGGAAAACCTTCACGTGGCACCATCGCCATTCAAGGTGTCCTCACCGAGCCCAAAACCGGCAAGTCCGTCTTCGAGTTTGCCGACAAAGAAGAGGCCAAGACCTTGTTCTTCTTCTTTCCCCAGGAGCTGTTTCCGACCGGTCAGGCCAAATTCGCCATTCGTGAATGGGCGCAGCAATTTGAAAAGATCATGAGCTCCCCGCCCGACAAGCAGATCAGAGACAGCATGCCCTTCCAGATCATTGGCTTCTAAGGTCACTGAAGTTTTTCAGGCGGTTCGCCCATAAAATTCAGAGCCACTCTAGCCGGGCGAAATTATACTCCCTGTCGGATGAAGGTTTACTCGTTGCCAGCGGGGCGGAATTGGTGCGCTATTCAGGTTCGCACTCCTTCGCCATGAAAAAGCCGCTCCTTCAATCTCTCCTGATTCTGCTCGTCGGTCTTTCACTGACCCTCACTGCCTGCCAGTATCCCTACGCCTACAATGGCTCAGGCCCCTATCGCGGCACCTTTACGTCCTACCCCACCACCGGACGTGGCCCGCTGGGCGATCTCGCGGCCAGCACCCTTGGCTCCAATCGTGACCACTATTACTATGTGATCCGCGGCGCAAACGCCGGAACACGCTGCTATTCCGCCCGTCCCTACTACACGAGCACCTACAGCCGCCCAGCGGCCTACCCGGTTTCATATCAGCTGCACCCATACTACTCGAACGGCATCTACAGCAGCCCGTATTACAACCGCAGCCCGGTGTACGGCACCAGCTACACCAACCGCCCATGGGGTGGTGGCTATGGCTTTGGCCAGCCCTTCAACTGGGGCAGCGGACTGGGCCTCGGCTCGCGCTGGTTCTGAGCCCTGTTTTTTCGGTTCGCTCTGAGCAACCTGCGCTGACCACAGCGCAGGTTTTTTATTGCAGCTCAAAGATGCCTTCGATCTCGACGGCAATGTTCCCCGGCAGCGAACCCATGCCCACGGCGCTGCGTGCGCCGATGCCACATTCTTCGCCCCAGATCTGGCCAAACAGTTCACTGCAACCGTTGATGACCTTCGGATGATCACCGAAGTCTGACGTGCAGTTCACCATCCCGAGCAGCTTCACCACGCGCTTCACGCGGTCCAGGCTGCCCAGTTCACTTTTCAAAGTGGCCAGCAAGGCGAGTCCGGTCTGCTTTGCCGCAGCCTTGCCCGCTTCAAGATCCAGATCCCCGCCGACCCGGCCGGTGAGATACTTCCCATCGCCAAGATACGGCCCGTGACCGGAGACATAGGCGATGTTTCCGACGATCACGACCGGTTTGTAAACACCCCCGCGAGGCGGTGCGGATGGCAGTGTGAGACCGAGGGTGGTGAGTTGTTGTTCTGCGTTCATGGCTGTGAATTCAAAAGAGGCATCAAGCATCGTCAAACAGACGCCGATTCTTCCAAAAGTAGCTGAAACCAGACACCAGCGTCAGCAGTGTCGTGAAATAGACGAGGGCCGAAGCCACGACTAGTTCAACATCCGGACTCGCCGTGAAGGCTGGCTGAGTAATGCCAAAGATGGGTTCGAGCGATGCCTGGCGCATCATGAAATAAATCACCGTCAGGATCTGCCACAGCATCTTGTGCTTCCCCAGTTTTTCCGCCGACAGCACAGCACCCTGCCCAGCTGCCACCAGCCGGATTCCGGTCACAAAAAACTCACGCGCCAGGATCACGATGGTGATCCACGCCGGCATCCGCGTCGCTTCGGGAAAGTTCTTGTCGGAGGTCAGCAGGATAAAGGCTGCTGCGATGAGGATCTTGTCCGCCAGCGGGTCAAAAAGCTTGCCAAAATTGGTCACGATGCCACGCGCACGTGCGATCTTCCCGTCAAAGTAGTCAGTGGCCGAGGCAATGCCGAAGATGATCAGTGCCAGCGAAATCGTGTTCGCCCACGGGATGTAAAAGCACACCACAAACACGCCCGTCAGGATCAGGCGTGAGAGAGTGAGTTTGTTCGGCAGGTTCATGCGGTGGTTGGTCTCTTCTGTCTAGCGATGGAATCCCCCCGCTGTCAATGGTGGTCCTGCAACGAAAGAACATTGCTCAATGCCACTGAGCGCTGTCCAGATCAAGGGGGCTGATACTGCGGCTCAAACTCACGTCCCCGCAGGCTTTGGCAGCGTGGGCTCCCCTTTCAACCACCCCAGCGAGGCAAGGAACTTATCGGTGGCAAGCAGTGTCCCGTAGTAAAACTGCATCTTGCCACCCTTGCCGGGATTGAAGAAGCCGTGCCCCTGCCCCTCATAAAAGATCGCCTCACAGCGCACCCCTGCCTTTTCCATGTTTGCCTTGAAGCGCTCGACGACCGCCACAGGAATCAGCTTGTCCTGCGTGCCGAGGAAGATGATCGCCGGTGGATCATCGGCACTGATGTTGTGCGCCGGAGAAAACTCTTTGAAGCGTTCACCCACTCGGGCGTAGCCCCAGCCCTGCTCCGGGCCGTTGTCGAAAACAGGATTGAACAACACCAGCGCATTGGCCCTCGGCGAAATTTTCACATCGTCCTGCGGATCATCCAGCCCCTCCACCATGCCCACGAACGCCGCCAGATGCCCGCCCGCGCTGCCACCTCCGGCCCCGATGCGATTCGGATCAATCCCCAGCTCCGCCGCATGCCCACGCACCCAGCGCATCGCCGACTTCGCATCATGCACGCAATCAATCGGCGGACCCGCGTCGCCCTTTTTAATCAACCGGTACTCCACCTGCACACACACTATCCCACGCGTCGCCAGATACTCGCTGTGCTGCGTAAACTGAGTCGGCCCGCCACCCACCCAGCCGCCCCCATGGAAAAACACCATCGCCGGCCGCTGATCGGAACTCTTCCAATCCGGCGGATTGACGACGGTAAGCTTCAAATCGCGCTCACCCATCTTTTTATAGACATGCGTGATCGGTTCGGCTCTGGCGATCAGAGACAACAGGCAGAAGAGAAGAAGAAATCGTACCATGGCAGCGCGGTGAACGCACTGCCGAGCCTCCTATTTCACGAGTTCAACACTTCTGGGCGGCACGGCTGGAAGCAGTGGTCTTGAGTCGCTTGGTGCCATTAAAGCCGGCGTCTCTGCCTTTCTCCGTGGATGTTCGCGGCGCACGCGCTCGATCCACGCGTCAGCGGCCTTGGGATCGTTGCGTCTCCACGCCTCATGGATACGCCACACGAGATTGTCCCTCTCCCCTTTCTCAAAGTCACTGAACCTTTCCGGCCGCTCCTCGAGCCATTGCACCGCCTCCGCTTGCGAGATGGAAGCCATTCGCTCGATCACCTGGGGCAGGTCCACGGTGAAGTCTCGGAAAACACCATTGTGTCGTTGCTTTTCAGCCAGGTCCGCAAACTCCATGTACGCGAGCAGCTGTTTGCCACATGCGGGCGTGGTGAAGCCTTGGTAGAGCACTTCGAAAGGGGTGTTTTGCCAGCTTGGCGGCAGCGTTTGGATTATGGCCAGCGCCTGCATGTCTCCTTGGCGCAGCAGCCCGCGCGCAAGACTGCGCGTGATCATGTCTCCATAATAATAGGTCCACCAGCCGACCTGTCCAAAGTCGTCGGGGCTGTCCAATGCTGCCTGCACAAGCACCTTGGCTTGGATCAGCTCACGCAGCCGCGGCAGCGCAGCGTCAGGATGCAACTCCGCAACCTCGCAGAAGATGTGAACAAGCATGTCATTTCGTTGAGCCACCGGAAGATGAGCGCCCATCGCAAAAGCCTCGCAGGAGCGCCAGTCCTGCAAGACCCAGGCACTCAGCAGATCCTCCGCGAACCAGTCCATGCGGTGGTCTTTCAGGTAGGGGAGCAACACGGACCGCAGCTCTGCCGGCGTGGCCGACTTCATCCACTTCAGCGCCTCCAGCCCCTCGCGTCTGCGTGCGGGATCGGTGGCAGTGCGCGCCAGTTCATGCAGGCGGGACAGTTCGCGGCTGCGCCGGGCCTCGGCCTCGCTCACAGCCAGGGTTTTGTCGCGAATGGGCAGATCGAAAACGCGCAACATGAACGAGTCCCCGCTGACAATTTCAGGGTCAGGCGCCGGGCCAGTGATCTTCTCCAGTTGTTCGGTCATCTCCCGACATTTGGCCGGTTCAGGAAAAACGACGGCGAGAAAATCTCCTTTCGCCTGCACTCGCACATAGTCTTTCGCACACTGTAGAACGACTGCCTCACGCTCGGCCATGGGCCGGGTCGCGAGCCAGCGTGCCAGCACATCGCGCGACTGACGCAAAACAGCATCCTCGCCAAAGTCATCATCCAGAAAATCCGCCAGCGTGGCGGTGCGATCCTGCGGGCGCTTTTGCTTTCCCAGCCATGCAAGCGCGGCCGCCATGTCCTCGCGATCCGCCCCCGCAATCGCGAAAGCCGCAATGGTCATGGCATAACTCGTGTCAGAATCCTCATCCGCATGCTGCTGAGACATCAGCCAGTCTGTTGCGGCAGCGGGATTCGCACGGGACCAAACGCGGAACAACTCATTCCGCGCATGCACCAGATGCCAGTCGCGTTCTCTGCCGCTCAAGCGCTTCGTCCCCGCTGGGAAACGCCGCTCAATCCACGCGCGAGTCGCAGGCAAATCCGCCAAAGCGGCAGCCCGCACCAGTTCATCACAGAGATTCGGAGACTTGATGTGGTTCTCCTCAATCATGGGCTTTTCGTCTCCCGCATAGCGGTCAAGCAACGCGAGCTTGTCCTCCGCCGTGTGGGCCTCCGCCGTGTGGGCCTCGGCTACACAGCCATGGAATACTGCGGTGGCCATAAGATCCGGATGGGAAAGCATGGGCAGGCGTTTCAGCGTTGCCAAACCGGTCGCCCGGAACCACGAGGCACCGACCGCGCGCATGATGTGCTGCACCAGCCACTTGCTCTGATGCTGTTCCTTGCTGGCGGGGGCAAGTTTCTGGGCGGCGGTGTAAGCCCGTTCAGGCTCCTTGCGGGCGATCTCTGCCCAGACCTCGCGTGAGGCCTCGAAGAAAGCCTCGCCACGTGCGCCATCGATCAATTGCAAGGCACGGCCTGTGTCGAGCTGTGCCAGCCGCGTCCACGCCATCCTCACAAAGCCATTGCGTCGATCTCTATCCTCGTCCTGGCACCACAAAGCCAGAGCCGCCTCCAGCTTAGGGTCATCTGCCTTCAAAATGGCATCGAGCGCACGTTCGTGCGTGCGCAGCCGATCCTCAAAGCGGACGGCAGCCTGCGCCTCCCTCAATCCAGTGATCAAATCGTGCGCACTCTCCGCCGACGTCTGCCCCTTCGCCAGACAGGCGCCAAGCAGTGTCACGAAAAAGATCATTCCGCTTTTCATGATCCCAAGCATGAATGCCGTGCAGGAAAAAGTCGAGCAAGATGCCAGATGTCGTGCCGCCATCCGCCTGAACAGCAGCTATTGCTTCCGCGTAATCGTCGTGCTGGTGGGAATGTGCGAGGTCACCTTGCCCTGTGAAAGCGCATCATCGAATTCCACAATCATGGGCGGATCGTTGGCGGGACGCTTCACAAAAATCGTGGTGTCATTCATCGCCACCCAGGTCCCCTCCTTATTCCAGGCCGAATGCGTGGCCACCCCATTGGGTTCCAGTTTAAAAATGCCTCCTGAACCCCACGTCCATTGCGTGCCTGCAAACTTCGCGATGATGGGAGCGGCATCAACGGCACGCGACAGTATGACAGACCTGCCGGCAGCTGCACCTCCAGCGCCAATCCCCTCAAACCGTCCGGGGGCTGCCACACGCAGCAGCCAGACCAAGGAGCGGTCATCTCCACGTCGGTACACGACCGTGCCGTCCTGCGCGACCTGCCAGTCTCCATTCACATCATTGTGCCCGCTGTGAATCACCTCACCGTTATCCTTGAAGCGTATCAGTGAAGAATAGTTCCGGGTGGGCGCCCACATCCAGTCGTAGCCGGTCAGTTCCTTCACGATCCGTGCATGCTGCTCTTGAAATGAACCGGGTAAGCCGGCGGTTTCTGCCACCTTCGTGGAAATGGCGCTCTGCAATGCTGTCAACGGCACATCCGGGTTCATCTCCTTGCTCACAGCAGCCTCTGCGGGGGCAGCCGGTTTTGGCGCTGGCGCAACTGCAGGCACGGGAGCTGGTGTAGGCACTGCCGGCATGGGCGCTGGTGTCGGCATGGTCGGTTTCACAGGTGTCGGAGTGGCGGCAATGGGTCGCACCGAGGTGTGGGTGCCAGGTTCTCCTGCCCAGACGTCGTCGATCTGCAGCTTCCCTTTGTAGGGCAGTGTTTCGATCAGAAGGGTCTGCCCGTCTTCCACGCTGTCGCGCTGATGTTTGAAGCTGATGTCGCGCCACGTGCCATCAGACGGCAGGTCAAACGCGAACAAGGTGCTGCCACCGCTTTTCCGCACCAGTCTCGCCCGCATCTGCCCTTTCTCTCCGATGAATCGAGCACGGAATTTCACCTCCACCTCGACCAGCGAGCCTGTTTTGAGGTCCTGATACGCCTCGCTCTGCTGCCGGGTGGTGGAGTTCATTTCCAGGACCTTGTTGCCGTCCGGCAGCGTGACCACCGTGCCGTCCCCGCGCCAGAACTGCTTGCCCGTGGTGAAGTCACCATTCTTGAGCCCCAGATCGGCGGCGCCGAGCAGGGAGGACATGCACAGGCTCAGCATGATGGCTGCGCTTAGAACGGAGGTGGGATGGGTCAATTTCATGGGGGTTGGGAGGTGCCTTGCCTAAAGCGATTTGCAAATCAAACGAAACAGCTGTCCATCTCTCTCACTTGGTATGAAATTCCTTTCCGATCCGGCTCTCATCTGGCTTCTCGGCGGTACGCTGGGAGTACTCGTCCTCGCTTCGGTCATCGGCTGGGTGCTGGCAAAACGGGCGGCAACCGACGCCGCCAAGGTCACCGTGGCAAACCTGAACGCACGCACCAAGGCATGGTGGGGCATGGTGGCCGTCTTTGCCGGGGCGCTGGCCGTGGGGCCCATGGGTGCGACGATCATGTTTGGTCTGACCTCCTTCATGGCGCTGCGGGAATTCATCACTCTTACGCCGACAAAACCTGGGGATCACCGCACGCTGTTCTGGGTGTTCTTCATCATCACGCCGCTGCACTACTACTTTTTGGCGACTCAGTGGTACGGCATGTTTGCCATCTTGATCCCCGTCTATGCCTTCCTTCTGGTGCCAGTGCGCACAGCGATGGCCGGTGACTGCGATCGCTTTTTGGAGCGCACTGCGAAAATCCAGTGGGGCCTGATGATATGCGTCTACTGCATCAGCCATGCGCCCGCGATTCTCCTTCTTCTCAAAATCCCCGGCTTTGAGGGCCAGAATGCCAAGCTGCTGTTCTGGTTCGTCACCGTCGTGGAGATGAGCGACGTGATGCAGTACGTCTGGGGCAAAACCTGCGGCAAACACAAGATCGCGCCCACCGTCAGCCCCGGTAAAACCTGGGAAGGATTTCTCGGCGGTGGTGCGACGACTGTGGGCCTCGGTGCCGCACTTTGGTGGGCCACCCCGTTTACACCTCTCCAGGCGGCAGGCATGGCTGCAATCGTCGTCCTCATGGGCTTCGTCGGAGGCCTTGTCATGTCCGCCATCAAACGTGACCGCGGCGTGAAGGACTGGGGCACCGCCATCGGCGGCCACGGCGGCGTCATGGACCGCATGGACTCCCTGTGCTTCGCTGCACCGGTGTTTTTCCATGTGGTGCGCTACACATTCGATGCGTGATGCTTGGAAAGCACCGTGGTGGCCGCGACGTACACCATCCCCATGCTTTTCCGTGCCTTCATCGTTTCTGCCGCTCTGACCGCCACCGCATCCGCGGCGACGAAGCTCGACTTCAACCGCGACATCCGGCCCATTCTCAGTGACAACTGCTTCGCCTGCCACGGCTTGGACGCCAAGAAACGGAAGGCCGATCTGCGGCTCGATGTCCCGGAAGTCGCCTACAAGGCCATCGAAGGCGTCTTCCCCATCAAGCCCGGCAGCCCCGAGGCAAGCTCCGTCATCCAGCGCATCCTGACCAAAGACGAGGATGAGGTGATGCCACCCCCTGAGTCGAACAAGCACATCACCCCCGCCCAGGTGGAGATCCTGCAGCGCTGGATCAAGGAAGGCGCGGAGTTCAAAAAGCACTGGGCCTTCGAAGCGCCTGTCAAAGCGGCGCCGCCTGCGGTGAAAGGACAAGTTCAAAACGGCATCGATGCCTTCATTCAAGACCGCTTGGCCAAAGAAGGCCTGTCCCTGTCGCCAACGGCTTCCAAAGAAACCCTCATCCGCCGCGTCACGCTTGATCTGACCGGCCTGCCGCCGACGCCGGCTGAAGTCGATGCCTTCATCGCTGACGCAGCGCCGGATGCCTATGAAAAAGTCGTCGCCCGCCTGCTGAAATCCGAACGCTACGGCGAGCACATGGGCCGCTTCTGGCTGGATGCGGCGCGCTATGCAGACACCCACGGCCTGCACCTCGACAACGAACGCAGCATGTGGCCCTACCGCGACTGGGTGGTGCGCGCCTTCAATGCCAACCTGCCCTACGATCAGTTCACCATCTGGCAGCTTGCCGGTGATCTGCTGCCAAATGCCACCGTGGATCAGCAAATCGCCTCCGGCTTCAACCGCTGCAACGTCACCACCAGTGAAGGCGGCAGCATCAATGAAGAGTTCATTTTCCGCTACGCCGTGGATCGCGCGGACTCGACCGTGGCAGTGTGGATGGGTCTCACCGCAGGCTGCGCCGTGTGCCACGATCACAAGTTCGACCCCATCTCCCAGAAGGAGTTCTACTCGCTTTACGCCTTCTTCAACAGCACCGCCGATCCCGCGATGGATGGCAACATCCTCCTCACCCCGCCCATCCTCCGGCTGAGCACCGCCGAGCAGAAAAAGCAGCTTGCTGAGTTGGATCAAAAAATGGTCGCCGCACAAACGAAAATCCGCGCGACGATTCAATCACTGAACTACACCGACCCCGCCACACAAACCCCGCCACCGCCAGTGCAGAACAGTGAACTCGTGTGGTTTGAAGATGCATTTCCCGTGAAGGCGGACTTCTCAGGAGAACCTACGCAAATCATCACCAAGGACAAAGGTCCAGTCTTCAGCGGCAATGCAGCACTCAAGCGCACCGCCACAGGTGTGGCGCAGGACTTCTTCGCCAATGGCGCCAAGTATGAAATCCCACCGAACGGCAAGCTCAGCGTGCAGTGCTACATCGACCCTGCCAATCCTCCGAAGGCGATCATGCTACAGTTCCACACTGCAGGCTGGAACCACCGCGCTGTCTGGGGTCAGGAAGGCGCGATCCCCTTCGGCCAGGTGCGCACTCCGGAAAAAGTGCAAATGGGCGAACTGCCCAAAGCAGGCGAATGGGTGAAGCTCGAAGTGCCCGCCGAGAAACTGGGATTAAAGCCCGGCATCAAGGTCAGCGGCTATGCCTTCACGCAGTTCGGCGGCACCGTTTACTGGGACCGTCTGGTCATGACCTCCCGTGTGGATCCAGCGAAAGATCCGCAGTGGTCATGGAGCAAGTGGATTGAAAAAAACCAGGGCAAGCGTGTCGCTGAACTCCCAAACGATCTGCAGACCCTCGTGCGTGGCAAAAAGCCCGCCGAATGGCCCGAAAAAGACGCCACACGGCTCAAGGAGTGGTGGTTTGAAAACGAGTATCAGGGCGCACGCAGCCTGGTGGAAGGGGCCCGTGGTGAGAAGCTCGCTCTGGAGTCCCAAAAGAAGACCTTGGATGATGTCATTCCCGCCACCTTCATCATGGCCGACCTGCCCGAAAAACGTGACAGCTTCGTGATGGATCGCGGACAGTATGACAAACCGAAGGACAAGGTCACCCGTGGTACCCCGGCTGTCTTTCCTCCTCTCCCCGCACAGCCAGACTACACGCGCCTCGATCTCGCCAAATGGCTCGTCAGCCCGCAGCACCCGCTCACCGCCCGTGTGCAGGTGAACCGCCTCTGGCAGCAGTTCTTCGGTACTGGCTTGGTGAAAACCAGCAACGATTTCGGATCGCAGGGCGAGCCCCCGAGCCACCCTGAACTGCTGGACTGGCTGGCCGTGACCTTCCGCGAAAGTGGCTGGGACATGAAGTCCTTTGTGCGCATGATCGTCACCTCCCACACCTACCAGCAGAGCGCGCAATGCTCCGACCTCGCGATGCAAAAAGACCCGGAAAACCGTCTTCTGGCCCGTGGTCCGCGCTTCCGCCTCGATGCGGAAGCCGTGCGTGATCAGGCTCTGTTCGTTTCCGGTCTGCTCAGTCCCAAGATCGGTGGCAAAGGCGTGAAACCCTACCAGCCCGAGAACATCTGGGAGCCCGTCGGCTTTGGCGGCAGCAATACCCGCAACTACATCCAGGACCACGGCGAATCCCTCTACCGCCGCAGCCTTTACACCTTCTGGAAACGCACCGCCCCGCCGCCGAACATGACCTCGTTCGACGCGCCAAACCGTGAGAGCTACTGCCTCCGCCGCGAACGCAGCAACACCCCTTTGCAGGCCCTCACGCTCATGAACGACATCCAGTTCTTCGAAGCCTCACGCAACTTCGCCCAACACGTGATGCAAACCAACGCCAGCACCGACGCGCGCATCACCGCCCTCTTCCGCAGCGCCACTGGCCGCTACCCCAGCGCCCAGGAGGCCGAGATCATCCGCCAGGACTTCACGAAGCAGCTCGCCGCCTACACCGCCAAGCCCGAGGAAGCCAAAAAAGCCATCACCTACGGCGAATCCAAGCCCGACGAAAAACTCAACCCCGCCGAACTCGCCGCCTGGACCATGGTGGCAAACCTCGTGCTCAACCTCGACGAAGTGGTGACCAAGGGGTGAGGCGGTTATCCAAATCGAAGATTGATACCCTCACGGAAAGAAGCTAATTTAGTGTTATGGAAACCCTGTCCCCATCGCCTGCTCCCGCCGATCTGGTGGGAAGCTACCGCAGCTTCGGTGAATTCGGTCCGGTGTACCAAATCACCAGCAAGGTCAACGGTCAGAAAGTCCATGTCGTGGTCGTGCAGACAGGTGAGGAACTCGATTATCCCATCGAACAGGCCATCCAAGATCCAGCAGCACGATAGCGCATGTTTGCCATCGCCTTTGATCTCGTTGTAGCAGACGCTGTGGTGCACCATCCTCGCGGTGTGCCCGCTGCCTATACTGACATTGGCATCACGCTAAAAAAATTCGGTTTCGACCGCGTTCAAGGCAGCGTGTATGTCACTGAAAAAGACGACATGGCGAATCTGTTTGCTGCGCTGCTGGCACTGAAAGCATTGCCGTGGTTTGCCAAGGTCGTTCGCGATATCCGTGGGTTCCGTATCGAAAACTGGAGTGATTTCACACCGATCATCAAAGGCCTGACGCCCTCTTAGAAGGCCAGCTTTTGCTTGGTCACTTTTACCCCTCAAACTCCGTCTCCCGATCCGCCGAAGAAAAGCAGATCACCATCTCCGCATCCGTGCCATCCAGCGCACGCGCATTGTGCCACTGACCCGCAGGAATGGAGATCGTGTCACCAGGATTGATCACGAATTTTTGCTCCCCAAGACTGTGCTCCAATCGGCCCTTGAGCAGGTATAAAATTTCATCGCAGTTGGGGTGCCTGTGACGCGGGTTCGTCTGCCCCGCCGGGATGATCACATGCCCCATCGTCATCGTGGTTGAATTCCCCATCTCCCGCGAGGCCAGCCAGGTGAGTTTTCCCCACGGCTGATCGATCAAAATGCCTTCGGCAAACGTGCGAATAGGAGATCTATTCATGATGCCCGTCATGATTCCCATGACCATGAGTTTGGCGACAGATTTCTGCGTTCTGTCAGCGAGGTAAGTTGTTTGTAAACCAATGTTTAGAGCATTGCTTACAGTTATTGAAACTCTACCGTGACAGCGTTCGCAGTTTTGAAAGCCCAACGCACCCTGTCATGCACCCCGCATCACTCACTTCCCGGTCCACGCGCTCTTCATCCGGCCTGCTGTCGAAACTCCGCGTCGTGGGCCTCTTGGGGCTGATGGGAATCTCTGGATTGGCGTCGGATCTGCCCTCCTACCGCAGCCTGTTCGTCGATCAATCGCTGCGCCCTGATTCACGCTCTCTCGCTGCCTTCGATCTCGCCATTTTGAATCCGCAGGCGCAGCTCGACATGGAGCCCGGTCATGCACTGGGAAACAACTACTTCGCGCTGCTCGATGTCGCTCATTTCCGCACCGGAACGCGTGCCGCCATGCAGGGCGCAGCCCGCCAGTTGTCCTCGAAACCTTCCGCCTCAGATCAGCAAGCCCGCATCATCGATCCCACCGATCCCCAATGGGTCCCCTGGGTCGTCGAAGCCCTCGCAGACCCGGCTGCCAAGAAAGGGTTCGACGGCTTCGTCCTCAGCTTTGGCGCTGAATCAACCACTCCAGCAGCTCGCACCGCCGTTCTTTCGCTCGCCGCCACCCTTCGCCAGCGATATCCGGACAAGCATCTCCTGCTGGATCTCAGCCTGGGGCTTGGCGTGGAAGCCGTTCACGTCGCCAATGGCTTTCTCGCCCTCGGCGTTTACACCCGCGAAGGCAGAAACGGCGTCGCGGACTGGACGCCCATCGTGGAAACACAGCGTCTCACACGCCTCATTCGCACCGTTCAGATGCAGGGCATGCACGTTTTCGCCGTGGAGTATGCCTCGGCCGATGACCGCACCGCCTGCCGCGAGGCCGCGCAGCGTCTCACCAGCCTCGGCGCTGTTCCCTTCGTCACCACTCCGGCGCTGACCGGAGTCAATCTTGGCCCCCTGGAAGAAGTCTCCCGCCGCGTTCTGGTGCTTCACGGCTGGGATGAAAAGCACGTCGGCGAAAAATCCTCCGATGAAGCAGCCACCGTCACCTCACGCCTCCTGCGTCAGTCCCTGGAATGGCTGGGCTGCGAACTCGATTTCCGCGCTGCCAGTGGCACCAGCTTCCTGTCGGCAGAGCACGATTTCGCCGCCGTTATCCTCGACTCCACCCTGGTCCTTAGCGCTGAACAGCAGACGACCCTGGCCGCATGGCTGCCCTCGCTGCGTGCCCGGAAAATTCCCCTGCTTCTCACCGGTATGCCATGGACGGACGCCGCCGCGCGCCATCTCGCCCTGCAGCATCTTGGCCTCGGTGGCAGCGCCCAGCCTGCAGCACGCCTCGTCAAAACGAACGTCGTCGCCATGGATTCCTCCCTGCTGCGCGTGAACACGAAGATCACCTCGCGCTCGCTCGGCTTTCTCGATCTCACAGCCCCCGCAGACTCCCACATCGTGCTGGGCATCTATGGCCAGGATGCCATGGGCACCGGGCATCGCTTTGATCAGGCCTTCCTCACCAGCTGGGGCGGTGCATGGATTGATCCGGCTGCTCAGGCCGCCACTTCACAGCTCGATCTTCCTGCCTTCCTCGCTCAATGGCTCGGTGCCGACCGCAGCCTCCCGGTGCCGGACACCACCACACGCACTGGCCGCCGGGTGTTTTACAGCCACATCGACAGCACCGGTTTCTCCACCCCTTCCACCCTCCCCGGTTTCCCTCTGTGCTCCGAGATCATGCGTGACCGCATTCTGGGCCGCAATCTTCTGCCCGTCACGGTTTCCGTTTGTGAGGCCGAGATGCGCGCCTGGCTGCCCGGCCAGAAGTCAGGCGAAGCCGCACGGCTCGAACACGTGGCCCGCAGCATTTTTGAAATGCTGCAGGTTCAGGCCGCTTCGAACTCCTTTTCCCGTCCATCCCAATGGACCGCTGGCATCGACATCTCCGGCAAGCTCAATGACCGCGCCAAAACCACCCGGCACGACATGGAGCGCGAGATCGCTGGCTCCATGAGCTACATCCATCGCCGCCTGCTGCCGTTGGGCAAGGAGGTCAGCCTGATGCTCTGGCCTGCCAATGCCGCCCCTTCATCCGAGGCTTTGAGCTACTGCCGCGCCATGAGCGTTGAGAGCCTTCCGGCGACCTCCAGCTTTGATTCCATCTCCAGCCCCTCAGGCTCCCGCACGCCCCTCCGCATGGAGCCCCTCGCTCTTCGCTTCAGCTTCGCGGATGTGCGCACAGCAGCAGGCGTTGCTTCGCTCGAAAAAACTTTCGCTGCATGCTCCGAACAACCGCTGCATGCCATGACCACCGCAGGGTATGCCGCCAGCGTGCGCGATGCCCGGCACACCCGCATCCTGCGTGCCGCTGCAGATCATTGGATCATCCTGAATGCCGGTGACTGCCGGACTCTGCGCCTGCCCGCGACCGCCGGCCTGCCCGACATGGCACGCTGCCAGGGAGTTTCGGGCTACAATGTGGATCAGGGTCAGCTCTACATCCACACCATGGGCTGTGCGCGCACCGAACTCGTGCTCACCAGCAACAAACCGGCGCAGCACATCCATCTCGTGGAATGCAGCACGGCGGTCTCATTCTTTGAGCTGACCACAGGCCGCGCCACCTTCCAGGTGCGCGATCTCCGTCCCGTGGAAATCGTGCTCGGTGGTTTCGAGCCCCGCGGCCAGTGCGCCTATCTCGAAAACGGCCGCCCTTACACCGCGAACGCAGACGCGCAGGGCATCGTTCATCTCGAAGTCGCCTGCAGTTCCACCGTCTCCCTCCAGTCCCTGCCGCCCGCCACGCACGCGGCTATGCGCTGATCCCCACCTCTTTTCCGAGCCCTCATGTCACGCAGCTCCCGCCAGGCTTCCCTCCTCATTTTTTCCTACACCATGCTCGCCGTCGCCTGGGGCTGGCGTCTGCTTGCGAACGATCCAGCCACCCCCAAGGAAAACCCGCAGCTGGTCACCACACGCACCGCCATCGCTTCCTGCCTCGCACATGCCCCCAAACATCTGCAGCAGCCTGCTGTGTTTCAGCTCGCCATGCTGCCTGATCGTGAATTGGAAGCGCTGCACTCCTGGCTGAAGGCGGCGCCTGAGCAGCGCCTGCGTCAGCTTACGGTGCAGCAAGGGCCGCTCCATACTCCCTGCCCGCTGAACACCGCGCTGCTTTTTGTCGAACTCACGCGCTCCAACGCACCGCTCATCGACGAAAGCAGGCTCCTCGTCTCCGCCTCGGGCGACCGCATCGAAGAACCCAATAAAATCGAAGCCCTCGAACTGCTCGCGTCTCAAGCCATGGCGACCCACGAACGCACCCTCGCCGTCGAAATCCATGAACGTGTTTGCGATTCTCCCGCCGCCACCTGGCAGAATGTGCTAAACCTCACCGAAGCTGCCCGCATCGCACGGCGCCCGGCGGCTGCCTTGCGTGTCGTGAATGAGTGGCTCGGAGCCACGCCTCCGCGCCTCAATGAGGCCGAGCGCGAAGCTGCCCTCGATCTGCAGATCACCCTCCTGCTCGAAGGCACCCGCTATGCCGAAGCCTCCCGTGTCGCGCTCGATTCTCTGCGTGCCTTGAAGCCCGCAGACTCCATCCCGCCGCGCCTCATGCAGCGGGCGCTGCATGCCACTCGTGCCGCAGGAGAATCCGCCGAACTCCTGCCCTGGATCGAGCGCCAGCTGCGCACCTGCCCAGACCACCAGCGCTCGCTAAAAGAGCTCGCTTCGGCAACAGCCATCGACCCTGAGTATCGCCGCTGGCTGAACGAAGGCGCCAGCATCGCCGATCTCAATCACCAGACCAGCATCGCCTGTGAGCTGTACTTCCGCCTCGCCGCCATCGGTGAAACCCATGTGCTGGCACGCTTGCACGCACTGGCCACCCAGATCGGGCGTGGCAAAGAACTGACCGAAGTGCTCGCCAGCCTGCATGGCCGCTTCTCTTCGGTGCAACTGGCACAAGCGCTGACAGACGGCGATGCACCTGCGGCTGCTCGCACAATGCTCGCCACCCACCTCCAGTCATCGCCCGATGACCGCGCAGGCTGGCGTTTGCTCACACAGCTCGACATCATGCTGCGTGGCGAATCCTCCGCTCCGATGCTGTGGGAAGGCTTCCTCAAACGCTTCCCCGACGATGCCCCCGCTTTGCAGCACCTCGCCAAGTTGCAAGTCTCTGCGGCGCAGCCTTCCAAGGCCCTCCACACACTACAGTCCATTCCCAGCGCGCAGCTCGATGCAGCCACGCTACGCCTCATCGCCACTCTAGCCATCCAGCTCGATGACATTCCCTCCGCCCATCGTGCTCAGCAGCTCCTTATCGAGTCTTCACCCCATCCCGCTGTCAGTGATGTCCTCGCGCTTGCCACCACCACACTTCAGCATCCTGAAGGTGGAGCTGCGCAGACGGCATTGACCGCAGCTCTCGCCAAACTTCCCACCGGCACCGCACTCCACCAATCCCTCACGGCCTTGTCCGGCATCAGCGAAGCCACGCCTTTCAACACTGCGGCAAAGACCAAATGAAGACCGCAGTTGATTCGCTGCGTGGCGGAGTCACGTTCACCGCATGAACCTCAGTCACGCTTTCCTGCTCCTCCTGCTCATCATCACCACTACCGGTTGCAGCACACTGCCACGTGATGAACACAGCCGCCGTCAGGTTTATGAGCGCCGCTTGCACAGTCTCGAATTCCCCGTCAGCCGCGCACGTCTCTACAAAACCCTGCGCCCAGCCTCACCCGCATCCCCCACCGGCCAGACAGGTTCCGGACTTCTCACCGGCAGCGAATTCTACCGCCTGGACGACATCTTCGTGGTCGAAATGTCCGTCGTTTACAAAGCGGTGACCGGTATCGACGACTACCTCAATCCCGCCCCCACCGTCGGCAGCCAGGTCCGCTCCATCCTCGATGCCTCTCGCAGCATCGAAAACTTCATGGATCGCGGCACCCCGGAACACCCAGCCGACATCATTCAAAAAGCACGCATCCTGAAGCGGCCGGTCATGCGATATTAATCCGGTCCTACCCGTGCTTCTTGATGATCTGAATGAAGTCCGGCAGATACTCCTTCGCCTTCTTCTCACCCACCCCACGAATCTTGAGCCCCGCCTCAATCGTCTTGGGTTTCAGTCGCGTCATAAACTCCAGCGTCTGATTGCTGAAAATGATATAGGGCGGCACGCCTTCAGACTCCGCCAGGGTGCTGCGGTGTCGCTTGAGCTTCTCAAACAGCGCATCGTCAAACCCAAGCTCGCGCGCGGCCAGTTCCTCATTCATTGCCGTCTTGCCCTTCGGCTTCATCAGCCCACATCCTTCAGCAGTCCATAGGTCGTGAGCTGGTCATGCCCCGCGTCCACAATCTCCTTGGACTTGCTGCCCACCAGCATCTGGATGATGCGCCCTTTGCCGAAGCGCCCTTCCCAGGTGCCATCCGGCAGCTTCACGGACATTCGGGCGATGCCGCTCAGCGCCTGCCGCAGCATCGTAACTTCGTCCGCTCCCCCTTCACGCGGTGGCTGCACGCCTTCAGCCCGGCACACATCGCAGGTGCCGCAGGGCGTACTTTCGCTCTCACCAAAGTAGCGCAAAATCTGCTCCTGCCGGCAGGCCTTGTCATCGTAGCAGAGCTCAACCATCGCCTTGAGCTTCGAACGGTCACGGCGGTCTTTCTCCTTGAGTGCGTCCGTGTCGAACTTCAAATCTCGCGTCAGCACGTTCGGCTGCAGCAGCCGCGTGCCACGGATGCGTTTGCCGGGAATGTCAAAACGCTCGATGTAGTCGTTCCGGTTCAAGAAACTGAGAGCCGAGCCAATCGCCATGCTGTTCTTCGCGCCGGAACGCTCCGTGATGTCATCAATCGAAGCCTGCACCTCATGATTGGAGTCCGCCGCATTCAGCAGCGTCTGGTACACATTGCGAATGATGTCCACGCTCGGGTTGTTCCCATCAATGAAGAATTCCTGCGTCTTCGTGTCGGCAAAATTGAAGAACAGATCGCACTGCGAAGGCTCGCCATCACGCCCTGCACGGCCCGCCTCCTGGTAGTAGGCCTCCACGCTGCCCGGCACATCAAAGTGCACCACAAACCTCACGTCAGAGCGGTCAATGCCCATTCCAAAGGCGTTGGTAGCCACCGCCACATCGGCCTTTTTCGAAATGAACTTCGTCTGCCGCGACTCACGCTCCTTGTCATCCAGCCCGCCATGGTACTCGATCACCTTGATCTTCCACGAACGCAGTTCCTCTCCGACCTCCTCCACCCGTTTGCGCGTGGAGCAGTAGATGATGCCCGTCTTGAACTGCGTGATGATCTTCTTCAGCCGGTCATACTTGTCCGAGTTCGATTTCGTATGCGCGATGTTCAAGCTCAGGTTCGGACGCTCGAAGCCACGAATCGTCACAAACGGATCACGCAGCGCGAGCGTCTGCAAAATGTCATCCCTCACCTCCGGCGTAGCCGTCGCGGTCAGGGCCACGACCTGCGGCCGATCCAGCTGCGCCAACGCCTCTCCCAGCCGCATGTAGTCAGGGCGGAAATCATGCCCCCATTGCGAAAGACAGTGCGCTTCATCCACCGCCACCAGCGCGATCTGCACCTGCCGCAGCGCATTCGTAAACGCCCGGCTGCGAAACCGCTCCGGCGCCACATAGACCAGCTTGTAGTCGCCACGCCGCAACGCGTCGATGCGCTCCTGCTGCTCGCCCAGCGAGATCGAACTGTTGATCAGCGTCGCAGGAATACCCCGCCTCTCCAGCGCATCCACCTGATCCTTCATCAAGGCAATCAGCGGACTCACCACCACCGTCACGCCGTCCATCACCATCGCCGGAAGCTGGTAGCAGAGTGATTTGCCGCCGCCGGTGGGCATGATTACCATCGTGTCGCGCCCGCTCAGGATGCTCGCCATCACCGTTTCCT
>JAPLUN010000488.1 GCA_026397715.1 Verrucomicrobiota bacterium
GGTGCTGTGGCTGGTGGTTGCCTTGGTCGCAACTCTGATGCTGGCCAACAACATCGCCAATGTCATCGACGGGCGTCCGCTCCATGATCATTAGATCAGGGGGATAAACGATAGGGCGAGCTTCGCAGCTCGCCCTACCACACACGAATTGGGAAAATCGGTTACTTGCCCAGCTTGTAGATCGCGCCATTCCAGTCGAGCACGAGCATCTCTCCGGCGGCGTTGGCGCAGAAGGCGGTGGGTTTGACCAGCACGGTGGGTTTCTTCTTGGGGTCGGTCGCAGGTGTCTGCGGGCTGGTGTAAAGCAGCGCATTGCTCTGCTCCTTGCCGCTGTCGTCGGTCTTGAGCGCCCAGACTTTGCCGAGGATGAAGTCGCCGTAAACATAGGCTCCCTGCAGCTCAGGCAGAGCTTTGCCGGTGTAAACGATGCCACCGGTGATGCTGAGGCCGTCAGCGTGGCTGTAGGCATGGATGGGCTCGATGAACTTGGCGTCGGCGGGCGGGGTGTCGGTCATCAGAGGGAAGGCGGCAGGGCCTTCGCGGAAGTTCCAGCCGTAGTTGCCGCCGTTGGTGATCCAGTTGATTTCTTCCCAGATGTCCTGGCCCACATCAGCGCACCAGAGGTGACCTTTGGCGTCAAAGCTCAGGCCCCAGGGATTGCGGATGCCGTTGGCATAGATCTGCGGCAGGGCGTTCACGCCGCTGGCGTAGGGATTGTCGGCAGGAATGCCGTAGGCTTTCGAGTACTCGCGGCTGTTGACGTCGATGCGCAGGATTTTGCCGTAGAGCGTGGCGTTGAGCTGGGACATTTTGAGTTCACCGTTGCGCTTCGAGTTGTCACCGACGCCGATGTAGAGGAAGCCGTCCGGGCCGAAGACGATGTTGCCGCCGTGGTGGTTCCAGTTCACCAGCGGGATTTCCAGCAGCGAGCGCTCGGTGCTTTCGTCCGCTTTGTCACCATTCGCCTTCATCTCGGTGATGACGAGGCGCTTGGGCTTCTGCAGCGTGTAGCAAAGGTAGAAGAGGCCGTTGTCCTTGAACTTCGGGTGAAAGGCCAGGCCATTGAGACCTTCTTCGAAAAAGCCGTCCTTCGCCTCCATGCCACGCGGGGAGAGATCCAGAAAGGTCTTGGCTTCCGCGCCCTGCTCGTCCTTCGGCAGGATCAAAATCTGTCCGCGTTGCAGCGCCAGAAACTCACGGCCACTGCCATCCTCCGGGATCACCACCGCGATGGGGCGCTCCGTGGGGAGCTTTTCATAAACACGGGTCAGCTTATGGGTATCGGCGGCAAAAGCAGCCGAAGTGAGGAAGGCGAGACAGAGAAGGGAGCGCATAGGTTCGAGATAGTCAGTCTATGCGGGCCGAGTCTTGCAGGGCAATGAAGATTTTTTGTGGGATGTATCGTGCTTTTACCTCTGCCTGATCAGTCCAATCGGTCGGATGGCGTCCCGAATGGGGCAGCCGTGAAGTTCGCTCTGAGCCTTGCACTCTGCGTCTCTCTCCTTACTCTTGCTGCCCGATTACCCCCATGAGCAACGCCACCGCCATCACCCCCACACGCGCCCAAGATTTTCCCGAATGGTACCAGCAGGTCGTTCGTGCCGCCGACATGGCGGAGAACTCCGAGGTCCGCGGCTGCATGGTGATCAAGCCGTGGGGCTACGGCCTGTGGGAAAACATCCAGCGTCAGCTCGATGTGAAATTCAAGGCCACCGGCCATGTGAACGCCTACTTCCCACTGCTTATCCCCCTGAGCTATCTTGAAAAAGAAGCACAGCACGCCGAGGGCTTTGCCACCGAGTGCGCCGTGGTCACGCATCACCGCCTTGAGGCGCAGAAGCAGCCAGACGGCACCACGAAGATGATCCCCACCGGCGAACTCGCCGAGCCTTTCGTGATTCGCCCGACTTCCGAAACGATCATCGGTGCCGCCTTCGCCCGCTGGGTGGAAAGCTACCGAGACCTGCCGCTGCTCATCAATCAGTGGTGCAACGTCATGCGCTGGGAGATGCGCCCACGCCTGTTCCTCCGCACCGCCGAGTTCCTATGGCAGGAAGGCCACACCGCGCATGAAACCGCCGAGGAGGCTATCGTGGAAACACGCACCATGCACAAAGTGTATGAGGATTTCATGCGCGATCATCTCGCCATCCCCGTAATCCCTGGCGAGAAGACCGAGCGCGAGCGCTTCCCCGGTGCCGTGCAGACCTTCACCGTCGAAGCGATGGTGCAGGACAAGAAGGCCATCCAGGCCGGCACGTCGCATTACCTCGGTCAGAACTTTGCCAAGGCTGCAAACATCCAGTTCCTCGGACGTGACAACACGCGCCAGCTAGCCCACACCACGAGCTGGGGCGTCAGCACCCGCATGATCGGCACTGTCATTATGGCTCATGGCGATGACGATGGCGTCATCATCCCACCACGCGTCGCCCCGAATCAGATCGTCATCCTGCCCGTCACGCCGAAGGCTGACACACGCCAGGAAGTCATCGACGCCTGCGAAGCGCTGGCACAGACGCTGCGCACTCAAATGTTCGCCGGTGAGCCACTGCGCGTGCACGTGGACAAGCGCGATCTTCAGGGCGGCGCGAAGAACTGGGAATGGATCAAGAAAGGCGTGCCGATGCGTCTCGAAATGGGGCCGCGTGACATCACCAGCCGCAGCGTGGCCGTTTGCCGCCGCGATCAGGGGCCGAAGGCCAAGGAGTTCGTGCCCAAGGAAGAGTTCATCCAGTCCGTGACGGAGCGCCTGCAGGAAATTCAGGACGCGTTGCTTGCACGTGCCACCGCACTGCGTGACGCGAACATGAAAAAGCTCGAAACCCTCGAAGAGTTCAAAGCCTTCTTTGCCGAAGACTCCGAAGGCGGCTTCGCCATGATGCACTGGGCCGGTAGCAGCGACGATGAAGACACTCTCAGCAAAGACCTGAAGGTGACCATCCGCTGCATCCCCCACGGCGATCAGTTTGCCGAGGAAGGCAAATGCTTCCTCACCGGCAAGCCGAGCTCACGCCGCGTGGTGTTTGCGCGGAGTTATTGATTCAGAACTTCCGCCCAACTTTCTCCCACGATGCTATCTAATGAACAAGTGCAAGAG
>JAPLUN010000593.1 GCA_026397715.1 Verrucomicrobiota bacterium
TGTAATACTCGGCGATGTCACGGCGCGTGAGCTGGCGGGTCTTTTCCTCCGCGTAGTTGTCGCTGATGCTCTTGGTGGCGATCTCCAGCGCACGCAGCCAGCCGCCGAGGCTGATGAGATGCGCGATGTCCACATCCCGCAGCATGACCATCTCCGCCTCCACGTCGGCCTGGGTTTTGGCCAGTTCCACGCGCAGGTCCTGCCAGTTGCCCTTGAGGCTGTATTCAAACAGGCTGCCGGTGTGCTTGTTCATGCGGTTGCCCGCGCCGAGCGCCTTGCCGTATTTGATCATGGCGCGACCCACGGCCTCCATCTCCTCCACACGCTCGCATTGCACGATCAGGAAGCCGTCGGCGATCAGGGTGCCCAGGCCCATGGCCACGACGACACGGTCGGCGGGGGTTTTGTCGGTAAAGGGGCGCTTCAGGTCGTCAAAGCGCAGCTTGCCGACGTTGTTGAGCATGTCGAAGAGCTTGCGAATGGACGGCGTGGTGAACTGGTTCACCCCGTATTCTTCACGGACGTGCTCATCACCCACCACATCCTCAGGGATGGGATTCTTTTCCGGCGTGCGTTCCGGTGAGGCCGGAGCTGCGTCTTGGGCGTTGAGCACAGCAATGCCAGCGGCTCCGAGCACGGGCAGCAGCAGGCGGGCGATGAAACGACGAGTCATGGTGCGGAGAGGATACGTAGTCGCCCCGGTATTTCCAGTGCGAGTCTGGAAAAGTCTTTAGCTGCGCAATTCGCTACATTTGCACGATTTCCACCGTTCATTGCTTTCACCATGCGCCTGCTCATCCCTCTGATCCTTCTTTCAGCCTTCAACCTGTTCGCCCAGGACACACCGCCACCGCTGACGGAGTATCAGGGCCGCGTAATCGCACGAACCATGCACTGGAAGGGCGCCGAGTGGCTGATGCGCCGCGTGCGGGAAGCGGAGGAAGGCCCCTCCCAGATGCGCGAGCAACTCCACGTGAAGCCCGGCATGGTGGTGTGCGACATGGGCTGCGGCAATGGCTACCACACCCTGCCTCTGGCCGAGATGGTCGGCGAGAAGGGGAAGGTCTATGCGGTGGACGTGCAGCCGGAGATGATCGAGATGCTCAAGCAGAACATCGAGAGCAAGGGCCTGAAAAACATCGTCCCGATCAACAGCCTCTACCACGATCCCAAGCTGCCGCCGAACACCTGCGACATGATCCTCCTCGTCGATGTTTACCACGAATTTTCCCACCCCGTGCAAATGCTCGCCGGCATGCGCGCCGCGCTGAAGCCGGATGGGCAGCTCGTCCTCGTGGAATTCCGTGCTGAAGATGAAAATGTGCCGATCAAGCCCGAGCACAAAATGAGCAAGGCGCAGATCAACAAGGAGATGAACGTCAACGGCTTCAAGCTCGTGCGCGAGTACGACGGGCTGCCATGGCAGCACCTGATGTTCTTTGGCAAGGCGGAGAAGGGGGCAGCGACATTAGACAAGTAGAAACCGGCCATGCTTTTTGCCTCTTTGCTCACACACTTCGTTTATTCAAGGCATTAAACATCAAGGATTTTTCAGGTGTATTCTGCGCAATGTCCGGCCTCTTAACATTAGGCGATTACCGGCGTTTTTTGAGCAGGAAATAAAGAGATGCTCCTACTGCCATGATCACGGCTGCGTAGAACAGCCATGGCATCGACGCCTTCACTGGCTCATTGGAAGTTGTCACAGGCACCTTGAGTGCCACTCCTGCCGACTCCTTCTGAACAGGCGCCGTGGGCAGCAACGCTGGTGCGGTGGCTGCCTTGTCTGAGAGCGGTTGATGCGGCACATCAGCCGGTTTCGGAGCCATGACCTCCGGTCGATTTTGCACGGGTAACTTCAATACTGAAGCCGCAAAGGCAATGCACTCCTGCAAAGAGGCAGGCGTGCGCGCGTCCATAGGCAGGTCCTGTGGAGAAGGCCAGACACACGATGCACCGTACACCGGCCAGATTTTTTGTGATGGTTGATCGAACCTTGCCACCAGCAAAAAGGGCTTGGTTCCACTTCTCTTGATCAAATCGGGAATCGTACGAAGGACTTCACCTGAAGGTGAGTCGAGTCCGTAGCCTTTCCCCACGCCGATGTTTCCTTTGAGAACATCTGTGGCGGTGAAAATGGGCT
>JAPLUN010000009.1 GCA_026397715.1 Verrucomicrobiota bacterium
AGTGTACGACAAAGGAGGAGACTGGCGGCGGAATATGATGCCCGGCTGGTGGGCCGCCGCGTGGTGTCTGCCCCCTTGGTTCGCGGTGGGTGTGAGCATGCCTACCATCAGTATGTGGTCCGCTCTGAACGGAGGGAAGCGCTGATGCAGCATATGCAACGGGCCGGAATTCCTGTGGCGGCGCTTTATCCTGTGCCGCTGCATCGTCAGCGGGCTTTTGGCGGTGGCAATGAGATCCTGCTGGAGTCAGACCGGGCGGCGGCTGCGGTGCTGTCTCTGCCCATGCATCCCTTCTTGTCTGAGGAGGCCGTGGCGGCCGTCTTTGAAGCCTTGAACCTTTTTGAACATGAAGGCTCCTGAATACGACCTCATGCGGGCGGTGGAAGACCGTCACTGGTGGTATGCGGTGCTGCGCAGCCAGGTGCAGCATGCGCTGGTGGGGAGGCTGCCACCGCGTGGCCGGCTGCTGGATGCCGGATGCGGCACGGGCGGCATGCTGGACTTTTTGCAGGGGCAGATCTGCGATCTGAATGGGGTGGGTGTGGATTCTGAGGAAGAGGCTGTACGGCACTGCCACCTTCGCGGCCTGAACACCGTGCAGGTGGGCTCGGTAGAGGCGCTCCCGTATGCAGATGCAGTCTTTGATGCGGTGCTAAGCCTGGATGTGCTTTATCATGCCGGGGTGAGTGAAAAGCGGGCGCTGGCGGAAATGGGCCGTGTGCTGCACCCGGATGGTCTGCTGGTGCTGAACCTGCCTGCATTTAACGGCCTGCGTGGATCCCACGATGCGGCTGTCAGTGGTGCTAGGCGCTATGGCGCAAGTCAGGTGCGGTCGTTGCTCGAACATTCCAGTTTTGCGGTTGAGTTGATCCATTACTGGAATGCCTGGCTGTTTTTGCCGATGCTCGTGTGGCGGCAACTGAGCCGGATGAAGGCGAAGCTGGGGACGGCGGGTGAGTCGGACCTGAAACTCACGCCTGCCTGGATGAACGCGCTGCTGATTAGCGTGGGAAGAGTGGATGCCGGGCTGTGCCGGGAGCTGTGCCTGCCGTTTGGCTCCTCAGTCTTTGCCGTCGCGCGAAAAAGGGAACGATCAACCAGAGGGATGCAGCATGGAAGTTACTGAAGTCCTCCCAGAACTGAGCTTTGTGGTACCGCTATACAACACAGGAGAGGGGCTGCACCGGCTGCTGGACGCCTTTCGTGCTTTGTCTCTGCCGGAAACCTGGGAGCTGGTGCTGGTGGATGACGGTAGCGTGGATGGCTCGGCGGCTGCGGCCAGGCGGGCGGTGGCAGACTTTCCCGCACCCGTGACGGTGGTGGAGCTGGCGCGTAATTTTGGCGAACATGCCGCTGTGCTGGAAGGCTACCGGAATGCACGTGGTAAATTCGTGGTGAACCTGGATGATGATCTACAAAATCCCCCCGATGAAGCTGTCAAACTGTTGCGTCACCTGCGTGAGTCGGGGGCTGAGGTGGTCTATTCGCGCTATGCTGAAAAGAAACACCCCTGGGCACGCAATATAGCCAGCCGGGTGGCGAACTGCTGCGCGACTTTTCTGCTGGGCAAGCCGCAGGATCTTTACCTCTCCAGCTTTCGGGCGCTGCGCCGTGAACTGGTGGAGCGGATTGTGGTGTATCGTGGTCCCTATCCTTATGTGGATGGGCTGATCCTCGGTGCCACCAATCGCATCGCCTCACTGGAGGTGGAGCATGTCGAGCGTCAGGGCGGGCAGAGCGGTTACACCTTGCGCAAGTTGATCCGGCTGGCGATGAGCCTGCTGTTTGATTTTAGCGTGATGCCGCTGCGCATCGCCAGTGTGCTGGGCGTGCTGCTTTGCGCGCTGGGGGCGCTGATACTTGCGGAAGTGGTGCTGGAAACCCTTTTCGTGGGGCAGCGGCAGATTGGCTGGGGTTCGCTGATGGGGGCACTGGCCGTCTTCAGCGGTGCACAGCTGCTGATGCTGGGCCTCATCGGTGAATACGTTGGTCGTGCGTTTCTGACTGTTTCCGGCAAGCCGCAGACCTTAGTACGAACTTTGACAAGCCACGTGAAACCACCGTCCCCATGATCCACGAAACAACCATTGATAGCTGCTCCGTGCGCGGTGTGCGTCTGTTTGAAATGCGCCATGTAGTGGACCATGTGCGTGGCAATCTCACCGCACTGGAGTTCAGCCAGGACCTGCCCTTCGTCGCGCAGCGCATCTTTTTGACCTACGGCATCCCTTCGCTGAGCACGCGCGGCGAGCATGCCCACCGCCTGTGCGAGCAGTTCCTCGTCTGCGTGCATGGTGAGTGCCATCTGCGCGTCGATGACGGTGAAAACTGCGAGGAGTTTTGCCTGAACCGTCCCACCTTTGGAGTACTGGTGCCGCCCATGGTATGGGCGCAGGAACATCTACATTCAGCGGACTCGGTGCTCATGGTGCTGGCCTCTCGTCCGTATGAACCGGCAGATTACATACGTGATTACGATGAGTTCAAGGGTAGGGTGAAAAGAAGGGAAACGACGCCATGAATGCCAGCGCAATCACAGGGGCGTGTGAGCCGGTAACGGCGATGAGGCTGGCGCGCTGCTGGGGTGGTTCCACGAATGCGATGCGCAGCCAGTTCATCTGGCGCAAGATTGGGGTAATGATTTTGGCGCTGCTCATCGGCTGGCTGGACTACATCACAGGCTATGAGGTGATGTGGTTCGTCTTTTACGGCACCCCGATTTTTCTGGCGCTGTGGTGGCTGGCGAACATGAGCACGCCCCCCGATGAGACGCAGGTGGGCTACGCCTGGTCTTTGGTCAACAGACAGGTGATGGTCTTTGCCGTGACTGCCCTGCGCACGAGGCATCACCGTGCACAGGTGCTGCAGGCCAATCTGACAATCCAAGGACGATCTCGAGTTGGAACCCGGGTGCGGTGTCGCATGCAGTTGAAACAGTTCAAAACACCATAGATTATGAAAAAAAGTGGAGTGAAAACCGCGAACGGTTACAAAGTACTACTGGTCGAAGATCATCCGATGTTTCGTGAACATCTGGGGCAGCTTATTGATCGTGATCTTGGCATGTCCATCTGCGGTGAAGCGGACAATATCCGTGATGCGATGCGGCTGGTCCTGGAGACCAAGCCTGACATCGCCATTGTGGACATCACCCTGCATGGCTCCAGTGGACTTGAACTACTAAAAGACATCAAGGAACAGGGGCTGGACATCAACGTGCTGGTGCTCTCCATGCATGATGAGGATTTGTACGCTGAGCGCGCCCTGCGTGCCGGAGCCAAAGGCTACATCACTAAAAACGAAGCCTCAGCCGAGGTGATCGAGGCCATCCGCTGCGTCATGAAAGGCGATGTGTATGCCAGCCGGCAGATGACGGCAAAGCTGCTGGAGCGCATGACGCAGAAACGCAGCAACTCCGAACTGGCCGGAATGGAAACACTTGCGGATCGCGAACTGGAAGTGTTTCAGATGCTTGGCCGCGGCAAGAGCACGCGCGAGATCGCACAGGCCCTTAAGTTGGGGGAATCGACGGTGGAAACCTACCGTGCCCGAATCAAAGAAAAACTGCAGCTGCGCAGCGCTGCTGAGCTGTATCTGCGTGCCGGACAATGGGTGCGTGATCATGGTACCTGATTTTGCGTTTGGTGATTGCTTCAAATGGGGTGGCTTCTCTCTTGATGGGAAGGGATGTTTCAGGGCAAAGTACGCTTCAGAATAAATCTCTGAAGCAATGTCAAAACAAAGACGCAGTAGACATCCCAAGGGCAAAGCCGCGACGCGCCCAGTCGTGCATCGGCCTCCTTGGGCCGCAGTGTCTCTGAAAGCACCTGCGCAGACTCGCTCAGTCACTGGCAGTACTTCGTGACCGAACTGACGGTTATGCCCGACTGCCTGCGGCAGATGTCAAAGCGGCCCAGATCGCGATGGCTGAGATGGGCGGGACGCGCTGAGGCATTGTGAATTCAATGCGATGCTGGAAGGCGTGCCGAGGATTCGGCGGCAATCCAACCGGCAACGAGTTCCAACACCGCAGCGCGCTGGCGGAAAAACAGGAAATGATCTTCGCCGTCAAAGCGGTGTGAGGTGACGTCAAGACCGCCTGCCTTCAGTTTTTCAGCATAACCGGAGACATACTCCCACGGCACGCGGTCATCGCTGCCGCCTGAGAGGATCAGGACGCGTCGCGGAAGCCAACGTGCGGCGAGTTCCGCAGGCCGTACTCGGCTGTGAAACACCGCCGAGAGAAAGATCAGTGAGCGGAACTTCGGCCCGGCGGTTGATTCAGCCAGACAGATTCCTTTGCCGCCATTGGAGAGGCCCATGAGGTGGATCTGGTCGGGATCAATCGCCGCATGCTTGTCTGCGTCCGAAATGGCGCGCGTGATGGCCTCGTAGCCACCCGGTTTCTCCCAGTTTCCCATGCCAAAGCTCGGCGCAATGACGGTGATGCCGAGTTCATCGGCGATCTTTGACAGCAGCCAGGCGTAGGCTTTGAAATTGCCGCCGCTGCCATGCAGAAAGACCAGTGCTGTTGTTGGCTTGGTTCGGTCCACGCTTGTGGGGATGTAGTGGAAGTAATGGCCGTCGCGGAACTCCTTTATGCATAGCTCGCGATAGATCGATGGCAGCGCTGAGCCGACGGCGGTGAAGTCTGCATCAGCACCTATCTCGGCATACATGATGTCGGTCATTGCTGCGAGATCACTGCGCTGCTGTCGGGTGAAGAAGGGATCGAAAGCCACCGCCACGGCGTAGCCGAGATTGAGCTGATCAATTTCCGGCAGCAGTGAGCCAATGGAATAGCGGTTGTAGTGCCAGCCACCATCCGAGAAGCGCGAGTGAATCCGTGCCGTCTCCGGCGTGTGAGCATCGGGTGCCTGCCTGCACGCGACCGCTGCTCCGACGCATGCCACGAGGAAAAAAACCTTTCCCAACCGCATCTGCAACATGGAACCGCGTTCATCACCGATCCAGTAGAGCAGAGGGCTGATTGCCAGCAGGCCGAAGGCCGCGCTGAGCAGCATGCCTTGCCACGTGACCATGCAGCAGAAGCCGAACACTGCCAAGGGCACCAAGGCAAGTGCCAGCAGAAGAGCGCAGGCTTTCAGGAAGACGAGCGGCGAGGACATGCCGTGATGCAATCGCGCTGGCTGGAGAACTCAACGAGTTCTTTTGCCGCTCTTCGAATCTGGATTTCGATGGCCATGACATCAAAGATTTTGCCCGACAAGCCTTGGGGGCTGCCTGTCTGGCGCTGCAATCTCTGGATTCCAAACTTTCG
>JAPLUN010000586.1 GCA_026397715.1 Verrucomicrobiota bacterium
CGGCTGAAGTCGCTAAATTGGAGGAAGTCACCATCCGCCACGCGATCGTCCTGACCCCGGAAGAAATCAACGAGACCCTCCGCGCACAGACCCAAGCGCGGAAACGGACCTCCAAAAGCCGCTGACTCTTCAGAGTCGCCCTTCGTTCGCGGGGAAAGCTCATTCATCTGTTGCAAGGAACGCCGTGATTCGGCACGCTCATAATCGGAGCGCAACCAGCTCCACGGACAGATCATTCAGTGACTGAGCTATGAAACATCCCACCTCAAGCATTCCCTGGCAGCTTTGCAGACACTTTTTTCTCGGGGCATTGGCCACCATGTCAGCACTGGCCGCGCCTCCGGAGAACACAGACCGGCTATCGACAATCAAGCAGCTTCAAATCGATGCTGGTAAAGTCGTCCTCGCTGATGAAGTCAGCACCACTGCAGACAAAAACGTGCCGCCACACACGGTGGTGAAGCTCATTCTCACCCCGGGCAAGGACTCCAACATCAACGTGGAAATCTGGCTGCCTGAGGCAGGAAAATGGAACAACCGCTTCATCGGTCTTGGCAACGGCGGCGCAGCCGGCCGCATCAATTCAGGAAGCCTCGCAGGCTCCATGGCTCGTGGCTATGTCGTCGCCACAACAGACATGGGCACTGCCCCGAACTCCGATTCCGGCATTGGCAGACCGGATGTCTGGAAGGATTTCGGCTATCGCGCCACTCACCTCATGACCACTTCCACCAAGCAGGTCATCAAGGCTTATTACGGCCGCTCACCCGAATACTCCTACTTCAACGGCGGCTCCACCGGCGGCCAGCAGGCGCTTCAGGAAGCCCAGCGCTATCCCGAAGATTACGATGGCATCGTGGCCAATGTCCCCGCCCACTGCCGCACTCCATTACATGCCTATTTCCTGTGGAACGAGCAGATCTTTCATCAGTGCCCGTTCACCGCCACGCAGGAGGAAAACATCATCGCCGCCGGCAACGAATACATGGCCGCACGCGAACTCCCACAGACTGCTGGCAAGCTGGTCTCCGACCCCCGCTGCACCGAACAAGACATCGAAGCGGTCATCGCGCTGTCACGCCAGAAAGATCCCACGCTGACCGACAAGCACGCCGAAGCCCTCAAAAAACTGTTCGACGGCCCAACGCACGCGATCACCGGCGAACGCATTTTCAATGGCATTCCCTTCGGCAGTTCCTTCAAGATCGCCCACGGTCACCTCTATCTTTTTCAGTGGGTCTTCGGGAAGGACAAAGACCTCCTGAGTCTCGACTTCGGCAAAGACATCGACACCTACACCGCAGCACTCGGCCCCTATCTCAACGCTGAAAATGCGGATCTCACCTCGTTCGAAAAACGCGGTGGCAAACTCATCATGATATCCGGTTCCGCCGATTCCTGCGTGCCCTACCACGCCTCACTCGATTACTACGAGCGCGTCGCCGAACACTTCGGCTCAATGGAAAAAGCAGCCTCGTTTTGCAAATTCTACATCGTTCCCGGCATGAGCCATGGCCCAGGCCCCGGCATCAATAAACTGCCCGACATGCTCGGTCTCGTGATGAAGTGGCGCGAAAAAGGCGAAGCACCTTACACCCTCAGCGCCCAACGCATCGTCGATGGCAAAACCGAACTCGACATGCCGCTTTATCCCTACCCGGAAAAGACGAGCTGGGAATCAGGTGCCTTCAAACCGGTGACCGGACCACGCGGTGGTGTGGAGCGCGTTGCCGAACGTTTCAGGCCCAAGGCCGCTGAGTGATCGTTGGTTGCCGTTGGTTGCCGTTGGTTGCTTAAGCAGCCACCAGATCATACCCACGCCACTCCTTGACAGTGATGTCAGCGAAGCTGCCCACGGGGAGTTTCTTGCTCACGAAAACGGTGGTGTCAATGTCAGGCGCGTCCATTTCGCTGCGGGCAACTCCAGGCTCTTCAACGAGCACGCGCATCTTGCGACCGACCTGCGTGGTGTTGAAGCCTTCGATGCTGCGCTGGATGGCGCGCATGGCCTCGTTCCAGCGGGCCTTGCGGGTCATGTGGTGGATTTGATCTTCCATCTTCGCAGCGCGGGTGTCTTCCTCGCGGGAGTAGTTGAAGACACCGGCACGCTCAAACTTCGTGTCCTGGATGAACTGCAGCAGTTCATTGAAATCAGCCTCGGTCTCACCCGGGAAGCCCACGATGAAGGTGGTGCGGATGGCGATTCCAGGAATGCCTGCACGGATGCGCTTGATGAGATCACGAATGTAGGCGCCGTCCGTCTCACGCTTCATGAGGCCCAGCATGCGGTCGCTGATGTGCTGCAGCGGCATGTCGATGTAACGGGCCACTTTGGGGCTCTCGGCAATCGCCTGGATGAGGTCGTCGCTCCAATGCGCGGGATGCGTGTAGAGGAGACGGATCCAGAAATCGCCTTCGATCTTGTTGAGCTCACGGATCAGGGAGGAAAGAGATTCGCCTTTGGTGGAATCGACACCACTGCGCGGCTTGGGGCGCTCTTCCGTCCACTTGTCCATGCCGAAGTAGGTGGTGTCCTGGGAGATGAGATTGATCTCCTTCACCCCGCTGGCGATGAGCTGCTGCGCCTCTTTGATGATGCTTTCCTGCGTCCGGCTGCGGTGGCGGCCACGGATGCGCGGAATGATGCAGAAGGAGCACGGATGATTGCAGCCTTCAGCAATCTTGATGTAGGCCATGTGCTGTGGCGTGAGGCGGAAGCGCGGCGTGTCGTAATCCGGGATGTACTGCGGCTGGCGGGTGACGAGGTTTTCCTGCTCGTGATCCTTGGTGCCCATGATTTTCTGAATGATGGGAGCCACCTGCGTGATCTGATCCAATCCAATGAAGGCATCCACCTCTGGCATGAGGCCCGGGAGTTCCGTTGAAAAACGCTGCGAGAGGCAGCCGGCGACGATGATCTTCTGTCGCGCACGCTTTTTCGAGCCCGCCCGCTGGTCCACGGCGTCATGCACCGCCCCGACACTTTCCTTCTTGGCCATGTCGATGAACGAGCATGTGTTCACAATGAGTACATCCGCGAGATCCGGCTCGGGTGTCATGACCATGCCTGCCTGCTGGAGGTGGCCGATCATGATTTCCGAGTCGATGAGATTTTTCGCGCAACCGAGGGAGACGAGGCCGACTTTGATCATGGGGCGCGGATGGTAGCGCCTTTGCGGCAATCGAAAAGGGGAAAGATGGCCACCGTCAGGCAGTTCTCCTTCCAGATTTCGCTTGTGCTCAGGAAACAAGCATTGCCGCCTGCTGCGGTGCACGGCTGGCGGTGAGCTCAAAAACAGGTCCTTCCGCTTGCTTTTTCTGCACAGCTTTGGCCAGCGCCTTGCTCAAACCGTCCAGCGAGTAGGGCTTCAGCATGATGTCCACCGGCGGTGTCCGGCCCTGGCTGAGAATGGTAAATTCGTCAGGATCGATGACAAAACCGCTGCAAACAACGACCGGCACGTCGTTACCGACAGCGCGCAGTTCCTTGAAGGTGTCGCGCCCGGAAAGCTTGGGCATGTAGATGTCGAGCAGCACGGCGTCCACCTTCTCCTGAGTCCGGAGGAGGATGTCCAGCGCCTGCTGGCCGTCGCAGGCCTCCAGAACGCGATAGCCCAGGAAACCGAGCATGTTCATGGCGATGGAGCGCACCGGAGCTTCATCATCCACCACCAGAATGGTGGTCTGAGCGCCGATAGGAGCATTGATGGCCGGGCCGTTGTCGATCGGTGCCTCCTCTTCGATCTGCTCAGGATTGAGCAGTCGTGGAAGAAACACGCGGAATTCGGTGCCTCGGCCGAGTTCGCTGTCGAACTCGATCCATCCGCCGTGCTCACGCACGATGTCCTGCGCGGTGGACAGGCCCAGGCCTGTGCCCTTGCTGGCAGCCTTCGTCGTAAAGAAGGGCTCAAAGATGCGCTGCCGGTGCTCCTCAGAGATGCCATGGCCGTTGTCACGCACCACGAGCATGACGAAGTCGGAAGCCTCATTGCTTTCGGCTGATTTAGTCGGCATGCGATGGGTGACGTTTTCGACGGCGATTTCGATCACGCCTTTGTCTGCAGGCAGTGCATCGCGGGCGTTGAGGCAGAGATTGAGCATGACCTGCTCGATCTGCGTGGCGTCTCCAGTCGCGTAGGAAGCATCCATGCCGCCGCGCATTTGAATGGTGACACGCGGATCGACGCTGTGTTTGAGGAGGTTCTGCACATCAGCCAAAAGGCGCTTGAGATTGGTGGCCTTGCGCACCGCGACACCGGTGCTGCGGCGTGAATAGCCGAGGAGGGATTTGACGAGTTCCGCCGCACGCGTGGTGGCGTGGTTGGCATTCTGCAGCTTGTCACGCACTCCAGCTTGGTTGGACGCAGGGGTGAGCTCGGCGATGGTGAGATTGCCGCGAATGGCCGTGAGGAGGTTGTTGAAGTCATGGGCTATGCCGCCGGCAAGCTGGCCAATCGTTCCCATCTTCTGCGATTCGCGCAGCTGGTTCTCCAGCACCCGCATTTCGGAGCGGTCTTTCACGATCCAGATGCGTCCGATCACTTCACCGGCATCCGTGCGCATCGGGCTGGAGCGCAGGGAGAAAACCCGGTTGTCCGTGGAGACGAGCGGCAGCGTTTCAGACTGGCCTTCGAGGTTGGTGGAGGTCTTTTCGATCCAGGCGGTGATCACGGCCTTTTCTTCAAAGCGCTCGATCAGCGCATTAAGAATGCGCGTGGAGTCCCGTCCGGCGACTTCTTCCACCGGCTTGCCGAGGAAATCATCCAGCTTGGCATTGGAGGCGATGATGGAACCCTGAGCATCCACCACGAGCACCCCTTCATCGCTGGCGGCAAACAGGCCCTGAAGCGCTGTGAAGGCCTCACGCAGCAGGCGTTCAGCATTGAGCAGGCGCTGCGCGGTCTGGCAGGCATGCTGCTCGGCGGCATTGAGTGCCTGGCGCTGCTTGGCAAAGATCATGTTGATGTCACAGCGCAGCTTCCAAAAGTCGGCTGGCAGCCACTCAGCGGACTGGGCGTCCGGAGGAACTCCGCGCAGCACCGCCGTGGTGCCCTTCATGACGGCCGTCGTCGGTTTGAGCAGCCAGCCGGAAATCAAATAGGCAGCCAGGAAGACACCGCCACCGAGAAGGACGCCTGTGATGCCGAAGAACCATTCAAGTGGCTGCCCCATCATTCGGGTGGCTCCCATGGCCGGCAAAAAGCCGAAAAGCCAGAGGGGGAACAGGATACGGAGTCTCAGGGAGTTCATAAAGTGTAAGGTCGAATGATACGGATATGACGGTCAGTTGACGGAACGGTTGGCAGTAGGATTGGTGCGGTTAATGATTTGATTCATGCAATGCTCGACGGCCGCATTGAGATGGTTTTCCAGCCAGGTTTCGATCTCACCACGCAACGTGGCGATACCGGCCTGCGCCGACAGCCCTGCTTGTGGAAGCCGCTGCTCCATGCGGTCAATCCGGTCGTTCATGGCGCTCACATTCATGGCGATGCCAAAGATGTCGTTGCGCAGCTGATCGATTTGAGCCGGCAAGTCATGGCCTGAAGCAGTTCCCTGCTGGGATGAGGGAGGCGGAATTGCGGCTGTCACTTGCATTTCGAGTGGCAGAACGGCTTCCTGCTCTTGTTTGAAAGACGGTTTTGCAGAATTCACCCCAGCCGGACGCGGGAAATGGGGCACTGCGCGAGGCAGGGCTTCCAATGCCGGTGCCGTAAAGCTGCTTCCCTGAACTCCTTGCAGGGGCTCGGTGCTGACATGCCCGGGGGCATGATTCATGACCTTCTCAGCAATAGCCATAGCTATGGCTTCCGCAGGACTTTCGGCCTCGGAGCTTTGGCGTTGGGTAGAGAATGAAAATGGTAAAGGCATGCTTGGAATCAGGCAGTATGAGTAATTTTATCAATATTAACAATAAAATCCATAATTATTTTAAATTAATTTGAACGCTGCGCCTACTTTTCTTGCAAAATGACACCTCGTTACAAGGGAGTTCGCCTCCGACTTCCTATTCACTTAGTTCTCTCTATTATAAGGAACTAAGCATCGGCTTAGCTCGCAGCTTAACTCGGCATTTTTTCACGCAACTTCCCTAAAATCCGGCAATTCACCGCCCTCTTCTTCAAAAAAAGCCCTGCCTTGCGCGATCCACAGCCATGGCTAACCTCTCTGTCAAATGGACGAACGTATCACTCAACGCTTGGAAAAACATCTGGCCAGCCAAGGACTGCGCCGTACCAAGCAACGGGATGTCATCGTGGAGGCTGCCTTTGCCACCGATGACCACTTCAAAGCAGAGGAACTGCTGGAGAAGGCGCGCAAACTCGACACCACCGTTTCCCGGGCCACCGTCTACCGCACCCTGACCCTCCTGGTGGAGTGCGGACTGCTGCGCGAAGTCGATCTGGGCCGTGACCAGACCTACTACGACCCCAATTTCCTCGACAAGCCCCAGCACAACCACCTGATCTGCCTCGACTGCGATCGAGTGGTTGAGTTTGAGGATGATCACACCGCCCTGCTGCATGACTGCATCACGCGACGGCTGGGGTTTCAACCCAGCCTGAAAAGCATGCGCATCGAAGCCCACTGCGATGAACTTCAGCGGCTTGGAAAATGCAGCTACCGTGATTCTAAGCTCGCGGTAGCTGGTTAAGAGCTAGATTACACCCGGCGCCAGCGCTGGAAGGTCTCAATGGCCTCGTACTCGGCCAAGCCCAGTGCATCATAAAGCCGCGCGTTTTCGCGATTGGTCTCCGGCGCTTCTTTTTCCAGGGAAGACAGAGCTCCGTAGCGTGAGATGGCGTTGGCCTTGCGCTCGATCTGCAAGGGGCTCATCGGAATCGCCATGTCGATCTCATGCGGCTCCAGCGGACGCTCTTTGCCACGATACAGCCACACGCTGCATGAACCCGCGAACTCCTCGCCCGCACAGGACTGCAATGCGGCCACCAGCAGGCGGAAGCAAATACCTGCGACGCTCGATGGATCGGCCGCGTCACCTGTGATGTAGATTTGATGCGGCTTGTGCTCCTGCAACAGACGCACCAGCGCCTTGTTGTCCTCCTCCGTGCTCTTGAAGCGGCGGTAACGACCCTGCTCATAAAAGGGCAGATCCACAAAGATGACCCGGTCATTGGCCAGTCCCACCGTGTGGGCCGCATCGCGGAGTTCACCACGCAAAATCAGGCCCTTGAGCTGCCGCAGCAGCGGCGGGTCCTCGCCGAACTGGCCCTTGGCTTCCAGCAGGCTCAGCGCTTCCCGGGCATAGGCCACCTGAGCCGCCCACGTGGCCGGATTCGCCGCGTTGGAGGCCAGTTCCAGCAGTGTCTCGGCAAATTTATCCGCCTCACTGTCCGGAACGCGCAGACTGCCGGAAGTCAGCGCGATCAGGCGCACGTCATGCCCCTGTTCGACCATGCGATCAATCGTGCCGCCCATGCCAGTGATGGCATCCTGAGGCTCCGGACTGAAAACAAGACAACGCTTTGGGTACGGCCTCGCACGCTCAGGGCGGTAGGTGTCGTCCTCATCGGGCTTGCCGCCGGGCCAGCCGGTGATGGTGTGCTGCAGCTGGTTGAAGATGCGGATGTTCAGCTGATAAGCCGGACCTTGCTCCGAAAGCAGATCGGAAAGGCCGTTCTCATTGTAGTGCTCGTCGATCAGCTTCAGAATCGGGCGCTTGATCTTAAAGGCCTGCCACACCATCGCGCGGCGGGTCTCACGCGGAGTCCAGGATGCCGGCCCCACGAGCCATGGCAGCTTGATGCGGGTGAGTTCGCGTGAAGCACCGTGATCGATGAAGAACCTCGCATCCGGGTGATCCTGCAGGAAGGAGGCGGAGATCGCTTCCGTCATCGGCCCTTCGACAGCCTTGGCCACCATGACGGCCTTGTTTTCGCCCCAGGCCATCAGCACCAGCTTTTTCGCTCGCAGGATCGAACCCACCCCCATGGTGATGGCGAAGTGCGGCACGTTCTGCTCCCCACGGAAGTCGCTGGCGGCATCCTGGCGCGTCACGCGGTCCAGCGTGATGCGTCGTGTCATCGAGTCACGGCTGGAACCAGGTTCGTTGAAGCCGATGTGGCCCGTTCGACCGATGCCGAGAATCTGCAGATCAATGCCACCGGAGGCTTGGATCTTCTCTTCATACTGACGGCAGTGGTTGAAGACCTGGTCTCCCGGCACCGTGCCGCTGGGAAGGTTGATGTTCGCCTTCGGGATGTCGATGTGATCAAACAACTGCTCCGCCATGAACATCGAGTAGCTCTCAGGATGATCAGCGCTGAGACCGTAATACTCGTCGAGGTTGAAGGTGATGACATTTTTAAAGCTCAGCCCTTCTTCTTTGTGAAGACGGATCAGTTCGCGATAAAACGGCACCGGTGTTGATCCCGTTGCCATGCCCAGCACAGCAGGCTGGCCCGCCTTGTTCTTGGTCTCGATCAACTGCTTCACTTCCTGCGCCAGCGTTTTGGCCGCCTTGGCGGAGTCTGGGAAAATGACAGTCGGAACTTTCTCGTAGGCTTCGGCGGGGGGACGAATGGACATGGTGGTGGGTTGGGGTTGTACGAAGAGAACTCGAAATGCCGCGCACGCAACACGCTTTCACGTTATCGCCCTTCCATTAGGTGCAGCCTAATGCTAACGCATGTCATGGTAAAAGCCGTCTCAGCATCACTGAGCTCCCAGCATTCGGGCAAACTCCCGCAGCTCAGAACTAGGATCACCGCGCCTGAACGCAAAGGCGTGCATCAGCATCACTTTCGATTCATGCATGTTTTTAAAGACCACGCCAACACCGAGCCAGCGCGACAGGGACTCCGGCAAGACACTGATCCCCTGCCCTGCCGCGACCATTGTAAGCACAGCCGCCACACGATCTGACTCCTGCACCACCTTCGGCTGAAACTTTGCCTGCCTGCAAAGCACACTCACATGCTCTCGAAAACCCGGGGCAGCCTTTGCGGAAACCATCACCCAGCTTTCAGCCTTGAGTTGGGCGAGTTTCAGCGATGCACCTTTGGCCAGAGCATGCTGCTCCGGCAGCACCACCTGCAGTGGCTCTCGCTTCCAGACCAAGGTCTCAATTTGTCGTGCAACTTTGCCAGGTGCCGCACCGATGAACGCCCCGTCGATCTCTCCGCCCATCAAAGCTGTCAGTTGTTCTGCAGGGGCCATATCAACCATGTGAATCTGACAATCGGGACGCTCGGCACGAAACTTTTGCAGCAGCCGCACCAGACCATCATCCAGCAAAGCCCCGACAAAGGCGAGCCGCAGCCGTTGCGGTTCTCCGGCCCCCACCCGGCGGATGACTTCCGTTGCCTGATCGAGTTGGGTCAGCAGCAACTTCGCATCATCCAGGTACAATCTCCCTGCATGCGTCAATGAAACAGCCCGCGTATTGCGCTCCAGCAGGCGGGCTGTCAGCTTGGACTCCAGCCCCTGAATCTGCCGGGACAAGGCTGGCTGAGACAGGTTGAGCTTCCCGGCAGCCTTGGAAAAACTCAAGGCTTCGGCAACAGCAACGAAGCACTCAAGCTCATGGACGGAGGGACGATTCATGCTTTCAGGGCATTAATCTGATGCATTGATAGCATTTCCACAAGAATCAATACCTCTTTAAATGTGCACTCACACCAACCCACCCCACCAGTGCAGCACGTTCTCATCATCCACGAAGTCGCCGACTATACGGCATGGAAAAGCATCTTTGACCGCGCCGCCGCCATTCGCAAAGCAGCCGGAGAGCGCTCTTATCAGGTCCTCAACTATCACGACGATCCGAACAAAATCGTGCACTTCTCAGCATGGACATCCATTGCCGATGCGAGGAGCTTTTTTGAATCCCCCCAGCTTGTCCAGATCCGAGCCGAAGCCGGCGTAAAAGCGCCCGACTTCATCTACCTGGAGCAGTTGGAAACCGGCAACCTTTAACCAGCCCATGAGAATTGATTATTCCCAAATCGAACCGGAACTGACCTCCCGCTTTCGACATCTGACGCGTGACCTGGCCCAAGCCTCCATTGCCCCAAACCTGCGGGTACTGGTCGAACTTCGCGTCTCGCAGATCAACCGCTGCGCCTACTGCATTCAACTTCATCAGGCAGAAGCAAGACACTTGGGCGAAGATCAGGCACACCTCGAACAGCTTCCTGAGTGGCGGAATTCCCCGTTGTTCACCCCTCGTGAGCAAGCCGCTCTGGCCTGGGCTGAGGCACTGACACACAAGGCCACCGTCCATGACGATGCTCAGGAATACGATCAACTAACTA
>JAPLUN010000079.1 GCA_026397715.1 Verrucomicrobiota bacterium
GATGGCATGGTGCTGCCGCAGCCTTTTCTAGACCTACGGGCCAAACTGGTGCCCAAGGCCCCTACCACCTACCCTTTCCCGCTGAGCACGAGCTACGAGGAGCGCGGGCTGCTGGGCATCGCGTTTCATCCGAACTTCAGCCAGCGTGATGGGCTCGGTCAGCCACTGCCAGGCTTTGGCAAATTTTATCTCTTTTACAGCGCCCCTTCTCCAAATGCGGCAGGCGGTACGAACCCGGTGAACTGCCGCAGCACGATCTCCGAGTTTATGGTCTCCGCGACGGATCCGAACGCGGCGGACATCAGTTCCGAACGCGTGTTGCTGGCGTATGACAAGCCGCAGTCAAATCACAATGGCGGCCAACTGCACTTTGGGCCGGATGGACTGCTTTACATCAGCGTCGGTGACGGCGGTGGCCAGCATGACAATCAATACGGCCACACAGGTGGCAGCGGAACGAGTTCACCGGGGCCTTCCGGGGTGACGGGTAATGCGCATGACAAGACGGTGCTGCTTGGAAAAATTCTGCGCATCGATCCGCTGGAAAACAACGGCCCCGGCGGCCAGTATGGGATTCCTCCCGCGAACCCTTTAGTGGGAGCTGGCGGAGGCGTGCGCGAGGAGATCTTTGCCTTTGGTGTGCGCAATCCCTGGCGCTTTTCCTTTGATGATGGTCCGGGAGGAAGTGGCAGAATTTTCGAGGCTGACGTGGGGCAGGACAAAGTGGAGGAAGTGAACATCATCACCGCTGGCGGAAACTACGGCTGGCGTGTGATGGAAGGCACGCTCACCCACGATGGCACCGCGCCAAACAGCGGGCTGCCGCTGATCTCGCCCATCGCCCAGTACGCACATGTCGGTGTGAGTGTAGGCTCACCGGCGCTGCCACAGATCGGCGCCTCGATCATTGGCGGTTTCGTCTATCGCGGCACGGCGATTCCTGCGTTGCAGGGCAAGTATGTGTTTGGCGACTACAGCCAGTCGATCGCCACCGCCAACGGTACGTTGCTCGGCATTGAGGAAACTTTCCCGGGCTCTGGCGTCTGGAACTTCAGCAGCCTCGTGATCGCCGGTGGCAACCCGCTCACGACACGTGTTTATGCCTTTGGGCGTGATGAGGCGGGAGAGCTTTACGTGGCGACCAAAGTCTCGCGCGGTCCCTTTGAACTCGACTCGAACGGCAAACCGACCGGAGGCATTTACAAGCTCGTTCAGGCACAGGTTTCCACCGCCACACTGACACCGGCGCATGACAACTCGATCTACGCGGATTCTCCGGGCAACAGCAACGCACTGGGTGACCTCTACTCCGGCTACAATGCCAATGGATCTCCGCGCCGCGCGTTGGTGTCCTTTGATCTCACCACCGGACTGCCTGGTGGAGCGCAGGTGACTTCGGCCACACTCATGCTGCACTTGAAGAATGCAGCGAACAATCCGAGCCACCCGAACGCGACGATGACGCTCAACCGTTTGAGCACAAGCTGGGGCGAAGGATCCTCTGTGGCCGGTGCCAGCGGGGGCGCGGGCGTACCTGCAACCACGGGTGACGCGACCTGGAGCGCACGCTTTTATGACGCCTCCAATCCCACCAACTGGACCACCGCCGGCGGCGTTTTCAATGCAGTGGCATCTGCCACCACGACGGTGGGCACCACCTTGGGTTCTTATTCGTGGACTTCAACGCAGATGGCGGCGGATGTGCAGAGCTGGTTCGGTGCTCCGGCGAACAACTATGGCTGGATTCTGGTGGGGGATGAAAGCGCCAGCTCCACAGCCCGGGTTTTCGACAGCCGCGAAGGCAGCGCCTCCGTGCAGCCGAAACTGATCATCAACTACAATCCGGTGACACCGGCGCTCAACAGGCGTGACTCCTGGCTGCGGCAGTATTATCCAACTCCTGGAACCTACGTGGATGACAACGCTGATCTGGATGGCGATGGCATCAAAAACCTGTTCGAGTACGCCTTCGCGTTTTCACCTCTCAGCGCCAACAGCTCCGGGGCAGGCATGCAGGCGGCCGTTGCTGCCGGTGGCAGCACCATGACGTTCACGATCAATTTCCGTCGCGATCCACGTGCGACCGATCTCACCTACCAGATGCAGACCAGCGATGATCTGGTGGTCTGGAACACGATCACACAGAGTGCAGCGGGTGCCACCCCTTCGGGCGCCGGGTTTGTGTCTGAATCTGACGCGCCGGGTGAGGCTCCCGTGAAGAACGTAACCGTCTCGGAAACCTTGAGCGGAAACACGCGGCGCTTCGCACGGCTCCGGCTCATCCGCGTCGCGCAATGACTGGATTCCACATTGATCGGGACTTCGACTGCATTACTTTGTCTTCGTGCCAAACGTCGCGCTGTTCATGAATCCCATCCTGCCACCGCTCCTGCGGCTGTGCTTGGTCATGGGGCTGCTTTGCATGCCGGCCATGGGTGCCACATTCGTTGCCACAGCAGCATCGGACACCTCCATCTACCAAAACCATCCGGAATTCAATCTGGGCGGCACGACACTCGTCTCCGGCACCAACCAGCAGTTTTCCAATTCGCGCGCCTTGTTTAGCTTCGATCTCAGCGCCATTCCGGCGGATGCCATTGTGACGTCAGTGCAGGTATCCCTTTACGTCACTCGTCGTCCTGATCCAGACCAGCACGGCGGGCCGGTGAACTCCGACTTCAGCCTCTATCGTGCGCTCCAAAACTGGACCGAAGGAACGGGTGGTGCGGTGACTGGCTCTCCAGCCGTCACAGGGGATACTACCTGGAACGATCTCCACTTCAACACGACTGGCGAAAACTGGACGACACCAGGAGGGCAAATCGGCACGGACTTTGCCAGCACTCCCAGCGCCACGACCTCCGTGGGCGACGTGGGCCTTTATCTGTGGGGATCATCGCCTGCACTGGTCGCCGATGTGCAGTCGTGGCTGAGTTCTCCTGCCACCAATTATGGTTTCGCTCTCATCAGCGAGAGCGAAAACGTGGCAGGCTCGGCGCGGCGCTTTGCGTCAAGCGAGCAGCCCGGCGGGAGCATCCCTGCGCCCACGCTCACAGTGACGTTTCAATCCGCCCCCGAACCCGGCAGAATGATCTTGCTGCTCATCGGTGTGGGGTCCGCAACCTTTCGCCGTCGCACATCAAGAGTCCTCAACGAGTAAAGACATCGTCACTCGTCCACATTTTCCTGTCAGGTCCGGCAGAGCGGATCTCCATGCTGTTGCGGGAGAGTTGATGGAAAAAGTACGGCGTGCCCCAGCGATCAACCAGCTCGCCGCTGCTGTTGCGGGGCAGCTCATCTGGCAGGATTTTTGCCTGCCTGGGATTGTCGCCAGAGAGTGCCTCAACAATCTCGGCATTGGAGCCGATGGGATTGTCTCCCGCGATGGTGCGAAAATCCCGCAGTAATCGCGTGATGCGCTGGAGATCCGAGGCGGCCTCATTTTCGACACCGAGATCTGGCTGCATCGGCAGTGGGGCCGCGGCCTGAACCGGCACCGTACGCACTCCTGGCGCCGGTAGCGTTTTAGACACCTTGCCGGCCGGTTGCTTTACGGCCGGAGGCTTCAGCAGCCAGAGGCCAGCCGCCAATAGCGCCAGCAGACCCATAGTCCAAAAAACCTGCGTCCGATTCATAAGCTGTCATGGATGTCAACCAACCGAATCAAAGGAATCCGAGGTTGGGGGATGCGAAGCGGCCAAGATTGGGGAAGATCGTGCCTATGTTTGAGGAATCCACGCCGAACCATGAAGCGAGCGTGGCCGAGTATTGATCCACGGCAGTGGTTGGAATCCAGCGGCCGATGCCCGTGTCATCCGGCCCGTTCACGGCGAGTGTGGGGAACTTGCCATAAGTGGCGCCGCCTTTGACTGCACCGCCGACGACGAGATGGTGCCCGCCCCAGCCGTGGTCACTGCCAGAGCCATTGGTGGGAAAGGTGCGGGCGAAGTCGCTCGCGGTGAATGCGGTGACAGCGCTCTTGAGATTTGAGCCGCCGCCTCGCAGGTTGTCAATGTCCTGCAACGCCAGGATGAGGCCGTTGAGTGTCTGGCTCAGCTCGGCCAAGAGATTGGCCTGGGCACCGATGATGACGGAAGCGTTGTTGGCAGTGGTTTGGCCTGCATTATTGGTCTGGCCCGTGTGCGTGTCATACCCGCCGACCTGAATGAAGAAGACCTGCCGCTTCATGCCAAGACCGCCGCTGGCGACAGACTTGCTGCCCAGTTCAATGAGCCGCACCGCCATCTTCATCTGTGACATCAGCGAAGAGGAGAAGGTGGACCCGCCATTGGGAGTGGTGATTGTGGTGGGAAATCGGCTGAACCACGAAGGACTGCCCTGCGCGGTCAGAGCGGTGCTGAGAATATTCGCCTCCGTGATGGCGTGGTCGAGCACACCGGCGTAGGTCTTGGTTTGCAGGTCGGCGGAAAGTTTGTCGGCATTGAGGATGGACTGCAGCGCTGTCTGCCTGGCTCCGCTGACGCTGCTGAGCTGCACGGCACCGCCGGTGGTAATGGCGTACTGGGGGGCATAGTTTTGCGAGCCGACTTCAAAGATGTTCGAGCCTGCCAGCGTCACCGCCATTGACACCTGGCCGCCCGAGTTCACATCGGGCGGAGACGAGAAGAGGTCTGCCAGGCGACCGGCCCAGCCGCTGACATACGGCTGATCCGGCAGCGAGGTCTGCCATTGCGTCTGCTGGTCGCTGTGCGAGAAAAGCTGCGGCGGCTTGGGCACCGTCTTGCCACTGTATTGTGCCTTGGTGAGTGGAAAGCTAAGCGTGCCCATGTTGAACACAGGCGCGACAATGCCGTTGTTGAAATGGGTGGCAAGATCCGCCATCGCCGGATGGAAGCCATAGGTGCGTCCATCGCTGGCGGGATAACCAAGCGTGCCGTTGCGCGAATTGAGCGCACGCGCTGTCGCTGAGCTTCCATCCGTGTTGGGAATGGCCAGCGGTGTGCCCCGTCCAGCGTTGTAATTGGCCCAGTCCGCAGGTGTGGTGGGGATGATCATGTTGTTGGAATCATTCCCGCCGTTGAGGAAGACGCAGATGAGCGCCTTGTAGTCGGAGAATGAACCGGCGGCCATCGCCGAACTCATGAGCTTGAGATCGCGGAGCGAATTCCCCAGCGCGCCCAGACCGAGTGCGGCCGGAATATAGCGCTGCAAAAACCGGCGCCGTGGAATAAAAGGAGCGTGAAGGGGCTTGTTCATGCGGAGTTACTTCTGAATCGCGTATTCGGCGGAGGTGACGATGAGATGGATGATGGCGCGCACCCGGTCACGCATCTGGGTCGTGGTGGGGGTGGTGTAAGGAAAATTGGTGATGTTGGCCACGTAGTTGATGATGGCCGTGCGCGCGGTTGCATTGAGACTGCCGCCGATGAGACGGGTGGCAAGCGTGTCCACAAGCGTGGGAACACCTGAGTTGCTGGTCTGCGCCGCCGTCATGTAAGGGCTGATGTCCATCGGGATCGAGCCGCCGCCACTGCGGAAGCTTTGGAAACCGTTGGTATTTCCGCCGCTGAGGAACCCGCCTGTAATGACGTTGGTGAGGTTCATGGTGTTGGAGTCATTGGTGAGCTGAAACTCCGGCGCCGTCATTCCTGCCTTAGCCATCTCTCCCGGATAACGATAGTCCGGATAAAAAAAGTTGAAGACCGTCGTGGAGTTGAGCGGTGTCTGTGTCAGGTCACTCTGGCTGTAGCCCATGTTCCAGGTGCCCAGCTGCATGGCGCAGGTGCCGGAGCGCGTCCATTGGGTTATGGTTAACGGATAGACAGCCTGGCCGGAGGTGCTCTGGGAGCCGGCCGTCACCGTTGGAGTGATGGTGACGGTGAACAGATTGGGCAGCGGCGCGCTGGCCACCGTGTACACCTGGCTCGGAGCGGGAGTGCCGGCATTGGTCACGAGAAAGTCGATCCAAACGGAATCACCCTGCTTGAGATTGTGATTGCCGCTGGTTTGAACACTGATGGTCGAGACATTGCCGGCATTGGTGATGTTATACCCGCCGGTGAAGCGCGGAATGTAAGCAGTGCCGCTGCTGGTGGCCGGCGGACTGCCTGCCAGTGTGATGGTGAAGGTGCTGGCCGCGGCCGAGGTGATCGTATAAACGCCATCGTAGGTGCCACCCGCCAGTGCGCCGTTGAAAAACTTCACATACAGCTGATGTCCGGCAATGTAGCCGGAGGCAGTGATGGTCACGGTGTTGGTGACGCCATTGTAGCTTGGGGTGCTGATTCCAGTGGTGTTGACTGTGAAGTTATTGGGCAGAAAGGCACTTCCAGACGGATTGCCACTCACACTGTTGGCCCCGATGTTGATCGTGAAACTGGTCGTGGTCGCGCTGGTCACAGAGTAGGTCTGCAAGGTGCTGTAGGGCGCGGTGGTGCCGAGCGTCCCTGAGGTAAACTGAATTTTCACACTGTCACCTGTTTGGAACCCCGGCGCGTTCACTGTGACAACTCCGGTGGTACTGATGGTGCTGTAACTCGGCGTGATGTTCGCGACGCTGTAGCCGCCCACGCTGGGCAGATTGGTCGTCGACGCGCCGGCATCGACAAAGGTGTCGAGCTGAATCGTGTCACCAGTGGTCAGGTTATGCGCGGTTGGGGTGCCGATGAGAATCTGCTGTAGGCCGATCTGGCGGTAGCTGGAGCCAGCGACGCCCGAGGCTGCAAAGGTTCGCGCTGGGCCGGTAAGGCGCAGCAGCGGCTCGCGCTGCTTGCCGAAGCCGACATCTGCTGCTGCAGTAGTGCTGCGTGCCTCGTAGTCTAGCAGGATGGCACGAATAACTTCCTTCATGTCCCCCCGCACACCGGTGGCCACGCCATCCACGTTGCGCTCCCCGTTGAATGCACGGACGACACGGTGGACGTAGTCGGGCTTGGGGTTGCTGGTGACGAGCCGCTGGATCAGCTGGCGGCAGATGTAAGGGCCTACGGCGGAGTTGTTGATGATGTTGTCGAGGGCCGTCTCAAGATCCCGCAGCCCGTTGAGGTCATACGAATTGGTGATGGATGTGGTGACAAGATTGCCGGCTCCGAGCGCGGGATCCGTGGATTGAATCGTGATCGGATTGGGGTTCGGATCACGCGAGGTGTCTGTGGGGAGAGTGACGACAGCGGGGGGGATGACCACGTTGTCGAGCAGCACTTTTTTTCCTGGCTCGTGATACGCGGGCACCAGAACCATGGGGTCAAGGTAGTTGGAGGAAGGAAAGAGCGAGGTTGGCAGCCTGCCAGCGTTCAAGGCCTGCCCCCAGCTCCAACCGGTGAAGACGCGGGCCATGCCAGTGATGACCGATTGATCGTAGGTGGGCACCGCGTTACCTTTCGAGTCCAGAACGAGGGAACCGTCCGGCCACAGGCGGTACAGGCCGATAGAGAAGAGCTGCATAATTTCACGCGCGTAGTTTTCATTGGGATGAATGCCGGTGGCATCGCTGCCGACGCTGTTTTGCAGCATGTCCAGGTAAATACCCATCGCTGGAGTGAGCGTGACCTGCTTGAGGATGTCGCGGTAGTTGCCGAAGCAGGAGTCCACCAGATTGTCGTAGTAATCGGCAAGAATGCGGCCGTTGTTGTTGAGCGGGCCGGTGTCCGAAACGACGAGAATCTCGCTCAGCGCAAAGGCAACACGCTGGCGCAGTTGATCCGGTGCGGTCACCGAATTCTTCCACCAGGAGTTGAAGAAGAGCGAGCTGTTGTACGGGTTCTGCGGATCGCTGCTGAGGTTGGAGAGGATGTATGGAACGTTGTGCGTGGCCGCCAGCCCGAACTGAGTCTCAATCCAGTTCCGGTAGCCGCTCGTCTCCACACTGCTGATGTCGTTGGGAGAGGGGCCAAACGTGGCCTGCGTCAGGAAGCGCACGGCACCCGCGTCCGACGCATGGTCATCCGCCGGGGTTGTATAGCTGGGCAGCGCAGGCGCGGTTTGTGAGCCTGGAACGGCGCCAAAGGTGCCGGTGAGCTCACCGGAGGGATTGTTGGTGGTTCCAATGCTGACAAAAACAGTACCGCTGTTCAATGCGGTGAGGTCCGATGGCTGCATGTTCCAGGTGTAACCGGCGTCCGAAGTTCGTTGGGTGGGGTAGTTGCGATCCTGGGCATCGAAATCAAACAGCATCACCGGATTGCCACCGCCTTGCGCAGAATAGATGCGGCGGTTAATGCTGCCTGAAGTGAGCCCAGAGTAATTCAGATGCACCACTGCGGTGGAACCGCTGACGCGCATGAACGCTCCGCCGCTGCCAGTGATATTGGAAAGGTTCGCCGCCCCCTGAAGATTCGTGACGTACAAGGTTCCCGGGATGGTGGTGGTGGGTGGATTGTCCCACGGCGAGAGCACGAAGCCAGGCATCACCCCTCCAGTGGCAGCCGCCGCAGGCAAACTGCCATTGGCGATCGCGGCAGAGTTGCCAGTAGGATCCAGAAACCATCCCACCGAGAGATTGTTTCCCGCGCCACTGGCTCCGGTGTTGTGCAGCACCTCGATGTAATAGGCCTGGCCTGCCGTCAGTGCGAGCCAGCCGGACTTCTGACTAGCTGCGGTGTTCCACGTGCGCGTGGAGGTGCCGGTGGGCCCGGTTACGTAGGCACGGCGGACTTTGTTGACCGGTTCACCGTTGTTGGAAATCCACAATTCAGCGGTATTCGCGGCGGACAGCCAGAAGTAGTAGTTCCCGGTCGCGGTCGGTGTGAAATACCCACGCAGCCTTTCCCCCGTGTTTGCACCATAAGTCGTCGTGTTGTCCTCGGCGCTTGTGACGGTGTTGGTGGTCGTCGGTGCCGTCCCCCATGGCACATCGAGGAGCGTTGTCCCCGTGACTCCAGAGGTCCAGAGTTCACGCGTGAACTGGCCGCCGCTGTCCTCCACCTGCACGGTAATGACGGTGCTGGTGCTGCCGGCGCTGTTCGAAGCATAAACAGTGAACTGGTAGATGCCTGCCTGTGTGGGTGTCCCGCACTACACACCGTTGTTGAGTGTGAGCCTGGCAGGAAGCCGGCTGGCGGTGAATGTTCCCGCGCCATTGTTCGCTGTCAGCTTCAAACTGAAAGGCGATCCTGAATTCAACATGGTGACCACATTCGTCGCGCTGGTGATGGAAGGCGGCGCGGCAGGCGGACTGCCCGCGAGTGGCGTCTGGCCAGTCATCGTCGGGAACAGGCGCGAGGTGGGAATGGCCTGCTTCGACTGACTCGGACTGTACCAAGAGAGCGTTGCGCCTGCAGCGCTGCTGAATTCGCAAGTCTCCAGCTTGATGTCATAAAGCACACCAGCCTGCAGGGCGATGGTTGCGTAGCGGTCGGCGCCGGTATAGACCGCCCAGTCAACGGGCAGGTTGGTGGTGTCGAGGGTGCCGCTTCCCGTCCCCGAGGCAGGCAGACTCATGCCTGTGAGTATGGTGGAGAAGTTCACCCCTGGTGTCACCGCACTGACGGTGTAGGGCAGCGAGATGTTGTAGTTCGCGCTGAGATTGCCGGTGGTGAACTTCAACGGGATCACATCGCCCACATTGATGGCGGCACTGGTGTAAGGCAGCACAATGGTGCCGTTGGTCGATGAGTTCTGCGTGTAGGTGTAGGTGACGCTGGGATTGTCACTCGTCAGGCGCCGCAGCACCATCGGCTGGCCGTTGATCCATAGCTTGGCCGTGTCATCAGCGTTCACGATGATCGTGTAGGTCTCGCTGTATTGCGGCAGCATCTGCCCGGTCCAGCGGCAGCAGAAGTAATTGTGGTAGATCAGCGGATCGGGCGAGCCCGCACCCCATTCACCATTGTTGCCATTGGTGATGGCGCTGTCCGTCTGCGTTCCTGCCACAGGTGCTGTCAGCGTCGTATTGGCGTAGTAAGTGCCAGTCCAGCCCGCCGTGCTTCCAGTGTTGTTGGTGAAAATATTCGTACTGGGAATGTTTGCGAAGGTTCCGCCATTAATCTGCCACTGGAATTTGCACTTCGCGTTCCCCGTGGTTTCAACAAACTCGACCCGCATGTGGTAGCGGTTGGCCGGAGCGGCAGGAACAGCTAGGGTAAACTGTCCGCTCTGTTTGAAGGCTCCCGTCGCTGTGGTGTCCCAGCCATTCTCCAGGATTTGGGTCAGCCCGCCGCCGGTGTCGAGATAAACGCGCGCCTTGTCATCCGCATCGAGCTGGAACACATAAGTGCCCGCAGTCGAGGGCGAGAGATAGCCATCCCAGGCAACGGAATAATTGTCTGCCGCGACGAAGTTGGTGCCATTGGGGGAGCCATACAGCCAGCTGAATGCGACCGTCGGGTCCAGCCGCGTCACGACGGGTGGATTCAGCAGGCAGGCGGCGCTGCCAGCCTGTGAATTGGGCACTGCGGCCCCCGTGATGGAAAGCGTGATCGTCTGACCTGAAACGGCGGTGATGGTTTTGATGCCATCATACGTGCCGCCAGCGAGACTGCCGGCAGAAAAGGTCATGTTCACCCGGTTGTTGGGAGAGGACGTCGAAAAACCCGTCGTGCCAGTGTAGGTGATCACTGCCGTGCCGGTGGTGCTCGTAACCTTGGTGTAGGTGTAGGTCGCGCCATTGCCGCCGAAATTCGCACTGCTGGCATAGTTCGTACTGGCTCCGACCCAGTAATTGCCCGTGAGGCCTGTGCCCGTGGGATTGCCCGAAGGGTTGATCGTCACCCCTGCGCTGATTGACAACGGGCTGAGCGTGTAGTTTCCCACAGCCCCTGCTGACCCAGGTGCCCCCGCAGTCAACGTCACCACACAGCTCGTCAGACGACTGGGGTTGTAGAGGGGCGTGATTTTGATGTCCATGGAGTTCACTCCTGCAGGAAAAGTCACCGCTGAGGGAATGGCCGCGTAATCCGTCCCCTCGACCGCTGAGCCAGCCTTGCTGAGAGGAACCGTGATCGGCATCAGTAGATTGTAGCCTGAGCGCTGCACGGTGATCACTCCCACGTCTCCAGCAGGCGTTACGGCATCTGCCGGCTGCGTGGTCGAGGCATCTACTGCCATCAGGCTGATCACGTTTTGTGATTGGAGGTTCGTCGCGAGCTGCGTGTGGTCGTAGCTGGACTGCGAGCCAATGGGCGTGCCGGGGGCGTAGCCGAGCACCTTTTTAGCCCAGTCACCCACCTGGTCGCTGGCCGAGTCCACATCTTGCACCAGCACCCGGTAGAAGGAACTGGTGCCGGATGCCGTCCCGGATAGCGTCTGCGTGTTGCCATTGCCGATTATCTGAACATTGGGCGTCAGAGCGGCCCAGCTCGCCCCTGTGAGGCTGGGAGAAACTTGCAGGATGTAGAGCTTGCCGTTCTGCGTGGGGACAGTCACGTTGACCATGCCGCCGTTCAAATTCATTGAAGAGACCTTCAGAACGGAGCCGGGGCTGAATGGATGTGTGCCCGCAATGATCTCCGACCCGTTGCTCATGCCATCGCCGTCATCATCGCGCCCCAGCCATGCTTGGTCATTGATCTGCGCGTCCGTCACACCATATAACGACTTCCACACCGCCTTGGTGACGTTCATGTCGGGATCTCCCTTTACCCAGAGAGCCCCCCCAAATAACAGGCAGGCCGACAGGAGCAGCACCCAGACCGGGCTGCGGCGAATCAAAGAAAGAGGGAATGACGACATGGATGTCAAAAAATCGATCCTGGGTGGTTTGTGTGAATATGGATATCCTGGTTGGATGGACAGCGGGCTGAGAACCTTGGTTTATAAAAACAAAACGGCCCTTAAAAGTCGAGGTTATAATTCAAGGAACGGCGGCATACGGGCTGCCTGCCAATGGAGCATGGCAGACAGGAGAATCTGCGATAAACTGATGTTTACAGCTGGGGCAATTGATCTGGGGCACAAACAAATGTTTAGGCCTGCAAGCAGGCCACGAAGCGGCGATTGTTAATGATGTTCAGATCTCCAGTGCCACTTGGCTTGTTTTGAATCGCTTCTTTCGATTCCAATTCTCTGATCATTCAATTAAGCACTCCGTCCACGTTATGCTCCGATATCTGAGCATTTATGACCACATGCCTACCTAGTATCTGCGGCCAGAATCATGGCGCAGCAGAACATCTTTGGCTCAACAGTTCGACGCATCCGAGTCGAAAAGGACCTGACGCAGGATGCTTTTGCCGCGCGCAGCCAGCTTGCTGGTTGGGATTTGTCTCGGGAAAGCTTATCAAAAATCGAGACCTGTCTGCGCCGGGTGAATGATGCTGCGGTCATGATAACTGCCAAAATCTTTGGCTGTAAAATCACAGATCTTTCTTCGGCAACCACCATATCCGTTCTACCAGTGTTAAAGACACAGCAAATGAGGGTCATAATCGTTGGCCGCTATCAAGTCGAAGTCGAGTTGTCTATAGGGACAACATGAGCCAAATCTTCAGAAATGTCTTGATGCCGAATATCCGCAAATGTCGGATGACGACCGGTTTGTCGCAGGACGATGTAGCCGCCAAGTTGCAGCTCGCCGGCTTGGAAAACATCGACCGGGTGGCGGATATCCAAGACAGAAGTCGATAGACTTCTCACTTGATGGCCAGAGCAAGCCTTCTTCAGAGAGGAGGAGACGGATAAGATACTACCGCGCTGCCCCAAGCTTCTTGATACGTATGTTGCGAAACTGCACCAGCGAGGCACCCCATTCTCCGTCTTTCCGTTCTGGATGCAGCTGCAGCGCCAGTGGTCCTTGGCGTGGAACTCCTGGTAGCTGGGCATTGTTGATGATCAGCATGTCATTGAGTGTGACGGTTAGAAGCAGGCCTTTCATGACGATGTGGAACGTGTTCCACTCGCCGAGCAGTTTGTCTGCCTTCACCTTGGGTGTCACCCCGGCATGCACCGTGGCTTCAAAAGCTGCTTCAGTCCGGCAGCCCCAAACCTCGCCTGATCCGACAGGCCAGCACCAGATGCTCACCATGGACTTGTGCTGGCCCGCGCGGGAAGACTCCTGAGTCGGTGTTGTGTGCTGGCACCGTCATCAGGTAGCCTGAATCGTCCATCTGGCAGGATGATCCAGTCTTTTTTGTCCACGTACGGGCTCTGCTTGATGCGCCAGCCCACCCACAGCTCAAATTCGGCTTATTACCTCGTCGTCCACAGCGCCCAGTCCCCCTTGCCTTAGCCCTTGGGATTGCAATCAATGACGCCACCAGCGACGAGCTTCGTGGTGTCCAGTTCCTTCAGGAAAAGGATCGCGGGCTTGTCCAGGTCTTCCATCTTGAGTAGCCCCATCTGAATCGCACGTCCAATCGCCAGCGCGGTGTAAGACTTGGTGATCGACATCTGGTATTGCGGAAAGTTTGCCCGGGCACGACGGTAGTAGGACTCAAAGACCAGCTTACCACGATAACTGATCAACAGGCTGTCCACGTTGCCCGCTTTCTCATCTTTGGCCGGCGCAGCAAGTTCGTTGGCGAAGACTTCAATGGCAGCCAGACCTCCACCATCCATTCCCAGACTGCCCACGAGTAGTCCGTCCTGTTTGTTCTCTGGAGCAGTGCTAATGAAAGGCTTGTCCAAATCCGGGAGCCTGGCTTCCAGTTGGTACAGCTTGTCCTTCAGATTCAGCCCAGGTACTTCGGGAGCAAGGCCGTTGCTTTGTGGCGGAAGGGGGACATCCCCCAACGCAGTCAGCGATGCGAGCAGCAGGGAGGTAATGAGCGCGAGGAGTTGTTTCATGTTTTGGCCATGGCGGAGGCTGTGTAAATGCCACCGATGGTTTGCCTAAACGCTGCTGAGGCAATGGCATTGCAACGAAGTTGTGAGCTTGTGTCAGGGGGACTATGCGTCGTGGATCAGTGCGTACACGGAACCGCTGCATTCATACTCGGGGCCAGTGCTGCCCGAAACCAAACCGTCAGAGTTTAGCCGTTCCCCGCGACGCTGATCGTTCAGTCATCCCTTTCGATGGTTGAACCAACCAACTTGTCGCCACGGCTTTACCGTTTGCTGACAATTCAGCAACGGGGAGCACATAAGGCGCTGACATAGCCCCCATTGAATGAAGGGGTATGAAAGTGTCTGCCCCCCAGCTTTTACCCATTTTTGCTGCTTTTCCGTTATTCTGCCTGGCCCACACCCCGGCTGATATGCCCGTGAAAAACGGCAAGACGGTTTTCACTGAGGAGCTGCGCCAGCACATTCTCAATGACTACATGCAGTCGGTGGCGGCGAAAAATGATACGCCAAAAAAGTCCGCTGCATTGCCCGAAAAACTCCGTCGCCCGGTCACTGTGGCCTCCACCTCCAGCGGAACGCCCTTTTGGCTGCAAACCATGATCATGGCCTCGATTTCCCCACTGGCTTCCGCACCGGCGGGCAATGGCGCTCTGATGGCAGCCTCCTTTGCACCGTTCAAGCCCAAGGTCCGCTACTACTGGGATGCCACCACCTTTTACGAGGAGTCAGACAACATGCCCGATAACATGCCCAACCGCATGTACGGCATCACCTCCTGGCAGCAGCAGGTGCCGATACCTGCTGCGTATTTTGCCAGCGTAACGAATCCGGAGAGCACCACCACCTCACTCGGCTACAACCAGCCAAACTACTGGCGCTTGCCCTTGGTGCCCACAGTCGCGGCTTCTCCCACGCTGATCTTCACCCCCGGCTCCACGAACAACAACTTCCAGCGCGGCGCGGTCGCCCTCGCCTCCAACGGCGTCGCCATCTTCAATCCAGCAAATAACACGGGCCGTGTCTCCTATGAAATCGGTGAACTCGACTACTACGGCGGTCACTGCGGCCAGGCGGACGATTACCATTACCACATCGTGCCGATGCACCTGTCCGCTCGTTTTGGCGGCCCCTTGAGCGATGACAAGCCTGTCGCCTGGGCGCTCGATGGCTATCCCATCTATGGCTACGTCGAGCCCGATGGCAGCGCACGCCAGACGCTCGATTCTCTGGGCGGTCATGACCACGGCAATGGCTGGGGTTATCACTATCATGCAGTCGGCAACAACACCGTGGATGCGACCCACCCCTATGGCACGCCGCAGACGCCCTACATGATGACTTCCTTCAAGGGCACCGTGGTGAACTTTGGCAACCAGGTCGATGGCCAGCCGGAAATCACGCCCATCCGCCAGTCCGGCACCGGTGGTTACACCGCACAGCCGGTGAGCGGCGCTCTCTTCAATGCCAACGCTTACAAGAACCCTGTGGCGCTCACCATGGATGGCTCGGGCAACCTGATCGAAGACACCAGTCCGGGGGCCGTCGCTTCTGCGGACAACTACCGCCTGCGCGTGACCATCAGCGGCACCGACTACGACGAATGCTGGAAGATCAACCGCATCGCCAATCCCAAGACAATCACCATCACCTGGCGTCTGCCTGGGGCGACCACCACGACCACCTACACTCCCAGTGTGACCAGCAATGCAGGAGCACGCCTCACCACTTATCCAATGGCCGCCTGGAGCGTGACCAAGCTGCCAGACACCGGCCAGACGCTTGCAGTTCCCGGTGCGCCCTTCGGTGCTGACTCAGACTACACCATCAATCCCCCTTCCCTGACAGATAATGGGAATGGCACCATCACCGACAACGTGACCGGCCTGATGTGGCAAAAAACCGATGCAGGAGAAACCACTTGGGCCAATGCCGTGGCCAATTCATCCCTGCAGCTCACCGCTGGCTATACCGACTGGCGTCTGCCCACTCCGGCGGAGCTGTTCAGCATTCTCAACTTCAACAACAATCCGGCGCTGGACCAGACGAAGTTCCCCAACACGAACAGCGCCGACTACTGGTGGACGAGCGACATCTACGGCACGGATGCAACCCACGTCTGGTGCACCAACGCTGGTGGCGGCCTCGGTCCCAAGCCAATTACCGAGACGATCAGCGCAGGTGGTTCCCTGCGTTACAACGCCCGCTATGTTCGCGGAGGAAAGCCAAACAACGGCCACAACTACGTCAACAACAACGACGGCACCATCACCGATGCGGACACCAGCCTCATGTGGACGCAGTTGCCCACCGCTGCGATGACATGGCAGTCAGCGCTTAGTTATGCAGAAAACCTCTCGTCGGGTGGATTCACCGACTGGCGCCTGCCCACGGTCAGGGAACTGCAAACGCTCACCGATTACACGCTGGCCACGGCCTCGACCAGCAGCGGCATCAAGCCATCGATAAACCGCACCATGTTTGCTGCGACGCTGACCAATTGCACGACCACCGCAGGAGGCACCACCATCACCTGCGGCGACACCACAGGCCTCATCGCTGGCATGGTGCTGGTGGACACCGTGGCCGCAGGAAACTCCTATCTCCCCAGCGCCACGCCACCGGTGGTCGCCAGCGTCACAAGTTCAACAAGCTTTACTGTGACCAGCGGCACAGGCATCCTGGCTGGCACGGGCCGCACCTTCAAAGCGCTGGTCCCTCCGACTGCCTACTGGACTTCGACCGTTCAGAAATCCGGCACACCGACTTCGGCATGGCTGGTTGAAATGGGTCTTAACAACTCCGTGCCAGCTCAAAGCGGGCCGACACGCGGTGCCCAGGGCATAATCAGCTACGAGGTCTTCTCCTCCGCCTATCCCGTCTTTGCGGTGCGCACGACGAGCATCACCACGCAGATCGCCGTCGCTCAGGGCACAAACACACTGACGGACGGCGTGAGCACCGTCGGCTTCTCGGGCATGGGCACCAAGCCCTTCACCATCACCAACACCGGCAGCACCTCGCTCACCCTGAACGGCGTCACCCTCGACGGTGCCAATGCGTCCAACTTCGCACTCGTGGGAGCACCCGCAAATCCCATGACCCTCGCGGCAGGCGCGAGTGTGTCATTTGGCGTCTTTTTTAGCAACGCCAGTGCGGGTGCCTCCTATGGCGCTGCGCTGCACATTGCCAGCAGTGACACCGCCGTTGGCGCAGCCTTCGATGTCACCCTCACGGGCACAGTGCCGGTCATCGGCACGCCGACAACGAACCCGACCAGCATCGAAAACACGGACACTCCCTATGTCACGACGACGATCACACCGCCCTCCGGCGTCTCCATCTCCCAGGTCCAGCTTTCGTACACTCAGGGCGCACAGACCTCCAGCCAGGTCTTCAATGAGACGATGACCACGCTGCCATACAGCCAGCCCTGGCAGGGCAACGGCGCGCTGAATGCCTGGACCACGGTTGCTGGCGGCAGCGGCCAGATCAGCCAGGCCAGCAGCGGCAGCAATCGATCCACGCCCGTGAGCCTTTCCGGCTGCACCACCACCAGCGCCAGCACCACGGTGACCTGCGCCAGCACCACCGGATTGTGGCCCGGCATGATCGTGGCTGGCACAAACGTTCCCACTGGGGCCACCATCAGTTCCATCACCAATTCCACATCCTTTGTCCTGAGCACCAGTGCCACGGGCAGCGGCTCCGCACTGACTTTGTACGCCGGTGGCATTACCTTGAGCGGTTGCTCCATCACCAGCGGCAGCGCCACCGTCACCTGCTCCAGCACGGCGGGTCTCGTGGGTTCGACCAGCCTGAGCCTCACCAGCGGTGCCACCACGAGCGGCAGCCCCACCGTGAACTGCGCCAGCACCACCGGCCTCCAGGTCGGCATGCCCGTTAGCGGCACCGGCATTCCCGCCAACACCGTGGTGAAGACTGTCGTCAGCTCCACTCAGTTCACCATGAGCTCCAATGCCTCGGCGACCAATTCGGGGCTCACCATTACCGCCACCCTCTCCGGCATGGCGATCTCTGGAACGGGCATCCCGAACAACACGACGATCTTGGCGGTCAACAGCGCAACCCAGTTCACTCTCAGTGGCAACGCGGCCGCCACCAATGCCAGCGCCAACCTCACCGTTTCAGGCAGCGGTCTCCAAATCACCCGAGGCAGCTCTTTATATACGGACAACATGGTCACCACGACCAATGCCATCCCGGCCTCAGGTTTGGCAGGCACGCTCCAGTTTTACGTGCAGACGCAGAACTTCACCGCAGGCAATGGCTGGACCCTGCAACTCTCCCCCGATGGCGGCACCACCTGGAACACACGGGTCAGCGAATCCTATGGATCCACCACGGTGAATCTCTCCGGCTGCAATCTCACCAGCGGCAGCACCACGGTGACTTGCGCCAGCACTTCGGGCCTCACCGCTGGCATGAGCGTGGGCAGTCCCAGCCTGGTGCTTTCCAGCGGCTCCACCACCAACGCCAGTCCGAACGTGACTTGCGCCAGCACCAGCGGACTGACCCCAGGTATGGTGATCGTGGGCACCGGCATTCCCAACAATACCACCGTCAGCTCCGTCACCGATGCGACGCGCTTCGTCCTCAGCGCAAACGCCACCTCGACCAATTCGGCGCAGACCTACACCGCCATCTCAGGCGTCATGCTCACGGGCGTCAGCACCACCTCAGGCAGCACGACGGTGACCTGCGCGAGCACCAGCGGTCTCGTAGCTGGTATGTCTCTCACAGGTGCCAACAGCGTGCCCGCCACGGCCTATGTGAGCTCCATTACCAACAGCACCACCTTTGTCCTCAGCGCAGCCGCCACCACCACAACAACGGGTCAGGGCCTGGTCGCAACTTACCTCCCCGCCAACGCCACGATCAGCTCCATCACGGATGCCACTCGTTTCGTGCTAAATAGCGCCCCCAATATCACCGTGTCCTCCATTGCCCTTGCTGGCACGACGGTGAACCACGGTTACCAAGCCTACACCTACGCCCTGCTGCAGAGCGAACTCGTCAACACGCTCAAGATGCGTTTCCAGTTCAGCGGCTACAATCCGCCCGCC
>JAPLUN010000552.1 GCA_026397715.1 Verrucomicrobiota bacterium
TGCCGACATCAACCAGCCCATCGCCCAGCGCACCACCAGCACCGTGGCCACGCAGGCGCTCTTTCTGATGAACTCCCCCAAGGTCATCGAGCAGGCGCGCCATGCTGCAGAGGTGGTGCTCAAGTCATCTCCTGAGACTGACAAACGAATCGAGAACGCGTTCCAGAATTCTTTGCAGCGCTCCCCCACGGAGAAGGAGCAGACTCAGGTCCGCGAATTCCTCGAATCCAGCCAGTCTGGCAACGCCAGCGCGGATGACGTGCGAGACCTCTGGGCACGCTTCATTCAGACGCTGTGGTCCACGCCGGAGTTTCGGTTTTTGGATTAGCCGATTGGGCGATTAGCTCCTCAGCGCCACGCCGCCGACCATTGCTTGGCGAAGTAGGTCAAAATCATGTCCGCGCCGGCACGGCGGATGCCGATGAGGGATTCGTTAACGATCTTGGTTTCGTCGATCCAGCCACCGGCGGCACCAGCTTTGATCATCAAATACTCGCCGCTGACCTGATAGGCAGCGATGGGCAGTGTACTGGCGGCGCGAAGCTTGGCGATGATGTCGAGATACGGGCCTGCGGGCTTCACCATGAGGATGTCGGCACCTTCGGCTTCATCGAGCGCGGCTTCGCGCAGGGCTTCGCGAGCATTGGCGGGGTCCATTTGGTACGTTTTCTTGTCTCCAGCCTTCGGCGCGGAGTCCAGTGCACCACGGAAGGGACCATAGTAGGCGCTGGCATACTTGGCGGTGTAGCTCATGATGGAAACGGCCTGAAATCCAGCGCCATCCAGCGCAGCGCGCAGCGCGGCCACGCGTCCGTCCATCATGTCGCTCGGTGAGACGATGTCCGCACCGGCGCGTGCATGGCAGAGTGCTTGCTGGCAGAGTACTTCCACGGTTTCATCGTTCAAAATGCGGCCATCATCGGTCACGAGGCCGTCGTGGCCGTCGCTGTTGTAGGGATCGAGCGCGACATCGGTGATCACTGTCAGCGTGGGGTGCGCGCTTTTCAGCGCACGGATCGCGCGCGGCACGAGGCCGTCATCGGCATGACAGGCTTCGGCACCGCGGGTCTTGAGTTCATCGGGAATGCGCGGAAACAAGACGACAGCCGGAACGCCGAGTGCGTGCGCTTCTCCGGCTTCTTTGACCAACCCGTCGAGGCTCCAACGTGTGCAGCCCGGCATCGAGGCGATAGGAGTGTTGGCATCCCCTTCCTGCAGGAAGAGCGGATAGATCAAATGGCCCGGTGTCAGCTCCGTCTCGCGTACGAGATCACGAATGGCGGGAGACTGGCGGTTGCGTCGTGGACGGATCGGAAGGTTCATCTGCCGTGAATATTGGCGGTGAGGCAAGCCAAGGGCAAACGCCGAATTTATCGGCTGTGATGATGCCTACCACGTGTGGGGGTTATCGTGGTGGCAGAGGGGAGATTTGAACTCCCGACCAAAGGCTTATGAGTCCTCTGCTCTACCCCTGAGCTACTCTGCCATTGCGATGGCTCCTGAGGTAGGGTTCGAACCTACGACCTAGTGGTTAACAGCCACCCGCTCTACCGCTGAGCTACTCAGGAATCACTTTTTCCCGCTCCCGAAGAAGGGGGCGAGATGGATAAACGTTCTCATCCATCACGCAAGTTTTTTTGGCACTGATTTTGAATAGTTTTTAACTCACGGCATTCGCCTTCAACAAATCACCCAGCAATCCGCGCTGGCGATAGAACTCCACTTCAGCCACACCGGCGGCTTCCAAATCGGCGCGAATCTCTGCGGCGTCACGTTCTGCGGCGACGTGCTGACGGATCAGCGCGGTCTTGAGAGCCTGCAAATCGAGGAATTCGATGTCCACCACCGGGGTCTGCGGCCATTTGCCGTCGGCCTGCCCGGCTTTGAGCACCTGTTTGAAGGGTTTGCCGATCTTCTGTGCCTGGGTCTTGGCCTCATTGATGCCGGCATACCAGTCGGGATGCACGAGGCGGTAGTAGTCGCGCATGGCCTGCTTGTTGTAATGGATCACCAGCTTGCGGCCTTCCACTTCGAGGAAGGTGGTGCCACGGAAGGAGTCGGCGTCGATGGTGTCGACGAAGAGCAGTTCCTCGCGATCCACGGCGAACTCCCATTTCAGATCCCACAGCAGCAGGCCGGCGCTTTCCAGCAGCTCGCGCACGGCCCAGCCACCGAGGATGGCCAGCTTGACGGTGTGCAGGAAGTCATCGCTGCTGAGGCCGGACATCATCAGCGCCTCCTGCTTGCTCACGGCACGGTCTTCGGGCTCGTATTTGCTCGTGAGGTCATAAATAGGGCGCTCCAGCATTTCCCACACGCCCATCGGCTTCGTGATGCCGAGTTCCTGCTCGTAGCTGCGCTTGGCTGCTTCGCTCAGGCCCTGGTATTTTTTCAAGATCGAAGAGCCGCTGGTCACGCCAAAGCGCACGATGTACTCCAGAGGCACCACGTACGTGGCGCTCTGGTGAAACTGAGCGTAGTCAAAGACGTGGGTGCCCAGCAGATGGCGCTGCGGCGGGTGCATCACGGGGAAGCGGCGCACGACATTGTAGCAGCTCGGATTGGCGGGCAGGCCCGTGCGGACGATCTCACCTGTCACGGCATCCACCATGCCGACGTGATGCGTCGCAGCACCGCGCTCCAGCATCGTTTCCAGGGGGCCGGTGAGCAGTTCTTTGCGCCACGCTGCGTCCATTGGCGTGTTTTCGATGGCGGTTTTCACGCGCTGCCAGGTCTCCGGCTGGCCGAGGCGGGAGTACATGGCGTGGCGGAAGATGGCGCGGTTCAGGTCGTTGCCTTCGATGTTGAAGATCGAGCCGACGTCAAAGACGGAGCCTGCGGGCGTGGTCTCGCACACGACGTAGCCGGGATGATCTGGCACGGCGTAGAGATTCTGCACGGAGCCGCGATAGAGGGGCTCGCCGAGTTTCGAGAGATCGAGATGCGTGGGCGCTGGGGCGGGATGGGACATGGTTCCGGTGAAAAACAACGGATTCCGTGCCTGTGCAAGTGCCGAGAGGGCCCGAGATTCACAGAACATTGATTCTTTAACCACGGAATATACAGAATACACGGAAGGCAGAACCCTGAAGATCGGCTCTTTTCCGTGTATTCAGTGTATTCCGTGGTTCGATGGCCTTCCTTGACTCATCACGCCTAGTGCGGAAACTCCGCCCTCCATGTCCGAAGCCGCCGCCACACCTCCCGCCTCCCTTGATTTCATCCGTGAAATGATCGCTGCCGATCTCGCCGCAGGTCGCAACGGCGGTCAGGTCGTCACCCGTTTCCCGCCAGAGCCGAATGGCTACCTGCACATCGGCCACGCCAAGAGCATCTGCCTGAACTTCGGCCTCGCCCAGGAGCATGCGCCGAACTCGCGCTGCCACCTGCGTTTTGACGACACGAATCCGACCAAGGAAGAAGTCGAGTATGTGGACAGCATCATGGCGGATGTGAAATGGCTGGGCTTTGACTGGGGCGAGCACCTTTTCTACGCCAGCGACTATTTTGAAAAGCTCTATGGCTTTGCCGAGCAGCTGATTACCAAGGGACTCGCCTATGTGGATGATCAGACGCATGAGGAAATGCGAGCGAACCGTGGCACCCTCACCTCCCCCGGCACTCGCAGCGCAGGTGCAGACCGCAGCGTGGAGGAAAACCTGGATCTCTTCCGCCGCATGCGGAAGGGCGAGTTCAAGGAAGGCGAAAAAGTGCTGCGTGCCCGGATAGACATGGCATCGCCGAACATGAACCTGCGTGATCCGGCCCTCTACCGCATCCTGCATGCGCACCATCACCGCACGGGCGATGCGTGGTGCATCTACCCGATGTATGATTACGCGCACCCGCTGAGCGATGCTCTGGAGAGCATCACCCACAGCCTGTGCACGCTTGAGTTTGAGCACCACCGCCCGCTGTATGAATGGCTCATCAGCAACGTGGATGGCCTGCCTGGCGCTCCGTATCAGCGCGAGTTCGCGCGTCTGAACCTCACCTACACGGTGATGAGCAAGCGCAAGCTGCTGCGTCTGGTGAAGGAAGATCTCGTCAATGGCTGGGATGATCCGCGCATGCCGACGATTTCTGGCATGCGCCGCCGTGGCATCACTGCGGCTGCGATTCGCAGCTTCTGCAAAACGATCGGCCTGACGAAATTCAATTCGCTCACGGAGATCGCCCTGCTGGAGCACTCCATTCGCGAAGACCTCAACAAGATTTCCCACCGCGCCTATGGCGTGCTGCGCCCGATCAAAGTGGTGATCACGAACTATCCCGAGGATCAGGTCGAGCACTTCGAAGCGCCGAACCACCCTGAAGATCCTGCGGCGGGAACGCGCCAGGTGCCGCTTTGCCGTGAACTGTATATCGAGTCCGACGACTTCATGGAGTTCCCTTCCGATGGCTTCCATCGCCTCAAGCCCGGTGGTGAAGTGCGTCTGAAGTTTGCCTTCTGCATCATCTGCCAGGAGATCATCAAAGACGATGCTGGGAATATCGTGGAACTGCGCTGCACCTATGATGATGCCACGCGCCACGGCAAAAAGCCCGAAGGCCGCACCAAGCCGAAAGGCATCATCCACTGGGTGAGCGCCCGCCATGCCGTTGACGCCACCGTGCGTCTCTACGACCGACTTTTCACGGTGGAGACGCCGGATGCTGATGCCGGTGAGGACGGAGATTTTGCGAAGTTCCTGAATCCCACGTCTTGTGAAACGATCACCAACGCGAAGCTGGAGCCCTCACTGAAAGATGCCGCCCCCGGCACGCACTGGCAGTTTGAACGCGTCGCTTATTTCTACGCTGACCCGATCGACTCAAAGCCCAGTGCGCCGGTGTTTAATCGCACGGTGACGCTGAAGGATGGGTGGGTGAAGAAGTAGTGAGCATGCTACGCGAGAGCGTCTTGGAGTGCGCCGGACCTCCGGCGCTTTCGAGCATCCCATGGCCTGCGAAAAGCTCCAGAGGGCTGGAGCACTCCAAGACGCTCCGCGCTCCATCAC
>JAPLUN010000298.1 GCA_026397715.1 Verrucomicrobiota bacterium
TTGTGGAGCTGAACAAGCAGCGCAGCAGCGTGGGTGCTCCCATTGCAGCGGGTGCATGGCATCATGTGGCGGCGGTGGCGGATGCAGGAACCATCACGGTGTATGTGGATGGCAAATCGTATGGCGCGCTGACGGCGGCGATGCCTCTGCTCAAGGGGCCGGTGGAGATCGACAAGGACACGTCTCCTGCGGCGGCGAGCTTTGTGGGTTACACGGGAGAGATTGATGAACTGCAGATTTCGAAGACGGCGCGGCCGGCGGGCTTCGTGCGCTTTGCGGCGGTGAACCAGGGCACGACGGCGGATGCGGCCAAGCTGATCACGGTGGGTGAGGACGAGGCCTCCGACCATGAGGAGGAGGGCGAGATCATGAAGCATCTCTCGCTGATCACGGACATCTCGAAGGACCTGACGTTTGACGGCTGGGTGGTGATTTTCCTCTGCACGGTGCTGGCCATCGTGGGCTGGATCATTGCAGCGGGGAAGATCATGTATCTCAACACGATCGAGAAAGCCTCGAAGGAGTTCATGAAGCGGTGGGAGAAGATTTCGTCTGACCTGACGGCGATCGACACGGAAGACAACGAGAGCATTCAAAACATCGGTGGCAGCGTGAGCGGCAAGATGCAGAAGCTGATGCGCCAGTCGCCGCTGTATCAGCTGTACCATCTGGGTGCCGAGGAGATCAGCAACCGCATGAAGTCCTACCGCAAGGTGACCTTCAATCCTCAGGAGAAGAAGGAGGCGAAGGTGATGGGACTTTCCGGGCGGTCGATCCAGGCGATCAAGGCGACGCTGCATGGCGGCATGGTGCGCGAGGTGCAGAAGCTCAATGGCAAACTGGTGTTCCTGACGATCGGCATCGCGGGTGGTCCTTACCTGGGACTGCTGGGAACGGTGATCGGGGTGATGATCACGTTCGCGGTTATCGCGAAATCCGGTGAGGTGGAAGTGAACTCCATCGCTCCTGGTATCGCGGGCGCTCTGCTGGCGACGGTGGCGGGTCTGGCGGTGGCCATTCCGGCGCTGTTTATCTACAGCTACCTGAGCTCACGGATCAAGGATGTGGTCTCGAACATGGAGACCTTCATCGACGAGTTCGTCACGAAGATGGCCGAACACTACAAGGAGTAACCGCACACTCTCATGGACGCCGACAACAAATCCTACGATGACATCAACGTCACACCGATGGTGGACCTCTACCTGGTGCTGCTGCTGATCTTCATCATCATGACGACCGCCGGGGTGCAGGGTGTGAAGGTGAACCTGCCACGTGGCGGGCCTTCCACTTCAAAGCCGATCGAAGGACCGAAGATGCAGGCCGTGACGGTGGACGACCAGAGCAACATCAAGCTAAACGCCGCCGCCGTCACCCTCGATGAGCTTGCCAGCAAACTGGAAACACTTCACAGCAGCATCCCGGACTCCCCCATCGTCGTCCGCGGCAGCACCGGCACACCTTATCAGAGCATCATGGATGTGCTGACGGCCATTGGTCGCGCCGGCTTCACCAACATCGGGCTGGCGACGCAGGCAGCGAAAAAATAACCCGTCAATTTTCCACCACCTCATGACATCTCATCACAGCGAAAACGACGCCCCCGGATTCATCCGGCGGCATGCCGTGCTGTTGATCCTGGTCGGGCTGGGGCTTGCAAGCGGTGGCTACCTGCTTGTGGACCACACGCCTTCGAAGCCGAGTCCGAAGAAGAAGGAGATGGTGATGATCGTTTGCCCGGGGCCCGAGCCTATCAAGCAGCAGGTAAAAAAGGAAGAAACGCCGCGTGAAGAGAAGAAAGAGGAGAAGGATGATAAAATGATCGTGCAGGAGGAAGTGAAAGTGGAAGAGCCGAAGGCGAAGGACCCTGCTCCGGACAAACCTTCTGATGAACTGCTGGGCACAGCCATCGGTGGCGGTGACGGCAGTCTGGGCAACAGCAACGGCGGCTCCCGCATGATCGGCGGAAACAACGATGGCGGCGGCAGCAAGTGGGGCTGGTATGCCGGGCAGGTTCAGAACCGCGTGGCGGATGCGCTGCGCAGCAACCCGGTGACGAAGCGCGCGGGATTCAGCAACATGGTCAAAATCTGGTCTGACAGCACAGGGCGCATCACACGGGTGAAACTGGCCGACAGCACAGGTGACGGCAAAGTGGACGCCGCGATCGAAAACGAAGTCTTCAACGGGCTGGTGCTCAACGAGCCGCCGCCAGAGGGCATGCCGATGCCCATCAACCTGCGCCTTACTGCGCGATAATTTTCACCGCACTTCATGAAACCCACCTCCAACGACGACGACGAACAGGGCTTTTTCAGGCGCAACCTGGTCATGATCATCATCGGCGGCATCGTGCTCGCGGTGGGCGGCTATTTTGCGGCCAACCGCACGCCTTCGAAGTCATCCCCCAAGAAGAAGATGGAGATGATTTCGATCTCCATGCCACCACCGCCGCCGCCACCACCGCCGCCTCCTCCTCCTAAAAAGGAAGAGCCGCCGCCGGAGGAGAAGGAAGAAAAGATGATCGAACAAGCGCCCGAAGAGGTCGTGGACAAGCCGGTGGACAAACCGATGGACAAGCCTGCGGATGAACCGCTGGGCACGGCCATTGGCGGAGGCAACGGCAGCGGGCTGGGCCTTGGCGGCGGCGGTGGTGGCGGCGGAGGCCTGATCGGCGGCGGCGGCAGAGGCGGCAGCAAGTGGGGCTCCTATGCCGGGCAGGTGCAGAACCGCCTGGCGGATGCGCTGCGCAACAACGCGGTGACGAAGCGCGCAGGATTTACCAACGTGATCAAGATCTGGGCTGACAACACCGGGCGCATCGTGCGGGTGAAGCTCACGGGCACGACGGGCGACAGCAAGGTGGACGCCGCGATCGAAAACGAAGTCTTCAGCGGGCTGGTCCTGAACGAGCCACCGCCGGATGACATGCCGATGCCCATCAATCTGCGACTCACCGCACGCAAACCGAACTGAAGTCCCCTTCCCTTTTTTCTCCCTGCTCCATGCTCACTCCAAAACAAGTCTGGCGAAGAACGTACGCCTGTTTCACCGCCTCCCTCCTCGCCGCATTGCAGCCATCGTTGATGTATGCTGCGGAACCTGCGCTGCCTGCACCGCTGCCGCTGCTGGCTGAGAATGCCGCACCTGCGCCTGCAGCGGGAACGGCGACTGCCTCAAGCACCCCAGCGCCGATCTCGACTGATCCCGCCGAAGCGGTGCCGGTGCTGCCGGACCCGAATGCCGCGGCACCGCAGGCGATGACACCGACGCAGAATGTGACGCTGAACCTGATCAACCGACTGGTGCAAAAGGGCATCCTCACGCACGGTGAGGCGTCTGATTTGATCAAGGGCGCGGAAGAAGATGCGGCCTTTGCGAAGGCACAGGCACAAACCCTGGCGGAAACGCAGGCGGCGGTGGCGGCGCAAACCGCGATGCCCCCGGTGCAGCCGGACGCCGAAGAGGTGCGCGTGACGTACATCCCTGAATCTGTGAAGGCGCAGATCCGTGATCAATTGCGCACCGAAGTGTTTGAGCAGGCAAAGGCTCAGCAATGGGCGGCGCCGAACTCCGCTCCGGAGTGGACGCAGCGCATCAAGCTCTTTGGCGACATGCGCATGCGCCAGGAAAGCCTCATGTACCCCTCCGGCAATGACAACGTGACCGGAGCTTTCCCCAATTTCAATGCGCTCAACACCGGAGCGCCGTTTGATTTCCGCAACACCACGGGCACGCTCCCGCCGCAGCTCAATGTGGATCAAAACCGCGACCGCACCCGTCTGCGCATGCGCCTGGGATTTGATATTGATCTCGAAGACGGCTTCACTGCCGGCATCCGCATGGCCACCGGCGGCAATAATTCACCGGTCTCCACCAATCAGACGCTCGGCTCCACCAATGGCAACACCCAGGGTGGTGGCTTTTCAAAGTATGAGCTTTGGCTGGATCGTGCGTTCATCCGTTACGAGGCCACGCTGCTGCCGAAGGCGAATTTGATGGTCGAAATCGGCCGCTTCCAGAACCCCTTCATGACCTCCAGCCAGATCATGTGGGACGAAGACGTGAACCTCGACGGCGGTGCCGTTCAGATCACCAGTCCTTGGACACCGAGCTTTACCACCTTCCTCACCGCCGGAGCCTTCCCGGTTTTTAACAGCTCTCTCAATGTTGGCGAAAACAACACCGCCAAGACGGCCAGTTACAACAAGTACCTCGTTGCCGCGCAGTTCGGTGTGCAGTTCAAGATCACCGATAAAATCGAGGCGAAGACAAGCATCGCCTACTACGATTGGGAGAACATTGAAGGCCGTTTTTCCAGCCCGTTTGTACCTGCTTCGGCTACGGACGCGGGCGACACGGACGACAGCCGGCCTCTTTTTGCGCAAAAAGGGAACACGTACCGTCCGATCCGAAACATCACGCCAACCGCTGGTGCTGCTCCGGGCGGAAATCAGAACGGCACGATCAATCAGTTCCAGTATTTCGGTCTGGCAACGAAATTCCGGCAGATTGCCTGGTCAGGGAGACTCGACTTCAACAACTGGGAACTCACGCAGTTGTCGCTGGTGGGTGATTACATCAAAAATGTGGGCCTCGACAAAACCGCGATGAACAATCTGAACCGGCTTGATCCCGTGGTAAACAACCGCTCCGGCGGCACGGGCAACTGGGAAGGTGGAGACACCGCGTGGTACATGGGCGTCAATGTCGGCAAGCCACTGGCGCTGTTTGACAAGCGTGGCGACTGGGCCTTCGGCCTGGGTTACCGCCATGTGGAATCGGATGCAGTTGTCGACGGCTTTTCTGAATCACGCTTCGGCAATGGTGGCACCAACATGGAAGGCTACACCCTCCAGGCCTCCATGGCAGTGTCCAAACGCACGTGGATGCGCATCGCCTACATGTCCGCCAAACAGCTCGCCGGTCCTACGCTGCAGACCAATGTCTTTCTCCTCGAGTATCACGCCAAATTTTAACTCATGAAACTTACCCTCGCACTGCTCCTCCTCGTTTGTGCCGCCAAGCTGCCTGCGGCGGAAGAAGCTGACCCCGCCATGGCCGTGCTGAAACGCATGCGCGACCAGCTTCGCAACGTGATGATCCAGCAGCAGAAAACGGAGGCTGAGCGCGCGACGCTGCAGGCTGCGAATCTGGAACTGGAGGAGAAGGTCAAGAAGCAGGAGGCTGACTTCAAGAAGCTGGCCAAGGACAGCAACGCGCAAAAGGACGCCGATGCCAAAGCCATCGCGGAACTGAAGGCCAAGGTCATGGCAGATGAACGCGAGAAGGCGCAGCTTCAGGAGGCGCTGGCCAACTGGAAGTCCGGGTACGAGAAGCTGAAGCAAACGGCGATGAAAGTGGATGCGCAGCGTGCGGAGCTTTCCGCACGGGTGATATTGCAGGACCGCAAGGTGGCGGACTACCAGCGCAAGAATGACGAGCTGTTCAAGGTGGGCAGCGAGATCCTTTCCAAGTATGAAGGCTTTGGACTGGGGACGGCGATCGCCGCGCGCGAACCCTTCACCCGCAACATGCGGGTGAAGCTGGAGACGCTGGTGCAGGACTACGGCGACAAGCTGGTGGACAGCAAGATCAAGCCGGATGAGGCGCCGAAGAGCGCGGCGAAGCCAACGCCGAAAGATGACCCGGCCAAAGTGCAGGCACCTGCGAAACGCTGACATGATGATGATGACGCGATCAAACCTGTGGTCCTGCGTGCTGCTTTGCTGCGGCTTGAACAGCTTTTTGATGGCGGAAGAAAGCGACCCGGTGATAGGGAGCATCGGAGAGACCGAGGTGCATCAGAGCGAGGTGCTGGCGTCTTTTGGCAAGCTGGGCGATGTGGAGAAGGAGGCGCTGGCCCGTGACCCGGCCACACTGACCAAACTGGTGAGATCCCTGCTGGTGCAGCGGGTGATCCTGCAGGAGGCACTGAGCAAAAAGTGGGACGAGGAGCCGGAGACGCAGGCGCTGATCAAGAACACGCGTGAAGCGGCGATCACGGACAGTTATTTGAAAGCGGTGAACCGGCCGCCGGAAAGCTACCCGAGCGAGGCCGAGCTGAAGGTAGCGTATGAAAACGGACGTGCGGCGCTGACGGTGCCGCGCTCGTTCCGGCTGGCGCAGATTTTTGTGGCCGACGAATCCGGTGCGGAGAAGAAGCTGAAGGCGGTGCAGCAACGGCTGAAAGAGAAGCCGGCCAGCTTTGCGCAGGTGGCGCGTGAGATGAGCGAGGAGAAGGAGAGCGCATCACGCGACGGGGAGATCGGCTGGCTGAGGGAGCAGCAGATCCAGCCTGAGATCCTGGCGCAGCTGCCGCAGCTGAAGGTGAACGCAATTTCCTCCCCGGTGAGGCTCAAGGATGGGTGGCATCTGCTCAAGGTGATGGACGTGCGCGAGCCGTTCACGCCGATCTTTGACCAGGTGCGCGCGCAGCTGGCGCAGCGGATGCGGGCCGAGAAGAGCAGCGCCAACATCCAGTCGTATGTGTCGGAAGTGTTGCACAATCACCCTGTGGCTATCAACGAGGTCGCGCTGTCTAAGCTCATGCAAAACGCGCCCTCCACTGATGCCGGCGTGAAACCTTGATTGCCCCCGTTATGAAGCTTTTCCCCCTTACTTTTTCGAAACCTCACCGTTTCTCCCATGCGCATGTGCTGCTGGTGCATGTGCTCGTGGTCCTGACAGGCCTGGCGCCGACGCCGCTGATCGCGGACATGCTGAGCACGAACATCGGGATCGCCACGGGCGGTGGCGGAGGAGGAACGCCTGCTGCGACAGCGCCGGGGGGAGCGAATGCGATCGACACAGCAGCAGCCACGGCGCAGGCGCACGCGCATGCGCAGGATATGCTTAGCCGCAACACGATGGCGCTGGAGGCGGTGAACGCGATGCAGGAGGCGGCACGGGCGGCAGCGGCGAACGCGACGAATGCGGGAGCGAACCCGAACTTCCCCGGGCAGACATTGCCGGACGTGCCAAATGGCCTGGGCGTGGGCGGGCTGGACATCAACGGTGCGCCCATCGGGGCGAATGCGCCGACGCAGTCGCTGCAAAACGCGCACACGATTGTGACGATCCAGCAGACGCAGCAGCAGGCTCTGCTGAACTGGAACACGTTCAACGTGGGCACTGACACGACGGTGAAGTTTGACCAAAGCGCGGGCGGCGCGGATGCGGGAACGTGGATTGCCTTCAACAAAGTCACGGACCCGTCGGGCAATCCGACGCAGATCCTGG
>JAPLUN010000398.1 GCA_026397715.1 Verrucomicrobiota bacterium
CTTGATTTTCCGCAAATGCCAGGAAGGCCTCCGCACTGCTCTGACGCACCAGCATGGCCAGATCCCACCTCTCATGCTCAGGGCCGATGAGGAATGAGCCACCTGCACCGAGGAACATGAGTTCTCCCCCGCTTTGGTGTAAAAAAGGCAGGGTGTGGCGAATGTAGCGATCAAAAGCCTCGGCCCCACGAATGGGGCTTTCGGGGGCCAGCTCTGGAGCCAAGGAGTAGTCGGCTGTTTCACGAAAGCGCAGCAGGTTCAGCATGATGACCTCGCCTTGCAGGCCCCTCCTGACAAACTCGCGACCAGCCTGCTCTGTGGGCATGAGGCAGGGCGGTGATGTGGGGACGGGACTCATGCCGCTGAGCCTCCCTCTTTCCCCTGCGCACAAGCCTCGATGGCCGTCCGCCATTCCGTTCCCAAAGCAAGCCGCATCACGTAGTCACTCATGTCACGGGGCCAGGCGGACAAATGCTCATGCAACTTCAATACGTCATTGGCAAAGAGCGCGCGTGAGGCCTCCTCAAAGCCTGGAAGATCGCCGCCTAGGGTGACCATGAACTGGTAGGCCCGTTCGAGGGCTCTTCGCACCTGGTCTTTTTCACTGCTCTGACGCCGGGCTTCCTCGACCAGTTTTCTCAGAGCCACGGACGCGCCGCCGGATTGCGTATCCAGCCAGTCCCAATGCCGAGGAAGCAGCGTGATCTCACGTGGCACCACCCCCAGCCTGGGCCGCCCGCGCCCCCGGGGAGTTGCAGGCTCCTGTGTGGGCTCTTCAGCGGCTGGTTGCTCACAAAGTGGGAATTGCGCAGCCAGGCGGGTGCAGACATCCTCGTCCGTCCCCCGGGTGTCCACTTCGACGGTGCGCCCGGTAGCATCTTCAAAAATCAAAACCGGCCCGGGTGAGCCGCGTTCGAGCGCACTTTTGAGCGCCAAAGCGTTCGTGCGCAATGCCCCCTCTGCGACACGTCGGTGGCCATCAAAGGTGGTGAATGAGTGATTGAGGGATGATTCGGTCATATGGAGTGCCTTTAATATTACCCGGATAAAAATCAAACACATTTTTATCCGGGTATAAATAACCCAGACCGACCTTTTCTTAACTCCCTGCTTTTTGCCAAAGACCCTTCACAAGAGATAAAGTTGAGGCGGAAATGGCCTTATTGCGGTGCTTTGCCCGGTTGCACACGCCGGGGCATGAGTTAGTTTTCGCCAGCCATGTTCAAAGACCTCCTATCCCCCCAGAACACTTTCATCTACGGCATCGTGCTCTGCGGCATTTTCCTCTTACAGTCCCTCTGGGGCCACTGGAAGACCAAGCGCGAACTCAAGCGCTACAAAAACATGCTCAGCGACAAGTTGGACCTCGATTCCAAGCAGAGCCAGGACATCAACAAGGAGCGGGCCGCGCTGAAGCAGGAAAACGAAAACCTGCGCATGCAGATCGCCCGCCTCAACGAGCGCCCTGACAACAAGATGCAGCGCGAGCTGGAAATCCTGGCCCGTGCCGAGAAGCAGATGGTCATCAGCGCCCCCGGTTTCGCCCCGGCATGGGAGATGGCCAAATCGGCGGCTCTGGGCCAGCTTGAAAACGAGGAGAAAGGCCAGTCCTTCCCTTCGAAGATCTTCCGCAAACTCATCGGTTCCGGCTCGTCACAAACGAACGTCGCCCTGCCCGAATCCGCCGCTGCTGCCGCGAAAAACGGCGAAGCCACCGCCTCCGCTGCCTGAGCCTGAGCGTGCAATGACCCGCACCGAGGCTTGGCTTGTACTGAACCTGCTCCCACAGGTGGGACCTGTGCGTGTGCGCAAACTGCTGCAGCACTTCGGCAGCCCTGAGCGCATCCTCAGCGCCAAAAGCAGCGACATCCTCCAGATCGAAGGTTTCGGCCTCGCTCAGGCGGAGAACATCGCCGGATGGGAAGCGCAGGTCGATCTCGAAGGTGAACTCAAGAAGGTCAAGGAGCGTGATCTCACCCTGCTTACGCAGGAAGATGAGCTCTATCCGCCACTGCTGCGAGAAATCTACAACCCGCCGCTCGTTCTCACCGTCTGGGGGGAACTCACTAAACGGGATCACAATGCCCTCGGCGTCGTCGGCAGCCGCCATGCCACTCATTACGGCCTCAGCACCACTAAGAAGCTCAGCTTCCAGATCGCCTATGCCGGATACACCGTGGTGAGCGGACTCGCCCGTGGCATCGACACCGCAGCGCATGAAGCGGCACTCGCAGCCAAAGGCCGCACGGTCGCCGTCATCGGCTCCGGCATCGGCAAATTGTACCCGCCGGAAAACATGGCGCTCGCCGAACGCATCGCGCAAAACGGCGCGGTGGTCAGCGAGTATCCGGTGGATCGCGTGGCCGACAAACAAACCTTTCCCTACCGCAATCGCATCGTCGCAGGCTGGACCTGCGGTTTGATCGTCGTGGAGGCCCCGCTGCGCAGCGGTTCCCTCATCACAGCACAGCAGGCCACCGAGCAGGGCCGCACCGTTTATGCCGTGCCCGGCCCTATCGACAAACCGACCTCCGCCGGTTGCAACCGCCTCATTCAACAAGGAGCCAAGCTCATCATGGATGGTGCCGATGTGCTCGATGATTTGATGACACTCTTCCCCACCGCGCCCAAAGCACCGAAGGTCGATGAAACCCGCCCAGTCGTCACGCTCACGCTGGAGGAGGAAATCCTCTACAACGCGATCAGCACCGACGAAGCCCACATCAACGACATCACCACCAGCTCCGGCCTGACCACAGCAACAGTGTCCGCGACGCTGATGCGGCTGGAGATGAAGCGGTTGATAAGAGCACTGCCGGGAAGAAGGTATGTGAGGTTGGTGTGAGCCCAAGGCAGACCCGCGCTTTTTGCCTCTCCTGGCGAATATCATTGCTCCGAACACGGAGGTCATGCTTCAATGGGCCGTCACTGGAAACAACTGCGCCCCATGAATCCCGCCCCGCATTTTCTCTTGGCCGCCTTGGGCGGGCTCTTGCTCAGCAGCCCCCTTCCCGCCCAGGAAAAAGCCGGGACTGATGCTCCCGCCACGATTCCCGTCGGAAAGCTCGCCTTTGTGACCAGCGCCGACTTCGGCAGAGCAGGAAACATTTGGATCATGACCGGGAGCGTTCGGACCATGGAGCCGACCCATCAAACTCGCGACTTCGCCTTTGCCTCGGGAGGAAAGAAGATTGTCTATGCCGCCAACGATCCCGCCGCGATCGGACTCTACCTTCACGATCTGGATCAGCATGCCAGCACGCGGCTGCTGGCGGCGGCGGACAACGTGAGGGGGCCGGACTTGTCGCCCGACGGCACGCGGATCGCCTTTTACCAGCCCGGGGAGGAGAGTTCGCAAATCATGACAGCAGCCGTTGATGGCACGGATCTCAAACAGCTCACCCAGGAAAACTGCTTCAACTGGACTCCGCGCTGGTCGCCAGATGGCAGGCGGCTGCTGTTTGAGACCACCCGCAACGAGCTTCCCGGTGGCGGTGAGGGCGGCGGACAGCGTGACATCTACGTGATGGATGCCGATGGGAAAAACCAGACCAATCTCACCACAAACTCCTACGGTCACAGGGCCGACTGGTCACCTGACGGAAAACACATCGCCTACATGAACGACGGCAGCATCTTCATCATGAACAGCGACGGCTCCTCCAAGAAAGATGTGAGTCACGGAAAAGTGCGCGATTCAGAGCCCGCGTGGTCGCCGGATGGCCAGTGGATCGCCTTCACACGAACCCCCAAGAATTCCAGAGCCATGGACATTTGGATCATGAAAAGTGATGGCACCGGGCAGCGGCAGATCACCTTCAACGAAGGCATGACCGCATCGTTCAGCCCTCAATGGAGCAAGGAATAACGGAAGGATGAAAAGTTCCGCGCGGCGGGTGATGAGCCCCTCACCGCTTCTCCCACAGCAGCGCCAGGAACAGCGGAAACTCTTTCCGTGAGCGGTTCTCGGCGGCGGCGCGGGGGCCGGGCTGGCTTTCTTTGTGGGAGTACCATTCCTCGATGCCTGCAAGACGCAGGCCTGCGCCGAAGCCGGTGGCGGTGAGGGATTGCAGACTGCGGTGGAAGGAGGTGGTGGTCTCGCTGTCGGGCCTGCCGGGGTGCATGACGATGGGGATGCTCAGCGTGCTGCTGTAGGCATCGATGCGGCGGTACTGAATCTTGGAGGTTTCATCATTGCCCCAGCTTGTCTGACGCGGGATGCGGAAGGCGGGATGATTGACGACCCAGAGCATGCGGCCGCCGGGCTTGAGGACTTTGGCAGCGGCGGCGCTGACGACATCGAGGTGCTCCATGTTTTGCACGCAAAGGATGGCGGAGGCAGCATCGAACTCGCCGAGGTCCTCGATCTGCGCGGCATCACGCGCGAGGTAGCGCACCGGGGGCTTCACGGGGTAGGTGCGCGCTTTTTGGATCAAGGTTGGGGCGGCATCGACACCGGTGACCTGACAGCCTTCCTGGGCGAGTGCGCGTGAAAACACCCCTTGCCCGCAGCCGAGATCGAGCACGCGCTCACCGCGCTTGGGTGCCAGCAGATTGAGCGCACCGGGAATGACAACGGCCTGATAGAGCTCTGAGCCGCGCTCGCCAATGATGCCGTCATACCAGTCGGCGGATTTTTCCCATGAGGTGCCGTGTGCGTGCCCGCCCTGAGCACGATTGCTCTTTTCAAGTTTGCGCTGGGCACGATTGCCCTGCGGACGTTTGAATGGCTCACGATTGCCCTGCGGACGATTGCTGTATTCGCGGTTTCCTTGCGGACGGTTGCTTGGCGCACCATTCCCCTGAGGACGATCGCCCTGCTGGCGGTCATCCTGTTCGCGGCTGCCCGGCTCACGGGGCGGTGAGGGACGAGGACGGAAGGGGCGGCGGGGCGGTTGCGGCATGCGGCATGATGTCTCGATAGGCGTGGATTGCCAGCGGCTCTGCACAATGTCCTTACTTTTATCTTCCCACGAACAGCGTGATATGCCAGCCTCACGCCCTTTCTCCCATGCCCGCCACCCCTTCCCGTGCCGTCCCCGGTATCATCCTCGCGGCATTGAGCCTGCTGAGCGCCTTTCTGCTGTTTCAGGTGCAGCCGATCATCAGCAAATTCATCCTGCCGTGGTTCGGCGGCAGCCCGGGGGTGTGGACGACGTGCATGCTGTTTTTCCAGGTGGTGCTGTTTGCCGGCTATGCCTATGCGCACACGCTGACGCTGCTGCCACGCCGCTGGCAGGGCATCGTTCATGGCCTGCTGCTGGGCATGGCGATCGCCATGCTGCCCATCGCTCCGAATGAAATGTGGAAGCCGACGGGTTCTGAAGATCCCGCACTGCGCATTTTGCTGCTGCTTTTTGTCAGTGTGGGGCTGCCCTATTTCGTTCTCTCCAGTACGAGTCCGCTGGTGCAGGTGTGGTTCACCCGCACCACGAATGGGGCCAGTCCGTGGCGGCTGTATGCGCTCTCCAATATCGGCTCGCTCGCAGCGCTGCTGAGCTACCCTTTGTTCTTTGAAGTGCATTGGGATGTGCTGGAGCAGACCACGCTGTGGGCGGTGGGCTTCGGTGCCTTTGTGGTCCTCTCTCTCGCTGGCATCTGGCTGGACCGCAATCATGCCATCGAAGCAGAGGCCAAGCCCGATGTGGTGATCGACACTGTTGCGGATCATCCCGGCTGGCTGAAAAGAATCCAGTGGGTGCTGCTGCCCGCGCTGTCCAGCTGTGTTCTGCTTTCCGCAACGAATCACGTCTGCCAGGACGTGGCGGTGATCCCCTTCCTGTGGGTGGTCCCCCTGAGCCTCTACCTGCTCACCTTCATCATCTGCTTTGAGCATGAGCGCTGGTATGCACGCATCTGCGCGCTGTGGGCGCTGCTGGCGCTGCCCGTGCTGTTTCTCACCTGCACGGAAAGCCGCCTCCAAGGCCAGTCATTCTGGATCGATTTCGAACTGATGATGCACAACCACGTGGAGCCCCTGCTGAACCGGCTGACCGGGCAGAATTTCCACCTGGCCAGCATCGACCTCACGCCGAATTTCATCTGGGAGCTGGGCTGGTCCTTCAGCTCCATGTTCATCGCCTGCATGCTCTGCCATGGCGAACTCACGCGTCTGAAACCCGCCCCGCGCCGGCTCACGGAGTTTTATCTACTCATGTCCCTCGGTGGTGCGCTTGGCGGATTGTTCGTGAGCCTGGGAGCACCTCACCTGTTCACCTCCTTTGCGGAGTGGCCGATCAGCCTCATCGTGGTGGCTGCACTCGCCTGCTACATTTTGCTGCGCTCGGTGCTGAGGGTCAAACATGTGTGGGAATGGCTGCTGGCATTGATCATCACGGCCGTGACCTGCGGGGTGGCCTGGATGCTGATTCATCATGGCATTCTCACTCAGGAGGAGGTGCAGAAGCAGCTGAAGATCGACCTCATGCCACCGCCCGAGGTGATCTATGGCACGCTGGCGGGCATCGGCCTTTGTCTGGCCGTGCTCGTCTTCCGCATCATCCGGCGTGGTTTCATGCGGCCTGCGCTGATCTCCATCACCATGCTCGGCATGCTCTTCACCTTCGTCCTGCTCATGATGACCGACCTTGGCTTCAAGAATGACGAAAAGGTAGAGCGGGTGCGCAATTTCTACGGCATGCTCTCCGTCTCGGAAGATGACTACCAAAGCGGCGGCGAGACCTTGAAATTCCGCCAGCTCACCAATGGCGGCATCATTCACGGCTCGCAAAACATCGACGGGCCGCAGCGTGAGGAACCCACGAGCTACTACGGCCACCAGACCGGCATCGGCAAGGCGCTCGACAGCCTCAAGGACCGCCCGGACGCGCGCGTCGGCGTGGTGGGCATGGGAGCCGGCACCGTCTCCTGCTACGCCAAAAGCGGGCAGACATTCCGCTTCTATGACATCAATCCCGATGTGGTGCGCATTGCGGAGAAATGGTTCCTCTACCTCGAGGACGCCAGAAAACGCGGGGCCAAGGTGGAGATCGTCGTTTCAGATGCGCGTCTGGCGCTCGACAGTGAGAAATCGCAGCAGTTTGACGTGCTGCTTCTCGACGCCTTCAGTGGAGACTCCGTGCCGGTGCACCTGCTAACTCAGGAGGCCTTCACCATTTACGACCGCCATATGAAGCCGGACGGCATCATTGCCGTGCACATCACCAACACTTATCTCGTGCTGGCGCCGGTGATCGAAAAGATCGCCGCAGCCGTCGGCTTCAAAACCGTACGCATTGCGACCGAGGCCGATGGCGACCATGACTCGACCGACTACATTCTTGTGACCCGCAACGAGGCCTTCCTCAAGGCCACGCCCGAGGAACTGCTGGGGAATGAGACCGAACTGAAGCAGGACGTCCGGCTCTGGACCGACCGGTATCACAATCTGCTGCGCATTTTGGACATTCCACAGAATATCAAGCAATAGGGTTCCTGGACCAAGAGTGAATTTGCGAACGTCCGCGAACGCGCCAAACTTAGGCGATTCGCCATGCCCTCACTCGATCCAGTTCCCACGCCGCAGCAGCTGTTCCGCTGGTTCGACAGCGGCCAAATCACACGGGAGGAATTCCGCACCGCCATGGCGGTGCATACCGGTGAGATCATTCAGGAGATGGAGCAGGCGCATGCCAACCCGCTCGTGGCCAAGTTCAATGAACTCATGAACCGGCGCGAGGCCTGGAAGTGGTCGCGCAGGCATGGCGAGATGGTCATGCGTGAGATCCTCTGCGCCCTGATGGATGAGGAGCGCTTCACGCCGGCACGCTGGCTGTGGAACGCTGCGCACCCTCACATCCCCCTGCACTGCTTCTTCCGCACGCGCGGCACCCCCGTGCTGCGCTTTCTTGAGATGTCCGTGCATCCGCAATACGTCACCGTGGTCGTGGAGCACGGCGGCAGCGAAACCCTGCCCCCGACCCAGGAGCGATTTCACCTGCGCCGCACCCGCCAGCACCGCCTTCAGGTCGACCGCCGCGAACTCCTCTAATCCTTTCCGCAATTGCTGTGCGGTGCCCGGCTCGCATTCTGCTTTCGTCATTCGTCTCCCCCCATGCCCCCTCCTCAGAAAAAATCTCTCGGCCGCCTTGGCCTGACGATCTTCGTCCTAGTCTCTCTTTTCCTTGGCGCGTATTACCGCTTCCCCACGCTTGGCGAGCGCCCCATGCACACCGACGAGGCCATCCTCGCGATGAAGTCCGCCGAGTTCCAGGCCACCGGCCATTTCAAATACGACCCGAAAGACTTCCACGGCCCGGGGCTTCACTACATCACCCGCGTCTGGTCCAAGCTCGCCGGCTGGGGCGACTCCTCCACCTGGACCGAAGCCCAGCTGCGCACCGTGCCCGTGGTCTGCGGACTGCTGCTCCTGCTGACCACGCTGCTGCTGCGCAATGCACTCGGCCGGCTTGCCACGGGGTTCGCGATGCTGCTCATCGCCATCTCGCCGATGGAGGTCTATTACTCGCGCTACTTCATCATGGAGGTGCCGCTGGTGCTGTTCATCACGCTCAGCATCGCCGCGCTGTGGCACTACTCCCAGGGGGGCGGGCGCTGGTGGCTTTTGCTGGCGGGCTTCGCCATCGGCATGCAGCACGCCACCAAGGAGACCTTCGCCATCAATATCGTCGCCGGACTCGTCGGATTCGCCGTCACCAAAGTGATGGTCGGTGATTTCGCCCCCCGTCGCAGCGGCTATGACACCGGTGGCAGCAAGCGCCGCGCGGCTTCTCCCTGGTTGTGGGTGATCATTGCCGCCATCATCACCAGCATCACGATCTACTCCGGTGGCTTCAAAGACTGGCAGGCCGTGAAGGACAGCGCACTGACCTACCTGAACTACTTTGAGCGCGCCGGTGGCAGCGGCCATGAGAAGCCCTGGCACTACTACCTCACTCTCATCTTCTGGCGCAAAGACGGCCTGGTGTGGAGCGAGGCCATGATCGGCGGCCTCGGCATCATCGGCATGCTGTATGCATTTCTTGGAAACCACATGAAGCAGCCCGCGCGGCAGGCCTTTCTCGTGTTCCTCTCCGTTTACACCCTGGTCCTTTTCTCCATCTATTCCTTCCTCGCGTACAAGACCCCTTGGTCCATCCTCAGCGCCCAGCATTCGCTGACGCTGCTGGCCGGAGTGGGTGCCGCCGCCATTTCAGGCGCGCTCACCGGGAAATTCTCGCGCCTCGTTTTCAAGATCGCCTTCGGCCTTGGTCTGTACCATCTGCTCTCGCAGACCAACCACGCCATTCACCTCTACGCCGCCGATTCGCGCAATCCCTACGTTTACTCGCACACCTCCACCAATCTGCTGCGGCTGCTGCCTCAGGTGCGGGAACTGCAGAAGACTGCGCCGGATGATGCCTTCAATGTCCTTGTCATCAATCGTGACGCAGGCTGGCCGCTGCCCTGGTACTGGCGCGACATCAAAAGCGTTCATTACACCAACACCATCCCCGAAACCATTGACGCACGGGTCATCATCGCTGAACCCGAGATGAAGGCCGCGCTGGAAGCGAAATTCGCCGGTAAAACGTATACCAAGCCGGATCTCTTCGGCCTACGACCCGGTGTGATGCTGAACCTCTGGATTGAACAATCCCTCTGGGACCGACACAGCCTGCGCAAGCAGCAGGAAGCCGCCAAACCGTGAGCTCGCCCACCCCGCAGCACCATCGCTTCACCTGCAATGCGATGGCCACCACCTTCGACGTCATCATCAATCATGAGGATGCCGATGAAACTTACGCGGCCCAGGCCTCGCAGGCGGTGTTTCAAGAAATCGCCCGGCTCGAAGATGAGCTGAGCCGCTTCCGCGCCACCAGCGACATCTACCGCCTTGGGCAGCTCAAAGCAGGCGAGAGCATCCGCGTCGGCATGGCGGCGTGGGATTGCCTTTCGCTGGCCAAGGCCATGCACCAGGAGACCGCCGGAGCCTTCGACATCACCATCGGTCCGCTCATGAATCTCTTCATCACTTCCGAAGGCGAGCCGCGGCAGGTCAGCAAAGACGTGCTGGAGCAGGCGCGCCAGATCATCGGCAGCCAGCGCTTTGACCTTGATGAGGAAACCATGAGCGTCACCGTGCATGCCACCGGCATGATCTTCGACCTCGGTGCCATGGGCAAAGGCTACGCACTCGATCAAGCCGCCGACGTGCTGCAGGACTGGAAGATCAGCAACTTCGTCCTCAATGCCGGAGACAGCACCATCCTCGCCATCGGTGCTCCGAGCGGGAAAGAGGCGTGGTCCATCACCCTCGGAGGCGGTGAAAAACGAACCGCACTTCTCAATCGCGCCGTCAGTGGTTCCGGCTTCGCCGTCAAGGGCGCGCACATCATGAACCCGCGCCTTTTTGCCCCCGTTCCTCTCAAGAACCGCCGCACCTACGCCCTCGCCCCCACCGCCGCTTTGTCAGATGCGCTGTCGACGGCGTTCATGGTGATGGAGAAAGACGAGATCGGCGTGCTTTGCGCCCGCTATGAGGGTGTGGAGGCGCTGGAGTTGGAAATGTCATAGACAAAAAAGCCGAGCACACGTCAGTTCAACCTCTTCACAACCATGCACCGAATCGCGTTCATCGTCCTTCTCACCGCCGTTCTAGCCTCGTGCTCCAGCAAACAACCACCCGCGCTTTCCAAAGAGGAGAAGGCACACCTGCTCGGCCCAAACTCCAGCGTCTCCATGCGCTGGCACAAAGTTGACGGGCCTGACTTCCGCGTTTTCCACGGCATCCCCAAATCACCCGCAGAGGGTGAGATTGGTTTTTACATCGGCGGGCATCCGTCTTTTGCGCCACTGGCTGGCAGCACGCGACATGCCGGTAAAATCGGAACGCACAAAGTCACATGGCATCGCAAGACCAAGCCAGATGGCTCGATCTACCAGACGACACTCTTTGCCTTGGACGAGAACTATAAAATCCATGCCTGGGCACTTGGGAAAAACCCATCCGAGCTGAATGCACTGACGCTGGAACTCGGCACCCTTCGCCTTTTTTCAAAGGCCAAGTAGAAGCCACTCACTCCGTGATCACTTCCACTCCGCCAAGAGAGCCAGTCCTTCGCGATTCCTTGGAGCCAGTGCCAGTGAATCCAGCAGGTGGCGCTTCGCCTTCGTGACATCGGATGCGCGGAGCAATTCAGCCAGTTTGAAATGCGTCTGCGCGCCACCGCTGGGATCGAGCACGAGCACACGCTCATAGGCAGCAATCGCATCCGGCGTTTCGTTCAGGGCCGCACAGGCATCTGCCAGCGCTCTCTGCGGTGTCACAAGAAAGGGATTCAAAGCCATCGAACGCAGAGCATTGGCTTTCACTTCCGGCCAGCGCTTGGCTGGCACATCGAGTTCGATCAGGCGCAGGAAGGAGCTTTGCGCACTGGATGATTTCGCCGCGATCTGCCGCAGCACGGCGACTTCCTCATCCGTGCGCTTCAACTGACGCAGCGCCTGCACCTTCAGCGCGTAGCCGCTGTCGGCATCGTAGTTGTCAGGCACCAGTTCGATGATCTTGTCAGCCAGCGGCAGCACCTCGGCCCATTTCTTGGCCTCCATCATTGACCCAGCCTCCTTGTGCAAGGCCCAGAGATTGGTGGGGTGCTTCTTCAGAAACTCAGTGAATGAACCTGCATCGAAGGGGTTCAGTTGCTCGGCCTTGGGTTCTTCCCAGTCGGCCTTGGCTCCAAAGCTTTTGGCCTTGGCGGTGATGTACTGGGCAAACTGCTTCTCGACTTCTTCAATGTCTCCCACGTTCGTGGCGATCGCATCATTGATCCGTTTCCCGGCAGCGAGCTGCTGCAGGATGCCCTGGAACTTATCCTTGCCGAATTTCTCCAGCAGAAACTCGACGGCCTGGCTGGACTCATAGTAGGCAAACATCAGATGATCCTGCGTCTTTGGCGCCATGAAAGCTCCGCTGAGCCGTGTCAGGGGCGTCAGCGTTTCTTCATCGAGGACCATCTCGCGAAACTTGTCATTCATCCACATGCCCCAAGCAGGATCGCGCTGCCGCTCTTCGTGAACGCTGATGCCCTCGCTCAACCAGCGCGGCATGCGGTTCTTCGTCACGGTGAGCGTGATCACATGGCAGAACTCATGCCACAGCGTACTCTCCCAGTTGTTGCGGCCATGGGCCAAACTGCCGGGGCTGTTCATCGTCACCACAGTTCCAAAACAAACGCCCAGCATCCCCTGCCCGCCCAGCGCTCCGAAGGTACGAATCGCGAAATCCTGCTGCGCACCGAAGAACTCCACCAGCACCGGCCGCTTCAAGTCCATGCCGTATTTCGCGCCCAGCACCGTCTTCGCATCTCGCAGCAGCGCGAGCGCACGCGTGCCATAGATAGGCCAGTCGCGCTTGGGCATTTTCAAGATGAAGTCCTCGAAGGTCTGCGTGGTGTAGCCATTCATCTCCTTCTCCAGCAGCGCAAGATTGTGCGCCTGGATGTTATAACCATCTTCCTTGCGGATCAGCTCGGCGAGCTTCCATGCCTCCTCTTCATCTCCGAGGCGAAGCAGATCATGACAGAGCTGCATCTTGGCCGGCAGATACTTCGGATCAAACTCCAGCGCCTGACGCTGACGGGCCGAGCTCTCGGCAAAACGATAGGCTCGCGACAAACAGCGCCCGATGGTGTGATCCACCTCGGGGTTTTTGCTCCATCGTTCCAAAGCATGCGCCCGCGCCTCCTCCATCTTCCCGGCATCAGCCATGAACAGGTACGCCACGACGGCCCGCAGCGACCATGCTACAGGGTTCTGCCCATCTTGATCCAGCACCTGCTGAATGGCAGCCTCGGCCTCGATGAACTTTTCTCCACCAATGAGCTGTTCCGCCCGCAGCAGATGCGCGGCCGCAAGATGAGGATTCAATTCGAGCGCCTTTTTCAGGCTCTCCGTCGCCTTCTCGCGATCACCCGATTGAAAGGCTTTCGCCAGCCCCAGCCGAAGATCGGCCGTCTCACCATGCGCCTTCAGCCCGGCACGAAACACATCCGCAGCGCGCTGCGCATCGTCCTTTTCGAGCGCGAGATTTCCTTCGGCCAGATACGCCGCCTCCAATTTGGCATCCTTGCCCTGCGCCAGTTTGAAATATTGCGCGATCACCTTCTGCGCGTCAGCGCCGAGCATCACGGCCGCCCGGCCGAGCACCACCGACTCCATGGCCGTGCGATCCTTCGCAGCCTTCGATTTCGCCGCCTCATTGATGCCCTTCAAAGCCTCCGCCATCACATTCGCCCGGCCCAGCATGTGCGCCAGATCATGGCGTAGCAGCAGGATTTCGAAGTGCCCCGGATACAGCACCAGAGCCTTCCCGGTTTCCTCCAGCGCCTGCTCAATGTGCCCCATTTCCTGCAGCGCCTTGAACCGCAGAATCCGCCAATCCGGCGCCTTCAGCCCCTTCTCCGCCGCCGCTTCGCCAATGCGTGCCACGAGTTCGTAGTCCCCGCGTGCCAGCAGCTCCCCCACCGGCCCCAGATTGCGCTCCTCAAAGATTTTTTCGAGATCGATCTGCTGGGCATGCGAGATCGAGATGCCCAGGAGGAGCAGAAAGAAGGAAAGCAGGCGCATGGATTCAAATCGTGTCCGAACACCCGATTCTCGCATGAGTTGTGCCTGCGAGGAAAGGAAAGATTCAGGACGCGCACGCGAACGGATCACAGCCGTCCCGACTGTTTGTGCTGAGCCTATGTCCTGGCCTGAAAGCGGAGACGCCTCAGGCCGGAGGCCTAACCTCCCTTTGTTAGGCAAACAAGCTCGTGATCGGCTGCCCTTTGTCGGTCACCGTGAAGGGACGCTTGGTGCTGGAATAGAGCACGAGATCGAGCGGCAGGCCGAGGGCGTAGGCGATGGTGGCGTTGAAGTCGGGGACGCTGACTTTGTTTTCGGTGACTTCGATGCCTTTGTCCGTCTTGCCATAGACCTGACCACCGGCAATGCCGCCGCCCCAGAGGACGGAGCTAAAGGCTTTCGGGTAGTGGTCGCGGCCTTCGTTCTGATTGATCTTCGGCGTGCGCCCGAATTCGGAGGTGAGGACGACGAGGGTGTCATCCAGCAGACCGCGGCGCTCAAGATCGGTGAGCAGTGTGCCCAGCGCCTGATCGAGATCACCACAGCGTTCGGGCAGACGGGCGGCAATGTCCTGATGCATGTCCCAGCCGCCGAGGTTCACTTCCACAAAGCGCACACCATGCTCCACGAGTCGACGTGCGAGGAGGCAGCCCTGCGCGAAGTTTCCATCACCGTATTCCGCATGGGTTTCTGGGGATTCCTTGCTGAGGTCGAAGGCGTCGAGGTCCTCGCTCTTCATGACCTTGATGGCGTCCTTGTAGACGTCCGCGTAGGCTTTGACGTTCTTGTAGTTGTAGGCCTGCTGGAATCCTTGATCGAGCTTGGCGGACAAACCGAGGCGGTAGTCAAAATCGCCCTCGCTGAGCGTGCTGGGGCGATGGCTGTTTTGCAGTCCACGGGCAGGGTCGTTGAGAATCAGCGGCTGGCAGGCGGCCTCGAAGAAACCACCGCCGGGGTGCTTGCTGTCACTAGTGATGATGACGGAGCCGGGCAGATCCACATTGCCTTTGCCCTGAAATTTCTGCATCCAAGCCCCCATGGTGGGATGCCGTGTGGCACCGCGCATAGTGTAGCTGGTGTGCTGGAAGTAATTGCCCTGCGCATGCGCGCCCTGCGTCGAGGTGAGCGAATTGATGATGGCTCCGCGATGCATCATCTTCGCGGTGTGCGGCAGGAGTTCGCCGATCTGCACGCCATCCGCGCTGGTGGGGATGGTCTTGGTGCCGCCCATGGTGTCAGCACCGGGCACGCAGCCGAAGGTGTCCAGATGCGTCATGCCGCCGGACATGTAGAGATAGATGACGCGCTTCGCGGTGGCGGCCTGCTTGGCCTTGCTGGAGCCTTCAAACGCAGCATAGCCGCGTGGCGCCAGGGCGCTCATCATCGAAACACCAAGGCAGGTCTTGGCGATGTTTTTGGCAAAGTCACGGCGGGTGACATCGTCGCAGGAATGGAGGAGAGCTTTCATGAGGATGATGCGTGAGAGAATTATTGGACAAAGAGGAACTGCGAGCCGGTGATGAGCGCGTGGGTGACATCCGCGACGGCCTTGTCGCCGCGCTCTTTGATGACGCCATTGAGAATGGCCTGCTCATTGGCCGTGGGAGCGCGGCTCAGCAGCGCTTGATAAAGTGTGGCGATTTTATCTGAAGGTGACCCGGCCTTGGCGATGGCCTGATTCAATTTGGAAGCCGGGTTGTTGATCACATCCGCAGCAGGGCCATTGAGCAGGGTGAGAGCCTGCGGCACGGAAGCATCGTCGCTGGCGTTCTGAATGAGTTCGCGATCGCTCTGGCCAAAGGTGCGCAGGAAGGTGCCGGGGCGCGCGGGGCTGGGCTGCTCCGAAGCGCGGGAGGTGAGGCCCAGGGCATCTTTGCCATTGCTGTTGCGCTTGTAGGTTTTCAGGAACTCCAGACGCTGTTCTTTGGTCATGGATTCGAGCGCCTTGCGATCAATCTCCGGGCGCTTCTCTTTGCCGGGTTTCTCAGGGCGATAGCCCTGGCGCAGATCATCCGCACGCTCTTTGCCGAGCAAGGCCACGAGGATGTCCTTCTCAGAGGCTTTGCGCAGGGTGGCGGCTTCTTTGGCGAGCGCTTTGCTGGCTGCCGTGGTGTCGATTCCCTTCGCCTTGTCGGCTTCGAGCTTGGCTTTCATGGCGTCGATCTGCTTCTGATTGGCATCCAGCTTGGCCCGGCCTTCTTTGGCCACCTGCACCAGACCTTCAGCTCCCTTGGATTTGACCGTGCCGAGGAAGGTGGAGAGATCATCGAGGTATTGGTGAAGGCGGGCGTTCTCGTCATCGACGGTGTCATCCACGTTGCCTTTCGAGAGCGTGACAAAGGAGTCCCAGATCTGCTCCGCGCTCATGCGGCGCAGGATGGGGCCGGTGAAGTGGTAGGTCTCGCCAAGCGGAACCTCATGCGTGGTGGCGGCGCGCTGGTAGGTGTCGGTGTTGTAAAGCACCCGCAGGAAGGATTTGAGTGAGTATTGTTTCTCGGTCATCAACTGGCCGAGGTAGTCCATCAGCGCCGGATTGCTGGCCACGGTGCTGTCGGTCATTTCATCCACAGGCTCGATCAAGCCAACGCCGAAGGCTTTCTTCCACATGCGGTTGGCGATCACGGTGGTGAAGCGTGGATTCTCCGGGCTGGTCATCCAGTCGGCGAAGGCCTGCAGCTGGGTCTCACCGGGTTTGACCACGGCATCCTTGCCAAACATGGTCTTGGCTTCGACCTTTGCACCGGGCTTGGCATCAGGGTACTTGTAGTCAGCGGGGAGGCTGGGCAGCTTGCCTTCCTGCCACTCGGCGCTGGTGTAGCGCAGCGGCTTCATCACGTCCTGCATGGCGCGCTTGACCTGCTGCAGGTCTTCGCGGCTGATCTTGGATTCTTCGGCTTTTCTCTCGGCCTGCATCTTGGCGCGGTAGGCTTTTTGTTCCTCCCTGCTCATGGCCTGAACGGCTTTTTTGTCGATCTCCGGCCGCTTGCCGCTGAGCTCAATGCCCCGGCTTTTGGTGTCCATGCCGTAGGTGAAGGCGGCCATGTGGTAGTAATCCATCTGGGACCACTTGTCGAAGGGGTGGTTGTGACACTGGGCGCAGACGATGCTGGTGCCCAGAAAGACCTGCACGGTGTAGGCCAGGTGGTCGAGCTTGTTTTCATCCCGCTGCCAGAAGCCGATGCTGCCGCTGTCCCAAACACCGCCGTCGGTGGTGAGGAGGTTTTTCACGAACTTGTCATACGGCACGTTGGTTTTGACCTGCTGCTTGAGCCATTCCTCATAAGCCTCGGCGGTGATGCGGCCCTTCACATTGTCCGTCAGGCGCAGCACATCGGCCCAGTAGTTGAACATGTGGCTGGTGTAGCCGTCGGAGGCCAGCAGGGTGTCGATGAGCTTGGCGCGCTTCTGCGGGTCTTTAGAGCTGGTGTAGGCCTGTGCTTCCTCCAGAGTGGGAATGCGTCCGGCGATGTCGAGGTAGAGCCTGCGCACCAGAACCTCGTCACTGGCGGGCGGGTTGGGCTTCAGACCGGCTTTCTCCCAGTCCTGACTGAGAAGCTGGTCAATCTTCTGGCTTTCCGGCAACGGAGACGCTCGCAGCGAAGCGGAAGTCAGCAGGCATGCGAGGAGGAATCGGAGGGCTTTCATGAAGGGGGCGGAGG
>JAPLUN010000570.1 GCA_026397715.1 Verrucomicrobiota bacterium
TCACCCGGTTTGCAGAAATCCAACCCACGTCGATGCCTTTGATGCCGTCTTCAGTTAGCACAGCGACTTCGACGCTCGCGCCCGGAGGCATGGAGCTCAGCAAGTGCGCGAAGATCGCCGATTGACGCGTGGTGTGGGAGAATCCAGGTGGCGGCATCATGACGATATGGCCGTAGCGGTTGGTTTCGATGCGGTCCGGCAGTCGTTTCAGGCTGGGATCGGCGCATACCATCCGCCAGCGCTCCAGATGGAACGCGGTTGCATTCTTGATGCTGGGGATCTCGAGCAGCGCCGCCATGGTGAATGGTAGGGGTTCGGGGACATGCCTTCAACCCGAAACTTGGGTTAAAGAAATCCCTTGCCCGGGTGCTGAGCGTGCGCTCACCGCCACATCGTCTTGCTCACATACCATTCCACAATCGGCGGGCCGTAGAAGACCCAGAGTGCGGCACCCAGAGCCAGGTAGGGGCCGAAGGGGATCTTGGCGCTCCATTCGGCCTTGCCGAGCATGCGAGGTACAATCGCAGACAGGGTGCCGATGATCGATGCTGCAAAAATGGTGAACAGGACCGCCTGCCAGCCGCAGAAGGAGCCGATCATCATGAGAAAGAGCACGTCGCCAAAGCCCATGGCCTCGCGTGGAATCACCACCTGTGACACCGTGCCATGCAGAATCTTCACGCCTTCCAGTGGAAACTCTTCCCCAGTGCCCTCGGACTTCACGAGCAGCTTCTCCATCCACATCACTGCGGTGACGTTCTGCCAGGTGCGGTCGTTGACCTTGAGATCATCGCAGGTGATCACCATGTGGTCAGAGTCACGCATGCCGAAGATGTCCCCCCACTCCATTTTTTTACGGCCAATGGACACCACGGGCGGCTGCTCGTCATCTTCCTGAACGACGCTCCATTTCACGGGTCCATCCAGCCACTCACTGCCCATGAGTTTCCCCATCAGCTTGCACATTCCCGGCGAGGCAGACTTCAGGAAGGCGGGCTTTTGCCGGTGATTCACTTTGCCAAAGGCCAGCTTGCCCAGCTCCACCACGAGCCACAGTCCGCCGAGACCCAGGGCGGCGCTCGCTAGGGAGATGAGCAGGCCGCGAGTATGGGTGGTTTCCGCCACGAGAGCGGGCACCCACCAGGAAGCCAGCACCCCGACCACCGTTCCACCGATGGTGATGCGATGTGGCAGGATAAAATGATCGATGTCGATGAACGTGCCCGAAATCAGCAGACTCATGAACACCCACAGGCAGAGCACGTGCGGCCCCCAGGCTTTGATCATGAACCATGGATTGCCGCCCTGAGCATACTCCCCGCTTATCTTCAGAAAGACCATGTAGAACGCCACGCCGGTCAGCAACTCCACGAGGAAGTAGCGGATGGAGATTTTGCCGCCGCAATTGGCGCATTTCCCACGCAGCAGCAGCCAGCTCAGCAGTGGGATGTTCTGCCACATCGGGATCTTGTATTTGCAGGAGGGGCAGAAACTGCGCTTGGGATTGTTCACCGAGATCCCCAGCGGCAGGCGGTAGATGACCACATTGAGGAAGGAGCCGATCCCCGCTCCCATGTAGAAGGCCAGGAGGTGCAGCAGGGTGTTGAGAATTTGAAAGCGCATGAATGTGGGCTGAAGTTTGCAAACTTGGCCTGCCGTGCGTGAATACGGAAGCAAAAATTAAGCATGACTTCAGATTCCTGCCGCTGCCTGCGCCTCATTCTCTTCGGCTTAGCCACCCTCAGCTCCTGCACCAGTCCGCAGCCGAGGCACGGCACTCTGTATGCGAGCAGCACTCTTGATGCCGGCCGCTCCCTAAATTCCGGCCGCACTCTTGAACTGGCGCGGGAGCGCGGCCTCGTGGATGTGCGCAAAGCGATTCCGGGCATCACCATCGATCTGCGCTACGCCACTGCGGATAACGTCACCGGTCACCCCATCTACCCGTCCCACATGCCGTGCCTCCTTCGCAGTGAGACGGCAAAAAAGCTGAAGCAGGCCCAGGCGATTCTTCACGCTCAGGGTTACGGCCTGCGCATCTGGGATGCGTATCGACCGCCGGAGGCGCAGGAGACGCTGCACAAGGCAGGCGGCAGCACGGGCATGTTTCTCTCTCCGAATGCGGGATGGAGCCGCCACTGTGGAGGCATAGCGGTCGATCTGACACTGGTCGATGCGCAAGGCAACCCGCAGCAAATGCCCACCGGATTTGACCAGGACTTCGCTCATGCCGGCATCAACTACCGTGGCAGCGATCCCGTGGTCGCGCAGAACCTCCGAATTCTCCAGGCCGCCATGAAGCAGGCCGGATTCATCCAGTTGGAGTCTGAGTGGTGGCACTTCGATGACGCCGAATACCTCAACAATCCCCAGCCCATCGTCTACGGCTGGCGGATCGCCCTTCCCGGGATGTCACCGCCGTGAGCATTCGCAACAACGCCACCTTCACCGTCATCGATGAGACGGACGGCTACATCGTGGTCAACAAACCAGCGCCGCTACAAATCCATCCGGGAGATCCGAAGGGCCCGCCCACGCTCTGGCATCGTGTGTGCGACCTGCTTTCGTATGAAATTGCGAATGGCGGGCAGGTGTCCATCATCAACCGCCTCGACCGCGAAACGAGCGGCGTGGTGCTCATCGCCAAGAATCACGAACTCGCCCGCCTCTTCGGCATGGCGATGCAGGAGCGCAAGATTCACAAGACCTACGTCGCCCTCGTCCACGGCTGGCCGGAGTGGGAAGAGCTAACACTCGATGCACCGATCCTGAATGCGCGCGATGTGCAGGCCTTTGACATCTGGGTGAAACAAATCGTCCACCAGCAAGGCGCCG
>JAPLUN010000420.1 GCA_026397715.1 Verrucomicrobiota bacterium
GTGGGGTGAGCAATTGAATGGATTGATGGAAGGGACGATTTTTCGCTCCTCGAGCCTGAACTCTATACATTGGCAATAACATGAAAATTGAACTCAGCCGTTCCGATATCGAAACACTCTTGAAGTCACTCAAGTACTCCAAACGTTATATGTCGGAAGCTCTAGTTGCGCCAGATGATGGAACTAACGCTGTGCGACGTGCTAACATTGAAAAGGTTGAACTCGTCGAAACCAAATTGAGTGCTGCACGAGAAGAACATGCCTCTTGATCCCGGAGGGATCAGAGAAGGTAGCCAGGGTGCAAGCTCGCGAAGCGAGCGCCGCCCCTGGAATGGCGAATCCGCCTAAATTTCCTCAATGGCGCATCCTGAAGGGATGCAAGAACCCTTCGCCTGCTGCCAGGTTCACGCTGGATGTCAGATCTCTTCTCGCATAGCTCCGCCATGCGTCCTTGAGCCGGGTAGGAGTTGCGTAGTTCCGGTGGTTTTCGTTCGGCAAGCCTCACTTCACCACCGGCCACCTTCCTTCATCCCTCTGGGATGCACATGATTCCACCCCTCGCCACTTGTCATCTTGACGCCCCAATTTCAGAGAGCGACAATCAATCCATGGACGTCACGCTCGACTACGCTGAGACGCATTTCTCCCAGGTGCTGCACCAAATTGCTCAGGGAGAGGACGTGTTGCTGCGGCAGGGAACGGTAGCAATCACGCGCATCGTGCCGGTCAAATCACCGTCGCCACTACCACGTCCCCGTGTCGGCGAACGCAACTCGGCCCCCGTTCATTGGAGTGCCGAATCTTTTTCGTCATTGGACGAAGCAGGCATGCAGGAATTCGGACTGCGGTGATAAAACCTCTCTTCTACTTCTTCCCCTTCAACCCCTCCCGCACCTTCTTCGGCAGCGCATCCACCACGAGCTGATACGAATGCTTGACCAGCTCCCGCACGAGAGCCGGTGGCACGGTTCCGTCCAGCATCACGGTGTTCCAGTGCTTCTTGTTCATGTGCCAGCCGGGTTTGATGCCTGCGTGTTCATCACGCAGCTCGATGGCCCTCTCGGGGTCGCATTTGAGATTGATGCGCGCGGGAAACTCATCCGGTGAGGTGACGGCAAACATCTTGCCGCCGACTTTGTACACGAGTGCCTCAGGTCCGAAGGGCTGCGTTTCCTCGGCACCGGGAAGGCTCAGGCATTGTTCGATGACATCGGGCAGTTCCATGCGGCATGATAGTCCGTCTGGCAGCCGTGCAAATGATACGATGCCCCGCAAAAGCTGACCAACCCCGCGCAACCCATGCAGCATGTCTGCCCCGCAGGTGCCGAATGCTGCTCTATTCGTTTGATGAATGGTGCATCACGGTTCTTTCTTGGCGGCACAGCCCATGCGTGCTCCCTCCCAGTCCAGCCGAAAAATAATGATCGTGGCTTTTGCCTCGGCACATCTGGTCTTTCTTGTGTTCGGCATGCTGCCCACGCGCTGGCGGGACCGGATTCAGGTGTCTCCGGTGTTCAACCTTTATGAGCGCGTCACACGCTGCCACCAGCTCTGGAACATGTTTGAGACCATTCCAAACATGCACCGTACGGAAGCCCGGCTGATCGTCCAGGAGCGGGGACAAAAACCCAAAGAGGTGGGCATGGTGCTGCCGGGACTGCGGCGCTTTTCCCAGCACGATCAGGTGCGGCTCAACAACTGGATGGTCAATGTCATCTTCAATCCCACCCGAGGTGTGTTTCGTGAGTCCTACATGAAGAGTGCGGCGGAGGCGCTGCTCCGCACCGGTCGCTACGCTCCCCGGACCCAGGTGAGCCTGGAGGTGATCCCTGCCTACACCCGCAGCCTGCTGGGGGTGCGCTCGCTCAAGGAGATCGCTGTCGAGCGTCCTTCGGTGCTGGGCCCCTTTGAGCTGGAAACGCTCGTCGCCAAGAAAACCCCGGTTCAATCCACTCCATGACGACGGGCACCCAAAGTCTTCAATCCCGTTTCACCGGCCTGTTTCTGAACCCGGCGGATTCCCGTTTGTATGCCTGCATACGAATCGCGTTCGCGTTCGTGTCGCTGCTGAATCTGATGCAGATCTGGCCGGACCGTGAGATCTTCTTCACGGATGTGGGGATGGTGGACCAGGAAGTCGTGCGGAAGTACACCGTCGGGGCTTATCTCTCTGTGTTTGACCTGTGCCATGACGTCTTCGCAGTCACCAACTACATGTTTTTCAGCGGCTGCGCCATGGTCATGCTGCTGCTAGGCGTTTGGCCGCGGCTGGCGGCTGGCATTGTGTATGTCTGGTATGTGTCCTACGCCATGCGCGCGCCACTGATCCTGGTGGGCTGGGATGAGGTCTTGCGCTGCACGGCTTTTCTGGTGCTGGTCTCGCCCATGCCTGCCTGCTGGTCGTGGCGATCACGCAGAGCGCGCAAACGGGCTCCAACTGAGTTGCAGGTGCCATGCTATGGCCTGACGCTGATGAAGGTGCAGCTGGCGGCCATTTATCTGCAGGCCGTGCTGGCAAGGCTGGACAATGAATACTGGATGAGCGGAGACTTTATGAGTTTCTTCCTGCTCTCCCACAATTCGCGTTGGCCCGGCCTCTGGGTCCTGAACTATGGCTTCCTGCTGAAAATAGTCACCTATCTGGTGCTGCTCGTGGAGCTCGCGATTCCCATTCTTCTGGTGGTTCCTCGCTGGCGCTGGTTTGGCTTTGGCGCAGGAATCCTCCTGCACGCGGGCATCAGCCTCATGTCGTACAACCTGATGCTGTTCTTTCTCGCGATGATGACACTCTACCTGAGCTTTCTGCAGCCGGAGGATATGAACTGGCTGCAGCGCCGCCTGCCACGGCCTAGAGCGAGGTAGAGAGGCTTGTCCCCAAACCTCCGCCGCACGTCTCCTGGCTTGCTTGGCGGAATCCGTTTCAAAAACCGCTGCAAGCTGGAGCATACGCCATGTGCCCGCGATCTCTCGCGAGTGTCTTAGACCAGTTCTCAAAAAAATTGTCATTTTGATCCGGCGAGCGCAGCGGCCCCAGTGGCAAGGAGAGTGCGCCGCCTGCTATTTGGAAATAACAGGCAAGCACACGAAGCAGCCAATGGGGCCGCTCCGCCGCCCGGGCAAAGTGACAAGATTTTTGAGAGTTGGTCTAAACCAGCATCAGCGCCGGGTTTTCCAGCAGCTTGCGCATTTCAGCCAGGAAGGTGGCGGCGACGGCGCCATCGACGACGCGATGGTCTCCGCTGAGGCCGACCCACATGCGCTGACCGACGACGATCTGGCCCTTGTCATTGACGACAGGTGCGGAGCGGATGCTGCCGATGGCCACGATGGCGGCCTGCGGCGGATTGATGATGGCGGCGAACTGGTCGATGCCAAAAGCACCGAGATTCGAGACGGTGATGGTGCCGCCAGCGAAGTCATCGGGGCTGAGCTTCTTGTTCTTGGCCTTGCCGGCGAGATCTTTGACGCCCTGGCTGATTTCGAGCAGCGTTTTCTTTTCCGCCTGCTTGATGACCGGGGTCACAAGGCCGTCATCAATGGCGATGGCGACGCTGAGACCGACGGACTTGAATTTCACGATGGCATCGCCATCCCACGCTGCATTGATCGCAGGCTGGGCCTGGGCGGCGCGGATGACGGACTTGAGGATGAAATCGTTGACGGTGTACTTGTTGCCACCGCTCTTGTCGGCAGAGGCGTTCAAATGGGCGCGGAATGCCATGAGCGGGCCGGCATCGATCTCCATCTGCAGGTAGAAATGGGGGATCTGAGTCTTCGAGGCCAGGAGGCGCTCGGCGATGATGTTACGCATGCTGCTGGTGGGCACGCGTTCGTCTTCAGGACCGATGACCGGGCGGATGGCCGGTGTGGCAGCCACGCGGCCTGCAGAAGCACCACCCACAGGGGCGTTTTCGACGTCTTCACGCACGATGCGTCCGCCAGGGCCGGTGCCGACGAGTGAGTTGAGATCCACGCCACGTTCCGCAGCAACTTTTTTGGCGAGAGGGGAGGCTTTGACGCGGAGGGCGGCACCGCCAGCAACGGCGCGGCTCTTGTGCTGCGGGGCCTGGGGCAGGCGTGGACCGGAAGCAGCAACCTTCGAAGCAGAGGCGGCAGGCTTTTTCTCAGCCGCAGGGGCCGGAGCCGCAGAGGCCTTCGCCTTGGCGATGAGGTCATCCAGATCGGCCGGAGCGGCCTCACCGTCTTCCAAAATCACGGCCAGCGGAGCGCCCAGGGGGACTTTGCCGCCCGGGGTGGCGATGAACTTGTGCAGCACGCCTTCAAACGGGCTGGCATATTCCATGGTGGCCTTGTCAGTCTCGATGTCGGCGATGGCTTTCCCGACGGTGACTTTGTCCCCTTCCTTGACGGTCCATTTGGCGAGGGTCCCCTCGGTCATGGTGTCACTAAGCTTGGGCATTTCGATGAATTTGGGCATGGCGAAGACGAATGAAAAGTTTTGAGAGAGGGCGAAAAAGGAGACGGATCAGAAAATACTCAGCGCTTTGGCGACAACGACTTCAGCCGTCGGCAGCTGCAGGGCTTCGAGCGGCGGGCTGTAGATCGCGGGGGAGTCGAGGCTGCACACGCGCTGCACGGGGGCGTCGAGTTCGTCGAAGATCCGCTCCTGAATCATGTAGGCGATCTGGGCGCCGATGCCGCAATAGGGCTTGTTTTCTTCGACATAGATGGCGCGGTGAGTTTTCGCGACGGAGGCAAGGATCGTGTCTTCATCAAGTGGGCGGATGGTGCGCAGATCGACAACTTCGGCGCTGATGCCGTGCTCTTCTTCGAGGATCTTGGCGGCTTCCAGGCAGGTGATGACCGCCTTGCCATGGGCAATGAGGGAGATGTCGGTGCCTTCGCGCTTCACATCGGCCAGACCGAGGGGAATGAAGAGCTCGCCGTTAGGCAGCTCGTCATTGGACGGCACATCCCATTTTTCGCCGTAGAGCTTGGTGCTCTCCATGAACATGACGGGGTCATTGTCGCGGATGGCGGCTTTCATGAGGCCCTTGGCATCGTAGGCGTTGCTGGGGCAGACGCACTTCATGCCGGGGAAGCTGGCCATGATGTTTTCCGGGGTGTGGGAGTGGGTGGCGCCCACGCTGGTGCCACCGTTGGCAGGACCGCGAATGACGATGGGGACGTTGATCTTGCCGCCGCTCATGTAGCGCACCATCGCACCGTTGTTGACGATCTGATCCCAGGCGACCGTGTAGAAGCTCCAGAACATGAGCTCCATCACCGGACGCACGCCCAGCATGCTGGCACCGATGCCCATGCCGATGAAACCGGCTTCGCTGATGGGGGTGTCCACCAGACGCTTGTCGCCCCACTTGTCCCAGAGGCCTTCCGTCACCTTGTAGGCACCGTTGTACTGGGCGACTTCTTCGCCCATCACCACGACCATGGGATCGCGAGCAATTTCTTCGTCAAGGGCTTCACGGATGGCTTCGCGGTAGGAAATTTGGCGGGGCATGGCAATTTTGAGGGAGCAGTAAGTCGGGGAAGGAGCGGGCGGTGTCAAGCGGGCGGCATCACCGAGGAGGGACAAACTGCCAGCCTTGATAAATTAAAATCCAAAAGCGCCACCAACTGTCTCCCAAAGCTGAAAAAGTGCCGATTTGCAGGTGATTTTATTAACAAATCTTAACTTTTTTTAGAAATGATGTTGACGATCACCCGAAAGTTTAGTTGAACGTAGGTTGTCTATTCTTCGCTTGTGACACTTTCCTTCGGTCCAATATCCTATGCTGGCCGCAAACTTGCTCAAAAAACACGAGCGAAGTCTGAATTTGCTTTTATACTGACTACCCCCTGCGTCTCAGCTCGGGGCAAGGACGTTGGTCCTTGTATCGTATTACCCAACTAGAACGCTTTATATGGAACTCGACGGAGGCATTAAGATTTACCTGCGTGAGATCGGCAAGACTGACTTGCTGACTCCCGACCAGGAGGTCGAGCTTGCTGAACGCATTAAACGCGGCGACCCCGAAGCCCGTTCGCACATGATTCGTGCGAACCTGCGCCTCGTGGTGAAGATCGCCCAGGATTACGCCAACTACGGTCTGCCACTTCTCGACCTCATTTCAGAAGGAAACATCGGCCTCATGAAGGCCGTGGAACGCTTCGACCCGAACAAGGGTGGCAAACTTTCAACCTACGCCGCCTGGTGGATCAAACAGTCCATCAAGCGCGCTCTCGCCAACCAGTCCAAGACCATCCGCCTTCCTGTCCACATGGTGGACAAGATCAGCAAGATGCGCCGTGTGGCCATGGCGATGTCTGAAGAACTCGGCCGCGAACCCACGGACGACGAACTCTCCGAAGAAATCGGCATTGATCGTGCCAAGCTCAGCCAGCTCAAGGTCGCTTCCATGCGCCCTGCCTCGCTCGACGCCCCGATCAGCGACGACGACAGCACCGAGTTCGGCGAAATCGTCGGCGACGAAAACGCCCAGACCCCGTTCGACCTGCTCTCGCACAAGAACATGCACAGCCAGCTTGATGGCCTGCTGACCGTTCTCGACGAACGCGAACGCAAGATCATCGACGCCCGCTTCGGCCTTGCCGGTCAGAAGCCACGCACGCTGGAAGAAGTCGGTCAGGAGTTCGGCGTCACGCGAGAGCGTATCCGTCAGCTGCAAAACATCGCGCTGCGCAAGTTGCGCCGTGCCCTGCAGAAGAAGGAAGACCCGATTCCGAAGGCTCTCCGCAATGCCGGTGGCAAGAAGAAGCGCAAAAAGGCCGCTGCCGCCGAAGCCGAGGACGAATAGGATCCCATCAATCACGAAGCCGGAGTCGCAAGACTCCGGCTTTTTTGTGGCCTATTTTGCCACCGGCAGAAACTGCACCGCATCGGCAATCACCACCTTGCCCACCTCCGTGCCCTCATTCGACACCCGCACCCATCCCGCACGCCCTGCTTCAAACCGAAACGTGCCCAGCGTTCGAAACAGCCGCCCATGCTCCGGCTCCTGCTGCTGATTGATAATCACCTTCGCCTCCCCATCCACATGGTGAATCGTCACCGGCGTCTTCGTCGAACGCCGCACATTGTAGCAATGCGCCAGCCTCACCTCATACCAGCCCGCCTTTGGCAGCTTGGGCGTGAAGGTCACGGACTTGCCTCCCTTTCCAGCCTTCATGTCATGCAAATAACCCAGCCCGACATACGGCGGCGTGTGTGTTGAATACTGCCACTCCCCCACCAGCTCCGCATCCACCTCATCCACCACGATGCCCGGCAGCGTCTTCGCATCTGCCACTATGAACTTCGCCATCTCCGGCCGGTCCACCTCGCCAGCTGAATGAATATTCGGCAAAGCCTTGGGGTGTGGTTTGAGCACATCAGCAGCCATGACGACGCCGAAAAGAACCAAGAGGGAAGCCAGGCGAAGAATCATTCGCGCTTGATGGGAAGCCTCAGTTCTTGAAACTTTCGGCGGATAAAATCCAGCGCCTCTGCTGGAACACCTTCACGTGGCAATGTGAGATTATTTCCCTGAACCAGTGCAAGCAGAATGCAGTCGTGATGTTCAATGAGTTCACGAAACACTGTCCACTTCAACTCGGTGCTCCCAAGATTGGACTGAGCCTGGAGCGTTTCCTCATTCAACCGGTAGTGTACGGGAGCATCCCCCTGCATACGTTTCCAGGCGGCAATGCTGCGCCGCTGCCGGATCTCAATGGCGGGATATAACACCAGCAGAAAACCAATGGCCGTCATACCGACAATCGAAGAAGCGCTCCATGGGCCCGGGCGATAATCCAACGCCACTGCCACAATAATCAACACCACGGCGAACAACAGGCGCGGCCAGTGTCGAAACAGCCGGCGTCTCGTGACACGTCGAAGAAGTTTTTCAGTGATATGAACGTCGAATTCGATGGGCATGTGAGGATGACTTGGCGGTCTCAAATGTGGCGGCAAATGGAACTCTACTTCCCCGCCTTCTCATTCAGTAAGTAGCCCAATAAATCAATGAATGTCGCTTCTTCGATTGTTTGTCCAAACGTGGGAGGCATGAGGGAAATGGGGGTGACTTCGGTTTTGGCGATGTCCTTCTTGCCGATGCGGTGTTCTTTGCCGGTGGCGTCGGCGAGCACGTTGACTTGGCCGAGTTCGGCTTTGAGGAAGCCGGCGAAGGTGCTGCTGTCCTTCAGGGTGAGGGTGTGGAGATGGAAGTGGGCATCGACGTTGCGATTGGGGTCGAGGATGTCTTCACAAAGGCGTTCGGGGCCGCGTGCGCCGATGCCGTCGAGCTGCGGGCCGATGAGGCCGCCTTCGCCTTTGATTTGATGGCATGCGGTGCAGTTCATCTTGAAGACATTGGCTCCGGTTTCGAGATCGGGTTTGGCTTTAGCGAAGGCGGCCACGCGGGCGGCGATGAGGGTGTCGAGCTTTTTGCGTTGCTCGGGTGAGACGGGCAGCGGCGGTGGCGCGGGGCGTGGTGGGAGGTAAGCGGCGAGTTTTTCACGCAACGCGGCCGGGGCGCTGTGCTGGAGCATGGTGGCGAGGGTTTTGAGGCTCTCGCGTGCGCTGTCTTCGTTTTGGAAATCATTCACGCTCACAACCTTGGGTTCAATACGGGTGACGCCCAGCCACGCATAAGCCTTCCTATCATCCCCATCCACGATCTCAAGCCGCACGGACTTGCCGACATACTTGGCGAGATCCAGTTCCTCCCGCCGGCAATCATTGTGTCGCGGTGGAAACACACTGGCCAGCGCTGCACCGCTCTGCGCATCAACCACACGCACGAAGTTTTTGTCATGCGCCTCCGCCGTCGGTGGTCCGCGATGTCCGTCGACCCAAAGCACAAGCTTCTCCGGCGCGGCAAACGATTTGGATTTCAACATCCCGGTGCGCTTCTCTTCATCCCCACCGCCCTTGGCCATGCTTTGTAGCACCTGAGCTTCCGAGCCATCCGCACACTTCCGCGTCTGCAACGACCACTTGGCATCGCCCAGCGCAGTCCAGGTCGGCACAGGCTGCTTGTCAGCGGAATCTAGGAGCTGCGTGGCAAGTTCCTGCGCCCATTGCAGCAGCTCGGGATTAGCCGGCGCTCCGCGCTCGCTGAGGCCGTTGTGGATGGCCGTGATCCTTTGAATAGCAGAGTTGGAGTCGGATTGAACCGAAGATTCGCGGGCAAAGGCGATCGCTTGCTCAATGAGCTTGGGTTCTCCGTACCGCGCTGCATGGAGCAAAGCGGTTTGTTGCAGATGGGTGTCTTTGGATGACGAATAGTGATCCCACAAGTATTGCGAGGCCTCGGGTGAAGGTGTGCTGCTCACGATCTGCAACAGGTCCGCATTCTGACTGGCAGAAATTTGAATGCCCTCCAGTTCCCGGCATCCATGCGGCACTTCGAGGCAGCTCCGTAATGCGATCTTGATGGCTAGACGAAGTGCAGTGTCGTCTTGAGGAACGCGCGCCAAGTGCATCATGAGAGGCGCAATAAATTCAGGCGAAGGATGCGCCGCCAGCGCCTGGGCCAGAACACGTAGTGTCGGGGACTGGACCGTCGGAAGTTCGCGCACTGTTAACAGCATCGCGGCTCTTGCCTGATCAGACCAGGAATCGAACGCCGTCAGCAACCGCACGCTCGCATGCTTCCAGGCGAAATTCTGCTCCTCAAGCATTTCACTCACCCCTCGGCTGATACTCTGTCTGTCCTGCTCATTACCAAGACGAAATCTCACCCATGTATTAGCCACCACGGCGCGCTGGTCCATTTTTCTCAATTCAAACTCCGCGCAATTGCCGCACATGGCATAATTTTCCGGGTTCCAAAGCTCCGGCGACTGCACGAACCACTCCGTGGCCGTTTTCCGCTGCGCTGGGCTTCCCTTTTCGAGCATGAGCCTCATCTTTTGAGCGCTGCTAGCATACTCGGCCCACTCCGTGGGTCTCACGGTGTGCTCTAAATTCACCACCCGCCAGATTCTTCCGCGTTCTTTGTCTCTTCCTGGATGATCGAGGGGGACTTCGTAGTGGCCGATGATCTTGTTGTAGAAGTCGGCGATGTAGAGGGCGTTGTCGGGACCAAGCTGGAGATCAACGGGACGGAACCAGGGATCGTCGCTGGTGATGAAGTCGGGTTGTTCGTTGGCTTTGGGCGTGGAGCCGGTGAAGGTGACCTTGTCGTGATTCACGCGGGAAGTAACGCAGTTGCCAACGAGCGTGTGGTCGTCCCACTCGGGGCCCCAGACGCCGCCGTCGAGGTAAACGATGCCGCAGATGCCGGTGGAGCCGTGGCTGTGTTCGCACATGACGGGGGCGAAGCCGAGGCCGTCATCAGGCTTGCCGAAGCTGGGATAACATGCGCCACGGATGAGCTGATAGATAGGCGAGCTGTGGCAGTCGGCGCTGTAGAGATTGCCAAAGCGATCCCAGCACAGGCCGAAGGGATTCACCTGGCCGCTGGTCCACTTCTCGACACGTGAGCCATCAGGACGAAAGCGGAAGACGTTGCCGCTGTGAAGATCGAGCGTGCTGCCATCTTTGGCTTTGAGGTGACTCGTGTTGTTGAAGCCATGGGTGGCATAGACCCAGCCATCCAGGCCGAGGCGGAAGCTGCTGCACATGCCATGCGTGTCTTTTTCATATCCGAGGGGGCCGAAGAGAATCTCGCGGTGGTCGGCTTTGTCATCGCCATCGGTGTCGGCGAAGTACCAGATGTTTGGGATGCTCCAGGCGATGCAGCCGGCTTTGTGCTCCGGCTTGTGCCAGGGGAGCACGCCGGTGGGGATGTTCAGGCCGTCGGCAAAGTCGGTGACCTTGTCGGCTTTGCCGTCGCCATCGGTGTCTGCGAGGATTTTGATCGCGTCGCGGCTGTCTTTGACGCGCGTGCCTTTTTCATCGGACCAGCGGCTTTTGTCGGCGGCGTAGGGATACTCAACGGTGGATGACACCCATAGGCGGCCCCGTGCATCGAAGGCCATGTTGATGGGCTTGTTGATCATCGGCTCGCTGGCAAAGAGCTGCACGGTGAAACCCGGCGGCACATGCAGCCCGGCGCGCTCCTGCTCGGGGGTCAGCGCCGCGGTCTCGCGCACGAGGCGCATTTTATCCTCAGCTGCATGTAGGCTGGCGGACAGGGTGCATGCGGTGAGGAGGCAGCGGAGGAATGACATTCAGCCATTACAGCGCAGAACGATCGCTTCATTCAAGCCGCGTTTCGTGTTTCAATGGAGCAGGCCCCATTGTCACACGCCGTCTCAGTGATCTGCGCCCGCAGCGCGTCATCGCTGCGCAGGCGCAGCAGGTGGGAAAGGCCGATGCGGTTGCTGGAGATCCAGTGCACCACCCGGCGGGCGACCTGCTGCATCGCCGGATTGGCGAGCCGCAGGGACCATTCGCGATATTCGCGCAGCGCCCACAGGCATGTCACCCAGGCTCCCGCGCCCTGCCAGAGCGAGCCGTCATCTCCCATGACGACGATTTCCTGATCGGCGCGCAGATTCGGCAGATCAGGGCAACGCTGGCGTGCCTGCGCCGAATCGTAGGGCAGAAACTCCAGCCGCACATACGCGGCCTGTTCGAGCATCCAGCGCCGGAAGCGCGAGCACAGGCCGCAGCGGGCATCGTAGAAGATGGTGAGGGTGTTCATGGTTTAATTCGAGGTTGCTGTTTGTTCATGCATGCGCGGACCAACGCCGCCACCGTGCCTGTTGCGCAGGTTCCCAGTGCGTAGGGCAGAGCGCTCTTATCCAGTGTCCGCCAGACACCTTCCAGAAAGCCATGTTGAATGATTTCAAACCAGGCGATGTAGCCAAACACCACGGCCACGATGGCGAAAGCCGACAGGAAACCGCATAGCGCCGCAGTGGATGGTTTGCGCAGTCTTGAATTGTCACCGACGCAAAGATCAACCGGCAGAAAAACCGCCAGCCAGGCCATCAGCACGACGATAGCGGTGTAAACCGCTACTGCGATGATTTCACGGATGGCTATCGGCATGGAAGACGTTGAGGTTGGCAACGCGCCCAGCCACCAAGCGATGTTGCACGCTATCCAGCCACACAACATCGCGAGGAACGACAGCTTCAATTTGCGCAGAAACGTTTTCACAGCGTGTCGAGAATGTCGTGGGCTTTGCTGACTCGATGCATTGGCGGCACCGGTGGTGGCAGGTTGGCCAGGGTGGCGCGGCGGCGCATGCGGGTGAAGACGTAGAGATTGAAGAAGTGCATGCCGCCGAGCATGAGCAGCACGACGCCCATCTTGCCGCTGAGCAGTTCGAAGACGCCGCGTGCGCCGCTGATTTCCTCGGTGCTTTTCAGGTAGAGCGAGACGAAGCCGATGTTCATGAGATAGAAGCCGACGACGAGCAGGTGATTGACGCTGTCGGCGAGGTCCGTGTTCCCGTTGAAGCAATCGACAAGGAAGATGCGGCCGTTTTTGTGGAGGGTGCGCGCCACCCAGACCGTCATGCTGACGGCAAGGATGAGGTAGAGGCTGTAGCTGATGACGGTTTCGTTCATATGGGTGTGTGGTTTGTATTTGGGTTGAGGGGAAATGTGTTCAGCGATGGCCAAGACATGGGGCCACCGCTGCAAAGGCATACACGGCGGCCTGAGCGATGAAGGCTGCGGTCAGCGTGTGGTAGCCGACCTTGCGCAGGGTGCTGGTGAGGAACTCCCGCGCATCGAAGATGAAGAACTGCACAAAGAGACGTGCCGACCAGAAGAATGCGATGAAGGCCGCCAGCGAACGCGCGACGGGCTCGCCTACCGCCATGGCATGGGCATGCAAAAGGGTGAGCGTACCCATGCCGATGATCGTGAGGACAATGAATGCTCCGTAAACCCAGAACAGCGAACGCAGGAAGGGAGGCAGCGCGGCGAGGTGCTTGTCCCACTGCAATGCCTTCGGAACCATGAAGCTGGCGATCAGGATGCCGAAGTGTCCAAGTCCGGCGAGAATGAGAAGTGTTTCGAGGTTCATGGCAGGGCTCCGATGGCTTTGAAGAAGGGCAGCATCACGTGATGGATGAAGGGTGGGTGAAACAGCAGGCCGGCTGGCACGATGAGGAAGACGAGGGTCCACACCCGGCAGACCAGCCCCTCTCTCAGGTGAAGGCGTCGGCTCAGTTCCATGCCGAGAGCCTGGAGGAGGAAGTAAGCCGTGGGACCACCCCAGCCCGCTCCCGCAGGCAGGGAGATCACTACCTCATGCAGCAGGCCCGAGAACAGGAAGACCAGCCAATGAGCAGGTCTCACACCCCAGCGCATGGCCACGGGCCGAAAGACGAGCAGGTTCATCCCATCGCGAAAGGCGGTGTTCCACCTGCGTCCCCAAAAGTCGGCCAGCGAACCCGCAGCGAGAGGATTCTTCATCAGGGGCTCGACGGCACGGCCTCGTTGCATCCAGAAAGCTGTGACGAGGTGAAAGCTGCCGAAGTGCAGCACGAAAATGAGGCCCACCATTCCAACCCAGGCGGCCATCAGCGGCACTTGGGCCAACTGCCGAGCCACTCCCCAGAGTAACACGGCTCCGAACATGAGATTCACCATCCCAGCGAGTGCGAGATGGAGCACGGCCGCGCGAGGAGTCATGCTCCTGCGGTGGAAATTTGGGAAGCTGAACGTCGGGCACAGCAGCACCCAGGCCGCGATTTCTGCCATGGGTGCGGTCACTCTGGCTTTCCACAGAATCAACACCTTGAAGCTGAAATAACAGCCTGCCGCAAGGAGCCACATGAGCAGCCATGGGGGGCAGTGGGTTATGAGCTGATTCATGGCATCTTTATATTCTGAATTTTCAGTTATTAGTGAAATATATGAGCATGAAAAGATCAGCCGAGGAGGCGCATGGCCCACTGCAGGGCGGAGGCGTGCTTCATGGAGATCACGGTGTCGGCGACTTTGACGCCGAAGCTGAGGAATTCATCGAGGTCCTGCATCTGCTGGTGGAAATCCTTGCCTGGGCCGGTGGCTTCGTCCTTCGTGCGGGCGGCGCAGTCCCGCAGAAGGTGGATGGCGGGCTCGATCTCGCGGCGTTTGCGCTCTTTCGAGATGGTGATGAAAATCTTCCAGACATCCTTTTCAGCCTCGAAGTACTCCTTGCGGTCGCCCTTCTTGGTGATGATGCGAACGAGGTTCCAGCCGACGAGATCCTTCAAATTGGTGTGCGCATTGCCGCGGCTGATCTCCAGGCGCTCCATGACATCGTCTGTGCACATGGGTTCCGGGGCGGTCATGAGCAGGGCGTGAATCTGGGCCATGGTGCGGGGGATGCCCCATTGCGTGCCGAGCGAACCCCATTGGACCACGAATTCCTCGCGCGCCTTTTCCCATTCTGGTAGTTCTTTGCTCACGCTTTCATTAAAAACTGAAAGTAATGAAAGGCAAGCGGCGAGTTGCGTTTATTTTTGCCGCCGAGATGCCGGACAAGCGCTGACGATGTTGTGTCTAATTCGGCAAGAGTGTCGGCTGGCGGTAGCGCTGGGCTCCTCTCGCGGAGCGAGAGGGCTACTGTACTACGGGCTCAGGCGCACTTTGACCCACACGCCGTTTTCTTTGCGGTAGCGGATGCGGTCATGCAGACGGCTCACGCGGCCCTGCCAGAACTCGATTTCATCTGCCTGCAGTGTGTAGCCGCCCCAGTGCGGCGGGCAGGGGACCTGGCATTCGGGATACTGCGCCTTCAGTTCGACATCGCGCTGCTCCAGCCATTCACGGCCTGAGATCACCACGCTCTGATCGGACACCCAGGCGCCGATTTGATGCCCGTAGGGACGGCTGGCGAAGTACTTCTCTGCATCGGCACGATCGAGCTTGGAGATGGAACCCCGCAGGCAGACTTGATGATGGCGGTCCGTCCACAGGAAGCAGGCGGCGGCACGTGCATCGGCAGCGATCTCGTGGCCCTTTCGGCTTTCGTAGTTGGTGTAAAAATGAAAGCCGCGCTCGTCGATGCCTTTGAGCAGCACCGTGCGCACGGTCGGTGTGCCATCGAGGCCGTTGGTGGCCAGGCTCATGGCATTCGGCTCCGGCAGCTTGTGGGCGAGGGCGTCGTTGATCCATATCGTGAAGAGCGCCAAGGGATCGGCCGGGGCGCTGTGTTCGTCGAGTTCGCCCTGGTCGTAACTCACGCGCAGGTCGGGCAGGTTCGGTTTGTCAGTTGGGTTCATTCAGGTTACAAGAAACGCGTGCCGTGCGGCCTGCGCTACGTCAGCTTTGGCCTTTTACACACTCTTTTGCTCCATGCCATCCTCCGTCACCGGCGTCATCCAAGATCTCGAACGCATCCTGCTCACACCAGCGCAAATCAGCGAGCGGGTGGACGCGATGGCCGCGCGCTTGAATGCCGAACTCGCAGGCAAAGTGGTCACCGTGGTGGCGCTGATGGATGGCGGACTTTTCTTTGTGGCTGATCTGCTCCGCCGGCTGGAAATGCCCGTGCGGCTGTACACCCTGAGCGCCAGCAGTTATCAAGGCGGCACCGCCACCACCGGCGAGGTGAAGGTGAACTGGCCCGCGAACTTCGATCTGCGTGATCAGGACGTGCTCCTGCTCGATGACATCCTCGACACCGGGCTCACGCTCAGCGCCATCTGTGAGCGCCTCCTCGCGCAACGGCCTGCCTCGCTGCGCACCTGCGTCCTGCTGAGCAAACGCCGTGAGCGCCTGCGCGAGGTACCGCTGGATGACGCTGGCTTTGAGATCGACGATGAATTCGTGGTCGGCTACGGGATGGACTACCAGGGTCGCTTCCGCAATCTGCCCTGCATCGGAATCCTCAACCCGAATCCCGCGTCATGAAGCTGCGCGTGCTTTTTTTCTCTGTCCTGCGCGACATCACCGGCACAGACGAAATCACCCTCGAATTGCCTGCGGGAGCCACCATGGGTGACTTGCTCACTCAAATCGAAGACCGCTGGCCCAAGCTGCGCGACTGGCAGAACAGCCTGCTCCTGGCTCTGGACCAAACCTATGTGAAGCGTGATGAGCCGCTGCACGATGGCGGCGAAGTGGCGATCATGCCGCCGGTGCAGGGAGGGTAGAGGTCACGCCAGCAGATCCTTCACCACGTGGCCGTGGATGTCGGTGAGGCGATAGTCGCGGCCTTGGAAGCGGTAGGTGAGGCGCTCGTGATCGAAGCCGAGGAGGTGCATCACGGTGGCCTGGAAGTCGTGCACGTGGACTTTGTTTTCAGTGACGCTGAAACCGAGCTCGTCGGTGCTGCCGTACTCGAAGCCGCCCTTCACGCCGCCGCCGGCCATGAAGAGTGAGAAGCAGTCAGGGTAGTGATCGCGGCCGAGCACTTTGCTGGCAGCGGTGCGGCCTTCGCGGAAAGGGGTGCGGCCGAATTCACCGCCCCAGATGACGAGGGTGTCGTCCAGCAGGCCGCGCTGTTTGAGGTCTTTGATCAGTGCAGCCACGGGCTTGTCGGTCGCGGCCATTTTGGCGGTGAGACCGGTGGTGATGCCGCTGCCTTCGCTGGTGCCGTGGAAGTCCCAGCCCCAGTCAAAGAGATTCACAAAACGAACGCCTTTTTCAATGAGGCGGCGTGCGAGCAGGCAGTTGTTGGCAAAGCTGGCCTCGCCGGGTTTGGCACCGTAGGCTTCAATGACGTGCTGCGGCTCCTTCGAGATGTCCATGACCTCTGGCACGCTGGTCTGCATGCGAAAGGCGAGTTCATACTGGGCCATGCGAGTGACGGTCTCAGGATGGCCAAATTCGGCGACCTGCTGCTGATTGAGATCCTGCAGGGCATCAAGCGTCTTGCGGCGCATGGCGCGGTTCATGCCGGCGGGGTCGCTGACAAAGAGGACGGGGTCTCCCTTGCTGCGGCATTGCACACCCTGATACACACTGGGGATGAAGCCGCTGCCCCAGCAGCCCTGGCCACCGCTGGGCTGCGTGCCGCTGGAGATGAGGGCGACAAAGCCCGGCAGATCCTGATTTTCCGTGCCGAGGCCATAGGTGGCCCACGAACCCATGGAGGGCCGGCCCTGCCGCGCATGACCGGTGAAGAGCAGGAGCTCCGCCGGAGCGTGATTGAACTGATCCGTGTTCATGGAGCGGATCATGCACATCTCATCGGCGATGGTGTGGAAGTTCGGGCAGGCATCGCTCATCGTGATGCCGCCTTTGCCGTAACGCGCAAAGGTGCGCGGCGTGCCCATGAGTTTTGGCACGCCGGTGGTGAAGGCGAAGCGACGGCCTTTAAGGATCGAGTCGGGGCAGTCCTGCCCGCTGCGCTTCACGAGCTCGGGTTTGTAATCAAACAGATCGAGGTGCGGTGGAGCACCTGACATGTGGAGGTAGATCACGCGCTTGGCCTTGGGCGCATACTGCGACTTTTTCGGTGCGAGCGGATTGTCCGAGGCCGCACTGGCTCCCGCCTTCTGCTGCAGCGCATGCATGGCGATGGCTCCGAGGCTGAACTGCCCCGCGTTGCCGAGGAACTGACGGCGCGTCTTGAGCTGAAGGGTGTCGTGAGTGATGGGGTTCATGGGGAAATCAGGTTTAATTTAACGGCGCATCAAAAACTCATCCAAGTTCATCACCACATTGGCGATCGTCGTCCATGCAGCGAGTTCGGCGATGTCAGCATCTTTGGGCGCGGGGCCGAGAGGATCGGTGGCCATCTTGGTGGCGTCGGCTGGATCGGCGCGGTAGGTGGTGAGCGTTTCGGTGTAGAGCTGCGTCAAAGACGATGTTTCATGCGCATTCGGTGCTCGTGAGAGGCAGAGCTTGAAGAGGAGGGCGAGACGCTCAGGAGTTGCCTTGGCTTCGGCAACGAGGCGGCGGGCCATGGCTTGATTCGTTTCGATGAAGACGGGGTCATTGAGGGTCACGAAGGCCTGAAGGGGGGTGTTGGTGCGGCTACGGCGGATCATGCAGACTTCGCGGTTGCCGGCGTCGAAGGTGGTGAAGCTGGCGTAGGGGCTGTTGCGGCGGACTTCGGTGTAGAGGCTGCGGCGGTGCTTGTCCTCACCAGGGCTGAGGGTCCAGTCGTTGCTGCGGCCAAAGGCGGTGGAGAGGCCGAGATTGGGAGTCAGGGGACGGACTGGTGGGCCGTACATTTTGGCGCTGAGCAGGCCGCTGACGGCGAGTGCTTGATCCCGGAGAAGTTCGCCAGTGGGACGGAAGCGTGGACCGCGGGCGAGGAGGCGGTTGTCGGGATCGCGTTCATTGAGTTCCGGCGTGGTCTTGGTGCTTTGCTGGTAGGCCTGGCTGGTGAGCAGCAACTTGAGCATGTGCTTGATGTCCCAGCCGCTGTCCATGAGCTCGGCGGCGAGCCAGTCGAGCAGTTCGGGATGAAACGGCAGGTCTCCCTGGCTGCCGAACTCCTCGCTGCTGCGTACGATGCCGGTGCCGAAGATGCTTTCCCACAGACGGTTCACGGTGACGCGTGCGGTGAGAGGGTTGTCGCGGCTGACGAGCCACTTGGCCATGGTGAGGCGATTGCGGGGTGCATTTGCGGGCAGGGGATTGAAGGTGGCTGGAGTGCCTTCGTTGACTTCATCTCCCAGCGCCTGCCAGTTGCCACGGAGCTGGATTTTTGTGACGCGGCGCTGCTTGGGATCAAGATCACGCATGATAGGCACGGTGACGGGCTTGAGGGCGGCGAGTTCTTTGTTCGCGGCGGCGAGGCGGGTGCGCTCCGCGGCGGATGCTTTGGCAATATTCCGCACGAAGTACTCCACCACCGTCTGCTGCTGTGCGGGCGTGCGTTTGTCCTTTGCCTGAGCGAGCGCGGCGACGACATTTTGCGGCACTTTGGTGACCTGCTGCACGCGGGCATCTCCCGTGTAGCTGAGGCGGAAGCTGCCGAGGGTGTGCTGCTTGAACTCGCTGTTTTGTGCAAGCGTGATGCGGAGCTTGGAGCCGGAGGGAACCACCACCGGAGATGCAGCCAGCAGTGTGAGCGTGTGCGGTTTGTCAGCGGCACCTGAGACGGCCCAGCCCTGTTGTTTTTTGTCTTTCGGCTTCAAAACGGAGGCGGCGGAGAAACCGTCCTGTTCGAAATCGGCGAGTGCCGTGGTGAAACTCACGGCGACCGGGCCGCTGATGGTGAAGGCTTTGTCTTTCGCAGGCGCGGGTGTGTTTTCGCTCTTCCACACGGTCTGGCGTTTGTCATCGAGCAGCACGACGCGGAAGCCATCGAGACGACTGCCTACGTTGCCGTCGGTGCGGTTCCAGATGACGACGCGGTCCACCGGTTTGGCGGCCTTCAGATCTACTTCCCACCAAGGATCGTTGTCGGTACCGGAGGTGTGCGCGACGCTGCTTTTCGCGTAATCGCCCTCGGTATTGCCATCGATGGCGCGCTTGGCGGCGGCATCGGTGTACATGCTGCTTTGTGTGGCGACACCGGCTGGCCCAATGTTTTCAGTGCCGCTGAACACCTGGACTTCGGCCAGTTGGAGCATCTTCTTCTCCCCCGGCAGTTCGATGCGCACATAGCGCGCCTGCGGTGCTTGTTTGGAGTCTGGCGGCACGACTTCCGCTTTCACGTCGGTGATGACGAAGTTGCCGAAACCGGCGGCTGGAATGGTTTCAATGCGGAGCGCGCTGAGTTTGTCGCCGGTGGCGGGGAGTTCGATGGTGTAGCTGTCTTTGTCGCTGTTTTTGGGGATCGAAACGGCACCGCCAGCGGCGATGGCGGCGGTTTGTTTGGACTGCGTGGTCACCTTGGCCGGCTGCGGTGTCTGCCAGCCGAGATCGCGGGCAAAGCCCTGGTCCCAGGCATCGAGTCCGGCGAGCCACGCGGGGGCAGGGGAGGTGAACTTCTGCTCCAGAGCGTCGATTTCTTTTTTCAGATTAGTGCGCTGCTGGATCAACTCGCGGGTGTCGAAGCTGTGCAGCGGGACTTCGTCTTTTTTGTCGCTGTCGGCGCTTTGATTGAGGAAGGCGTAGAACTGGAAGTACTCGTTGATCGTGATGGGATCAAACTTGTGCGTGTGGCACTGGGCGCAGGCCATGGTGGTGCCCATCCAGACGGCGAAGGTGGTGTTTACGCGGTCGATGATGGCGGCGTTGCGGAATTCCTCGTCATCGGTACCGCCTTCGTTTTGCGTCATCGTATTGCGGTGAAATGCGGTGGCGATGAGCTGGTCGTCTGTCGGATTGGGCAGCAGATCGCCGGCGTTTTGCTCGATGGTGAACTGATCAAACGGCATGTTCGAATTCAACGCGCGCACGACCCAATCACGGTAGGCCCAGATCTCACGCGGCTGATCGCTCGGGTAGCCGGAGCTGTCCGCATAGCGTGCGAGATCGAGCCACTGCCGTGCCCAGTGCTCGCCGTAGGCGGGACTATCTAGGTAATGCTCTACCACTTTGTCATACGGCTGTTTGGCCAATGCATCGAGCTCTGCGAGCGTGGGAGGCAGGCCGGTCAGATCGAGCGCGACGCGGCGGATGAGTGTGGCGGTGTCGGCCTGGGGAGAATACTTGAGGCCTTCCTGAGTCAGACGCTGCAGGAGGAAGGCGTCCACGGGCTGTTTGGAGCCAGCGGGAACGGCTGGTTTCACCACCTTTTCATAGCTCCAGTGCTTCCCCCAAGGCGCGCCCTGTTTGATCCATTCGGTCAGAAGGGCGATCTGAGCGGGAGAAATGGTCTTGTGCTGCTTGGGCGGCGGCATGACCTCGTCGGCATCCTTGCTGATGATGCGCTCCAGAAGGGCGCTTTTTTCAGGATGCCCCGGCACCACAGCGATGGTGCCTTCGTGATTCTTTTTGGCGCTGGTTTCGTCGTCGAGGCGGAGACCGGCTTCGCGCTTCTTCTCGTCAGGGCCGTGGCAGAAGAAGCAGTTCTCGCTCAAGATGGGCCGAATCTCCTTGGAGAAATGAATGGGGCGCGGTGTCGGCTCCGCGACGGCGGAAGCAATGAGAGGAAGAGTGATGAAGAGGCGAATCACCTCTGAGATACGCTGGAGAAAGGCGGATCTTGATTTTGAGCGGCATTCTCCATGCAGGGAGCAGCGGTCTGGCGACTGGCTGCTGTGCCCGGCAGCTCTTTCAGTTTACGGGCTGCTGCTGCCGTCCTGGCGGTACTGCAGGTCCGAGTTGTTCAGTGCCAGAAATCGCATCGCCCCTTTGATTTCCGTGTCATGCATGTCCGGGATTCTGAAAATGCGTCCGCGAAAGGCCCCGGTGGCGGGGGCAATCCCATCACGCAGGTTGGCAATGGTGGCCTGCTCGTCGTCCGGCACAATGAAGCTGGCCCCGGCGGCGTTGGCCATGGCTGCCACGCTGGCGATTTCCTGGGCATTGCGCTTGTCCTTCTGATCCTCCGCCGCCTGACGTGAACCGCCCATGGACATGACCATGATGCTCATGATGATGCCTAGGATCACGATGGTGATCAGCAATTCCATCAGGCTCATTCCGGGCGCGGAAGGGCATGATTTTTTGAAATTGGAGGCGGTGGTTGTCATTCTCGACCTAAAACTTTCTAAATATTACTTTAATTATGGTAATTTTACAAACATTTTTCTTGCCATGCCTCCCGGCCTCTGGCGATCCCCCCCTGTAGTTGGCTGATTCCCAGTCCGGTGGCCGCTTTCGCTGCCATGCTGCAGCAAACCCCGCCTTTACCTTCGGCTTCATCCCGCTACCATCCGCGCTCCCTTTTCCAGCCATGTCCGCCGTCCCCACCGCCGCCCAGATCCGCCAGAGCTTCCTCGACTTCTTCAAGGAGAAGCAGCACACCATCGTCCCCAGTGACAACGTCGGCTACACCAGCCGCGACGGCGCACGCATCTTTACCAATGCGGGCATGAACCAGTTTGTGCCCATCTTCCTGGGCGAGCGCAGCGCCGACGTGGACACCTGGCCTGGCGTCCTTCACAAGGGCCTGCCCACTCGTGCGGCGGACACGCAGAAGTGCATCCGCGCCGGCGGCAAGCACAACGACCTCGAAGACGTGGGCCTGGACACCTACCACCACACGCTTTTCGAAATGCTGGGCAACTGGAGCTTCGGCGACTATTTCAAAAAAGAAGCCATCTCCTGGGCCTGGGAACTCGTCATCGAGCGCTGGAAGTTCCCGCCGACACGCGTCTTCGCCACCATTTACCAGCCCGGCAAGGGCGACCCTGCTGAGCGCGACCAGGAAGCCTGGGACATCTGGGCGGAGAAGTTTCGCAGCATCGGCCTCGATCCCGACATCCACATCGTCAACGGCAACAAGAAGGACAACTTCTGGATGATGGGCGACACCGGCCCCTGCGGCCCCTGCACCGAGATCCACATCGACCTCACCCCCGGCGCTCCGAACCTCGACGAAGACCGCCAGCGCGCCGGTGCCCTGCTCGTGAATGGCAGCGACGCCAGTTGCATCGAGATCTGGAACAACGTCTTCATTCAATACAACGCCAACCCGGATGGCAGCTTCGTCCCGCTGCCCGCACAGCACGTGGACACCGGCATGGGCTTCGAGCGCGTGTGCTCCATCATTCAGGGCACGAAGAATTTCACCGACTTCGAGACCGCCAAGATCAGCAACTACGACACCGACGTCTTCAAGCCCATCTTCGACGAGCTGACCAAGCTCTCCGGCAAAACCTACGCCAGCACGCTGCCGAAGGCCAACGAGCAGGGCCACGTCGTCCCCGTGACCGAGCAGTAGAAGATCGACGTGGCATTCCGTGTCATCGCCGACCACCTACGCACGCTGAGCTTCGCGATTGCCGACGGCATCCAGCCCGGCAACAGCGACCGCAACTACACCCTGCGCCGCATCCTTCGCCGCGCCGTGAAGTATGGCCGCACGCTGGAGTTTAAGGAGCCGTTCTTCTTCAAGCTCGTCGATGTGCTGGCCGCGCAGATGGGCGATGTGTTCCCAGAGCTGCGCACGAAGAAGGAGCAGATCAAGAGTGTGCTGAAGCTGGAAGAGGAGAGCTTTAACCGGACGTTGGACAAGGGGATAGCCATTTTTGGTGAAAAATGCTTTTACCTTGTCGTCCAAAGCATGAATCCGAGTGATGACTCATTCGAAGGAGAATTGAGACGAGGAATGGCCTTGGAGCATCTCTCAGACTCTCAACGTTGGGATACGGTATTAGAGGCTGCGAAGAGTCTCAGTGATGGGTGGTCGCCTAAAAAACTGAAGCCGTTTTCTGGCGCTGATGCTTTTGAGCTTTATGATACCTTCGGCTTCCCCCTCGACCTCACCGAACTCCTCGCCCGTGAGCGCGGCCTGACCGTTGACAAGGCAGGCTTCGACAAGCTCATGGAAGAGCAGAAGCAGCGCGCCCGCGAAGCCGGCAAGAAGAACAAACAAGTTGTCTCCGTCTCCGAGATCGAAACCAAAGCTCCGACCAAGTTCATTGGTTACGATGCTCTCGAAGCCGACGTGCGTGTGTTGGAAGTCGTTGAGATGAAGGACAAGACGGCCGTGGTGCTGGATGTCTCCACCTGCTACGCTGAAATGGGCGGCCAGATTGGCGATGCGGGTCAGTTGATTCTCGGAGCTAACACGTATCCGATCAGCGCCACGAGCAAGGTCGGCAACACCTGGCTGCACTTCCTCGAAGGCGACGAAGCCCCCGCTGTCGATGCCACTGTGAAGCTCATTGTGGATGCACCGCGTCGTCATGCCATTGAGCGCCACCACACGGTCACGCACATCCTGCATTGGGCGTTGCATGAAGTGGTGAACAAGGATGCCACGCAGAAGGGCTCCTCCGTCACGCCTGACAAACTCACCTTCGACTTCAACAGTGCCGCGCTCACCGCGCAGCAGATCAGCGACATTGAGCGCCTGGTGAACGAGCGCATCGTAGCGAACGATCCCGTTTCCTGGACTGAAGTTCCCTACGTGGAAGCCAAGGCCAACAACGGCATCATGGCGCTCTTCGGCGAGAAGTATGGAGACCTCGTCCGCGTGGTGCAGATCGGCGGTCAGCGCAACAAGCTCGACGGCTGGAGCATGGAACTCTGCGGCGGCACCCACACCCGCAGCACTGGCGAGATCGGCCTCTTCCGTCTCGTCAGCGAAAGCGCCGTGGCCTCCGGCGTGCGTCGTATCGAAGCCATCGCCGGCCTCGAAGCCTACAATGCCGCCCGCGCTGATGCCGAATTATTAAAGCTCCTCGCCGGCAAAGTCAGTGCCCAAGGCGCTGCCGATCTGGAGAAGAAGCTCGATCAGATTCTCACGCAGCAGAAGGAACTCGAAAAAGCGCTCAAAGCCGCGCAGCAGCGCGAGGCTTCTGTGAAGGCCAAAGACCTCATCGCCACCGCTGCCAACAACACCATCATCGCCAACCTCGGTGATGTGGATGCCGACTATGCTGTCGGCGTGGCTGAAGCCTTGAAGGGCACCTTCAACGGCATCGTCGTACTCGCTGCAACGGGCGGTGGCAGCGTGGCGTTGATTGCCAGCGTCGCCAAAGAGTTCCAGGGCAAAGTGCAGGCTGGGAAGATCATCCAGAGCATCGCGCCGATCGTCGGTGGCAAAGGCGGTGGGAAGCCGGACTTTGCACGCGGCGGTGGCAAGGACGTGGCCAAGGTGGATGCGGCGCTGGCGGAAGCGCGGAAGCTCATCGGCGCATAGGTGTTGTTGCGCCTCACGGTACCGCGCACCCAGCGCATGTACGTAGTTCGGGCTTTAGCCCGTTCTGAATTTTTAGTTCCCCCAATCATTCCTGACGGGCTAAAGCCCGAACTACGTACCCTGAACCTTGACGTCTCGCAATCGCTAGAGCTATTCTCGCCCCATGTACGCTTGGCGTCGAATGGCTCCTGAACAACGTGAGCATGTCCTGCAATGGCGCAAACTTCGGAGCCGCCCCTGGCATACACCACCGCATCCCTTGGGTGGCGCAGGTGAGTTTCATATCTCCGCCGCGTGCTATGAGCATGCATCCATCATCGGACAAACTCCAGAACGGATGGATGCCTTTGCAGAGGCATTGCACGACGTGCTGGAACCATGTCAGATCCGCGCATGGTGTCTCCTCCCGAATCACTACCACGTCTACATCGAGACAGCCGACTTGAAACAGACACTCGCTGATCTGGGCCGTCTGCACGGGCGATCTTCATTTACCTGGAATGGCGAAGATCAACAGCGAGGTCGTCACGTATGGCACAGCATTTCAGACCGTCAGATTCGCGATGAGTCGCATGGCTGGACGACTCTGAACTACATCCATCACAACCCTGTGCGACATGGCTATGTATCAAAGTGGCAGGAGTGGCCCTGGTCCAGCGCCCGGGATTACCTGAGTCACACGGGAGCAGCAGAAGCTTTGTGGCGTTGGACTCACTACCCCATCCTCGACTACGGCTCGGGCTGGGATGATTGAACTCATTTACTGCGTGACACCCTACACTCAGCATCGACCATCCCCCATCATGCGCCGCCTCGATCAACTGCTATCTGCCCTCGGTTACTGTTCACGTCGGGAGGCGATGGCTTTTGTCAAAGAGGGCCGGGTGAAGCTGGGTGGCGTGGTGGTGAAGCGTTCGGATCAGCGGGTGGATTCCGCGCTGATCACGGTGGATGACGAACCGCTGGAAGCACCTGATGGCCTGCTGGCCATGCTGCACAAGCCGGTGGGCTATTCCTGCACGCACAGCGAGGAAGAAGGACAAAACATCTATGAGCTGCTGCCTTCCCACTGGCCGGAGCGCAATCCGGCGGTGACGAGTGTGGGGCGTCTCGACAAAGACACGAGCGGGCTGCTGCTGGTCACGGACATTGGCAGCCTCGTGCATCGCTACACCTCGCCGAAATCAGACATCGAAAAAACTTACCTCGTCGAAGTGGATCGCGAACTCGATCCCAAGCTCATCGACATTTTTGCCAAAGGCGATCTCATGCTCCGCAGCGAGGACAAACCCTGCCTGCCTGCAAAACTGGAAATCGTATCCAGCCAAAGCGCGCGTCTCACCATCACCGAAGGCCGCTACCATCAGGTGCGCCGAATGTTTGCCAGCCAGGGCTGGCATGTGGAAAATCTGCACCGCGAACGCTTCGGACCGTATGTGCTCGGTGATCTCGCGGAGGGCGAGTGGCAGATGCTTACGCTGGACCAAGTGCTGCGCTGAGTTCGTTCGCGGGAGACATATCAAGGAGACATGTTTTCTTATGTCGGGTTTCGACTCTATGCGCGGGCCAGCAGCGCGCATAAAAAAACAGCGCCCAAGAAACCTTGGACGCTGCGTGAGAAAAGCTGAAATGGCTAAGTCGGCTCAATGATGATGGCCACCCATATGGCCGCCGCCGAAGCTGTGACCGCCACCGCCGAAGCTATGGCCGCCACCTATGCCACCTAAGCTATGACCGCCACCTAAGCCGCCAAAGGAGCCGCTATGCATGGGGCGGCCGCCGAAGGGAGAACCGCCGATGTTGTGGCTGGCAAAGCTGTGGTTGCCGAACGGGGAGCCGCCGAAGCCACGACCCAAGGACGACAGACCGCTGCCGCCTAGGAAAGGAGAGCCGTAGCTGCTTCTGTTGTATCCAATGTTACCGAAGTTCCCGAAGGACCGGAACGGGCTGGAGTAGTAGTTACGGTTGTAATTGCTATAAGCATAGGGTCTGGAATATCCACCATAGTAACCACCGAGGCCACCCAAGCCGAGCAGAGGGCTCGAATAGTAGTTATTGTTGTAGTAGCTGCGGCCATAACCGCCGTAGCCACCACCGTACCCTCCGTAGCCATAGCCGGGATACCCGTACATATCGCATGAGGAGAGTGATAGAGCAGCGAAGACTGCGCCGCACAGGAGGATAAGTTTCGTTTTCATGACACAGAGTTCGACGCCGCTCTTCGAGATGTATTCAGAAATATATTCGCATTCCTTGAAAACCAACCCCGACCGGGTGTTGAACGCAGCCTGCAACGGTGGATGTTGACTCCTTTTCCCAAGCCATTTTTTTTTACATGTCCGCCGAATCCGTTACCTCCGCCATCTTGTTCACTCTCACTCCCGAAGCCGCGCGGGTGATGGGTTGTTTGATCGAAAAAGAAATCACGCTGCCGGATTACTATCCGATGACGCTGAATGCGCTGGTCACCGCCTGCAATCAGACCACGAACCGTGACCCCATCGTACGCTATGATGAGCGCACTGTTCTGCGGGCGCTGGAGTCGATGAAAACCCACGGCTATGTGTTTGAAGTCAACATCGTGGGCGGTCGCACCCTGAAGTATCGGCACAACTTGAAGGGCAAGCTGCAAGGTCTGGACCGCCCCCACATGGCGCTGCTGTGCATGCTGATGCTGCGCGGATCACAAACGGCAGGCGAGCTGCGCCAGCGCACCGAACGCTTGTTTGAATTCCCGGACATGCCCAGCGTGGAGAACGCGCTTGCCGAGCTGATCGGCTACAACGAAGGCCCGCTGGTGCAGTGCATTCCGGCCGGCCCGGGGCAGCGCGTGGCGCAGTTCATGCATCTGCTCTGTGGTGAGGTGGCAGGCGCAGCGGCTGCGACACTCTCCGCCCATGCACCGGCGGCACCGGTGGCAGAAGACTCATCCGATGCGGACTGGCGTGCGAAGATGGAGGCGGAGATCACCCTGCTGAAGGCGCAGGTGTCGCGGCTGCAGACGTTGATCGGTGCGGTGAAGTAAGGCATTGCCAAGTCAGGCGGCTTTTCAGATGATCCGCCCATGAACTGCCGCCTGCCCAGTCTGGTTGCCCTGATTGCCGCCATTCTGCCACCGACTGCAAATGCCGAAGATGACTTTCCTCTGAAACGGGAAGAGCTGCATGCGCTGATTCGAGAAGCGGCTTCGAAGGTGGAGGCTCAATTCAAAGCGACTCATCCCGAAGCCGCCGGACTGGTGGAGCGCGTGGAGGAAACGCTGGCGATGAGCGAACCCGCTCCGCCAGCCGCTGAAGATCGCCTGACCATGCTGGCCCAAAAGCTGACCCTCATGAACAGCGAAGCAGGTTTCAAAAGCATGATCGGCGGGGTGCGCGGCGCTGTCTTTGACAACACGGACACCGGCAACATGCAGCGTTATCAGGATCTGGATTCCGCGAGCACCCAAGATGAGGCAGAAGTCTGGCGCTGGCTGGAAATGGCTGATGCCGCGCAGCGTCTGAAATGGCAGGACAAAACGGAGATCTGCACCCAGCGCGCCCTGGGAGCCGCACGCGCCCTCGTGAGTCGCGAACCCAAAAACGCCGAGGCCCATGCACTGCTGGGGTTGGCTCTTGAATGGAACAGCGAAAAGCTGACGGCGCTGCAAACCGCCCTGAAACTGGACCCCAAACAACCACTGGCGCTGAATGAACTGCTGGAACGCCGCCTGGATCAAGCCCTCGAAGCAGCCGCGCTGCGCCGTGAAACCAGTCTGGAAGAGAAGCCCAAAGCCTCTCAGGAACTGATACGCGCCTTGTTTGACCGCCCGCTGACGGACGAGGAGGCTCTGATATTCGGACGCCGCCAGAAGGAGTTGCAGCGTGAGATTACCCAACTGCTGACACTGGCACAAGAGCGCAATGATCTGACGACCTTCCTCAAAACCGTGAACCTTCATTCCCAGCTGCGACAGCAGCGCGGCGAAGTGAACTTGGTGGCCAAGCGCGGCCCGGACGAGAATTACGAGATGTTTCAGGCCAGGCTGGGAGCCCTGATGGCGGACGGTGCTTTGAGAGTGTTTGAAGAGGATGCGCTCCTGCAGTCAGCCCTGAAACTGGCCGCTGCAGATCCAGAATCCATGGGCACCATCATCCTGATGGCCCTTGTCGGTGACGCCATGCTGGCGCAGGCTTCACGGCAGCAGCCCACGGAAGCGCGCATGGAGATCATGCGCCAGACTTTTGCCAGGCTGGATGAAATGGCCGGTGCCAATGAAAGCCCGCAGGCAGCGCGTGCTGCTGAAGGGGCCTTCGTCATGGAGCTGGGCATGACGTTGCTGCTGAACCGACCGGCCAAGCGCCTGGACCTGCTGCTGCGTGCCGTGCATCTGGATCCCTTCCGCCAGCGCACCCAGCACATGCTGCTGGGCCTGTGCGCAGGCATGCTCTCAAAATCCAGAGACTCCGCTGCCGCCGCTGCACTCGCACAAACGGAGCTGGCCCTGCTGCCGAACCAGCAGACCCGCCGCACCTGTGCCGCGGCCGCCGCCATGGTGCATGACTGGCCCACCGCGCAGCGCCACCTGGATGCCTGTCTGAAGGAAGAGCCAGACGACCTGGGCCTGCTCAATCAGAAGGCCGTGACGTTTCTTCGCGAAAGCCAGTCCAAGGCCGCGCAAAAAAAAGCGGCAGTGTATTTTCACAAAATCGAATCCCTGCACGACAAGCCCGACACCAACCCAAACCAAGCGGATCTCAAGATCACCGCCCGCAATCACATTCTCTTCCTCATGATCAGCGGCAAAAACGATGCCGCACGTGAGGAACTGACGGTGGTGCAACGCGAGAAGATTCTGGACGAACAGGAGTGTCAGGACCTCGGCAAACTGCTGCCCTGAACTGGCAGCAGGATCACTCCAGCCGCATCAGGCTGCCGATGCGATAGGCACCGCCGAGCAGGCGCTTGTTGTCATTGGCTGCATTGGCGGTGTCGAGGTAGAGGATGTGCGGGAAGTCATTGAGCTCGATGACATGCGCGGTGTCCTTGACGCTCTTGAAGGCTTCATTGAGGTCATTGAGATCTTTGATGGCCCTGCCGTTCACCTTGTTGACCACCTGCCCACCAAGCTTGTCATAGCCCTGGGCGCTGGGAGTGGGGAGCACGAGGCTGAGGAAGACGAGTTTTTTGCGGCCTTCCTCCTCATACTTGTCAGGATGAGAGGCGACGCGAGAGAGGCGCAGAATGGCACCACCGCGCTGCTCTTCACCAAAGGCGTCGAGATACGGATGTGACAGCTCCTGAAACAGCAGCCCGCCCATCAGCACGTAGCGCGGGCCTTTGTCGAACAGGTAGGGCAGGACGAGAAAGTCATCCGGCTTGCGGCGGGTGAGCTCCCCCTTGAGCGTGACTTCCTTGCCTTCGCGAATCACCTGGATCTCGACCTTGTCACCCACATAGGAACGGCCGCGCACCAGATGGCTGGAACTGAGGGCGCCGAACTGCGGGTCCCTGTAGTCTCCGCGTGAATCAATGACGAACCCATTGATGGCCACCAGGATGTCGCCCTTCTTCATGCCGGCCTTTTCAGCCGAGCCGCCCTTCATGACCATGCTGATGAGCACGCCCGGGGCATCGGGCTTGAGGCCGAGGAAATCGCGGAACTGCTCGTCCAGGGTGGTCTGCAGTTCCATGCCGAGGCTGGGGAAGCCTTCATAGCTGCCGTCCGCCACGTCTTTGAGAAAGTGCTCGATGATGGGAGCAGGCAGAATGGTGGTGACCTGGTTCTTGGAATCGTAGCTGAGCAGCAAACCAACGAGCTTGCCGCTTTTCACCACTGGAAGGGTGAAGCTGTTGGCCTCGCTGCGAACGATGTTGTTGGCCTCATAGACGAGGAAGCCGGAGCCTTCGACATTGTAGCGGCGGGTCATCACCTTGCTGATTCTCAGCTCACTTTTGATCAGCTCACCGACGCGACCGGTCTGCAGGATGTCCACCTTGTCATCAATGCGCGTGCTGCTGTCCACCGCCATGGGCTTGAGCCCGGCAAAGAACGCCTTCTGCTTGTCGGAGGGCGCTGATTCAAGCAGGGCCAGATTGGCTTCATAATCCACCGCCACGACCTTGGCGGAAATCTTCTGGCCTTTCTCCGGCAGCTCGAGCTCGATGTAAGTGGCGTCCGCCACCATCTGCCCGGTGACGAGCACGCGGTTGCCGGCAAGCACGACACCGAGTCCACGCCGGCTCGAAGGCGATTCCTTCTGCCAGGGCAGGTGCAGGCTGTAGGGCTGGGAGGTGGCGTTCACCCGCACCAGCGAGTTGTTTTGCACGACCTGCTGCGGTGCAGAGCCAACCTCTGCTACTGCGGGGGCACGCTTCTTTTTGGGAGCTTCTGTCTCGGGTGTCTGCGCCGACAAAGTGGCGGCACCGAGTGCGAGAAAAAGGAAAATCGGGGAGAGCTTCATGGATGCGTCGAGGCTGAAAGGTTCAAAGTCGGATCACGCGGCTATTCGTCGCCGAGGTAGGAGGCTTCCAGGATGTTGTAAGTCTTCATGATGCGTTCATGGGCTGCTTCGGCGAGCTCACGCTTGAGCACCAGCGGGCGGTTTTTTTCCAGCAGCACGATCTCGATGAAGGGCTTGTCTTTCTTGGCCAGCGCCGTCTCCACATCCTTGAGTGTTTTGATTTTCACGCCGTTGATTTCATCCACGATGCTGTGGGCGTAAGGAGTGATCCAGGTGTTCACTTCATCCGGCAGAACGTTCGTCAGCACGACGGGTTCAGGCCGCTCCACGTAGAGCTTGTCGGTCAGGAAGTTGTCGAAGACGTAATTGACCGTGTCGTCGCGCATCTGATGGGCATCCATCAGGTTGCGGTCCAGCGGCTGAAACACGAGCCCGGCATTGACGATGTAGCGCGGGCGTTGGTTGTACTGAGCGCCGAGGCGGACATAAGGATCAAAGCGTTTCAGCGTCACTGTGGACTCGAGCTTTTTGCCAGTGCGCATGTACTTCAGCTTGATGGTGTCGCCGGCGAACTTGCGCTCGACGATTTCGTTCATGTCCATCAACTCGCCTTCGAAGCGGACGAGGCCGTTGTTCATCACCGGGTTGTCATCAATGCTCAGAATGACGTCGCCGATTTTCAGCAGATCGCCCACGCTGCCCTGGGGCTCGACATCTCCGACCATCACGCCGACGCCATCACTGCCGGTGCCGAGCGCCTTGGCCTGGGCTGGATTTTCAATGGGGAAATCGCTCGCGGCGAGATCCACATAGTGATCGTAACGACCGTCTTCGATGTCCTTGAGGAAGCGCTTGATCACCGGCACTGGAATCATGTAGCCGACGTTCTGAGCCACGCGGCCGCTAAACCCCTGAAAGGCCACACCGACGACTTTGCCCTCCTGCATCACCGGACCGCCGGAGTTACCGGGATTGATGGCGGCATCCACCTGGATGGCGAGATGGGAGTCCACGCTGGTATGGCTGTATGGGCGGAAGTCGATGCGTGAAACCACGCCGCGTGTCACGGAGATGCGATCACCGCCGATGGGATAGCCGATGGCGATCACCTCGGTGTTGAGCTGGGGAATGCCGCCGAAGTCGAGCGGCTTGAGCTTTTCAAAGTGGCTGCTGTCCTCGGCTTCGATCAAGGCGAGGTCACAATCATGCGCGATGTGAACGATCCGGGCCGGATGCGGCTCAGGATCGTTGGTGGTGCGGATCAGAATGCGCGTGGCATTGCTGACGACGTGCGCATTGGTCAGAAAACGATTTTTGCCAATGAGGAATCCGGTGCCGCTGCCGCCGCTGGGCTGGCCGGCGTTCCATGGCTCACGGTAGTCGGGGACCAGCACTGAAACATCGATGTTGACGATGCCTTCCCATGCTCCCGAAGCTGTGTCGATGGCCGGATTCGCCGCGGGAGGAACCGGAGCGGGTTGCGCGCAGAGGGCTGAAGGAAGCAGAACCAGGGCGAGAAAAGGCAGAAGCGGTCGGATGTTCATGCGGGTGACGTGAAGTCACAAACATACGCGGTCCGCCGCTTCTAACACAAGTTTGCTGAAGAAATAATCGCCTTCGAAGCGGGCGCTTACTTCTTCGCAGCTTTTTTCTTCGCTTCGTTGAGCTTCTTGAGGTCTTCCATGCGCTTGGCGTTCTGGGCCTCGGCGCTGTTCGGATTGGCCGGGTCCGTGATCATTGGAAAATCATCCGTGCGGAACGGCGTCACGGGCAGGCCTTCGGCGGAATAAACATTGCAGACCGGATTGTCCGCCCAGGCGTAGCGCACGGCCACGGGTTTGGTGATGCCATCAGCGCTCACTTCGATCTGGTTGGTGCCTTTCTTCGAGCCACCGATGATGCTGGCTTTGGCCCAGACCCACTTCTTGTCCTCACCGCAGATCATGAAGCCTTTGACTTCATCCGTATCGATGGTCCGCAGCCCTTGGGGCGCATAATCAAAGGTCAGCAGCGCTTTGCCACCGTCAAATTTCGCGTCTTTGATCTCAGGGCTACGGTAGGGTAGCTTCTGGCCGTAATCGTTCACCAAGGCCCAGCGGGCGAGGCGCTCGGCCACGTCGCGCTTGTTTTTGGGATGGATGTCGTTTGCTTCACCGAGGTCGGTGATGACGCACTGGCCGGTTTTGGGCAGCTTGCTCATCGTGCGGGTCTGGGCTTCGCGCAGCTCGGCCCAGTCGCTTTCCACCGGCTCGGTCTGGTAGGGCTTGAAGTCGGCCAGCTGCACCCAGTAGAAGGGGAAATCTCCCTGCTGCCATTCTTTGCGCCAGTAGTCGATCATGAAGGGAAACAGCTCGCCGTATTCCTTCGCGCGGCTGGCGTTGGATTCGCCCTGGTACCAGATGACGCCTTTGATGCCGTAGCCAATCGTCGGATGCAGCACGCCTGCATAGAGATTGCCCGGACGGCCCTGGCCGGTCAGCGGATTCTGCGGCGCACGCGGAGCTGGGACGGAGTACACTTCGCCGGCCTTGACCGCTTCAGCACGGGCCTTGCCCCATGCAGCCGCTTTGACTTTGTGATCGGCCACCTGCTTGTCGAAAGCCTCCTGAGTGAAGGTGGACTCGATCTGCTTCCAGCGGGCGATGATCGAGGCAAAGCGCGGGTCTTTTTCCAGCACATCACGTTTCACCCAGGCTTCGCAGGCGCTGCCGCCCCAGGCATTGTCAATGAGACCGACAGGCACGCCGAGCATCTCATGCAGCACGCGGCCGAAGTGATAGCCCACGGCGGTGAACTGGCCGGCATTGGTTGGGGAGCATTCTTCCCACTGGCCTTTGAAGTCGTCCTGGATCTCCTGCGTGCCGACCTGCGGCACCGAAATGAGGCGGATCTGAGGGAACTTTGCCTGCGCGATGTCGAGATCCGCATCCCAGACGCTGGAAAGATTGAACCCCATGTTGGACTGGCCGGAGCAGATCCACACCTCGCCCACGAGCACGTTTTTCAGCTCCTTGGTGCTGCTGCCCTTGATGGTGATCGTCGCTGGCTTTGCATTCGCCGGCACTGCATCCAGCTTCACGGTCCATTTGCCATCCGCGCCAGCCTTGGCGGTCTTGGTTTGGCCGGCAAAGGTCACGGTGACCTCGGTGCCGGGGGCATCCCAGCCCCAGACCGGATTCGCCTGCTTCTGCTGCAGCACCATGTTGTCGCCAATGATGGCGGGGAGTTTCAATTCCGCGCGGGCGGAGACGGCAAGGAGGGTGAGAAGGCAGAGGATGCGCATGGGCTGGAAAAAGCTGGGCGTTGGGAACGCTGCATGCAGGCAAATCATTGCAGCATGATGCAAGGAATGTGCTGCGGACAGTCGCAACCGTGTGCTAGCTTTTCGCGTGATTCGTTTCGCCCTTGCCGCTGCACTTCTGCTCTCCCTAGCCGCTTGTGGCGGATCACGGCCGCGTGCAGACCTTGTCTTCATCAATGGCGCGGAACCCGAGAGCATTGATCCCGATGTCGTTACCGATCAGGTCGGGATGCGAGTCGCCTCTGCCTTGTTTGAAGGGCTTTGCCGCATTGATGAGGCGGGGAAGCCGCAGCCTGGCATGGCCGAGCGCTGGGACATGACTCCAGACCGCAAAACCTACACCTTTCATCTGCGCCCGAACACAACGTGGAGCGATGGCGCACCGCTCACCACTCAGGACTTCCTCTACTCCTGGAAGCGCGTGCTGACGCCCGAGTTCGGCGCGGACTACGCCAGCCAGCTTTACGTCATCAAAAACGCCCGTGCGTACCACGAAGGCACGCTCAAAGACTTCACGCAGGTGGGTGTGACGGCTCTGGATGACCGCACGCTGCGCGTCGAGCTCGAAAATCCCACGCCCTACTTCATCGACCTCTGCGCCTTCACCGCCCTCTACCCCGTGCCGCAGCGCATCATTGAACAGCACGGCACGGCGTGGATCAAGCCGGGCTCCCTCATCGGCAATGGCGCCTACACCCTCGAAGACTGGTTGCTGGACGACCGCATCGTCCTGCGCCGCAGCGAGCGCTACTGGGACGCCGCAAACGTGCCGATGAAAACGATCGACGTTCTCCCCATCTCCGAGCCCAACACCGCCATCAATTACTTCCTCACCGGCCAGGCCGATCTCATCATCGACAAGGGCATGGTGCCCACCTCCCTCACCGTCAAACTCAAGCAGCAGCCTTACTTCCACACCGGTCCCTTCCTCAGCAGCTTCTTCACCCGATTCAACGTCACCCGCGCCCCCTTCGACAACCCCAAGATCCGTCTCGCCTTCTCCCTCGCCATCGACCGCAAACGCATCACCGAAAAAATCACCCAGCTCGGCGAGCGCACCGCCTTCAGCCTCACCCCGCCCGGTGCCGGACAAAACTACCAGCCGCCCCCCGGCCCCGAGTTTGATCCGGAGCGCGCGCGCAAGCTTCTCGCGGAAGCGGGGTATCCCGGCGGCAAAGGCTTCCCTCGCGTCGATTACCTCTACTTCCCCAAGCCCGTCGAGCGCAACATCGCCGTGGAACTGCAGGCCATGTGGCAGGAGCACCTGGGAGTCAGCGTGGATCTGGCGAAGCAGGAGTGGAAGGTCTACCTCGATTCCATGAAGGAGAAAAACTATCACCTCTGCCGCAGCAGCTGGGTGGGGGATTACAACGACCCCGGCACGTTTTTGGAGATGTTCCTCTCATCCAATGGGAACAACCGCACCGGCTTCGCAAACGCCTCCTACGACGCCCTGATCGCCGCAGCTGCTCGCGAAGCCGATTTGAATCAGCGTAACGTGCTGTTCCAGCAGGCAGAAAAGCTTCTCGTCTCTGACGAGGCCATTATCATCCCGATCTACCACTACGTCGGCGTCCAGTTCTTCCACGCCGACCGCCTTACCGGCGTGCAGGCGAACATGATCGATGATCATCCCTTCCGCTGCATGCGGTGGAAGTGATCACTTCGCCACTGCCGCCACGGCGATACCGAGTTCCACGGTTGGCTCAGCAGCATCATTCATTGGCGGCTCGGTAGGCGAGCCGTTGGCGGATTTGAGATCGTTGCCCACGGACCAGATCAGACCGCGTGCGAGGTTGTATTGAAGCGGAGCGCCCGTATAGGGATCGACAGGCACGTCGAGCAGGAAGTTGAAAGTGCGCAGTTGTTCAAGGGTGGCGGGCACTGATTTTTTCTCTGCAATGCAGCGACGTACGGCGAACAAGGTGATGATCAAATTTCCACGGGTGCGCACCTTCCCAAGTTCAGCGGGCAGGGAAGTGTAGGTCTTCATGCGCTGATGGTAGTAGGCAAGCCCGGCGGAATTGGGCTGGTAGGAAGCTCCGGAGGCAGTGACGTCTTTCAGCCGCACTTCGGTGGTGTGGGCCAGAGGTGCCTGCACTTCCGTTTTCATCTGCCGGAATGCCATGGCGAAATGCTGCAAGGTTTCATAGGGTTTGAAAAACAACCGTCCCGGGCGATGCAGCTGAACTCCGCCGGGCATGGTGTCGAGATTCTCGCCGCTCTTCGGACCGAGGATGAGTTTCTTCTCATGCACGTAGAAGGCATTCATCGCGCCTTCCAGCACGTCTGCCGTGGGCTGGCAGACATTGAACTGGCGCTGGAACTGGCGCAGCGCGGCCTCTGGCAGCTTGGTCTGCCGCAGCAGATCGGCCAGGGTTTGGGCAGCAAGTGTCTGTGCCTCCAGCGCACGCTGGTAGCAGGTGGGCCAGGCCCAGATTTGCTCCAGCCGCCAGCCGAGTTCCGCGAGATCGATGGCCGCAGTGAACGCCGCTTCTTCCTGCATGCGGCGGGAGAGATAGGCGGCCTCCGCCTGCTTGAGCACGAGCACCTGATGCCAGCGGGGATTCTCGCATGGGTCTGCGGCATGCCATGCGGCGTGCGTGGGATGCCAGTCGGCGTCCTCCAGCAAATCACGCAGATTCTCGAGCGCGGTGGCATTGGACTGCACGAAGCGCGAGAGCGTCGGGGTGTCCCACAGCCACGGCGGTTTGCCTGCGAGCTGTGTGTTTTCAAGAGGGACCAGCGCATTCAAAAACTTGCGCAGCTTGTCGGGCGTTTGAATCGCAGCCGCCTGATCGACGGGACGGTTTAAGAGCAGGTCGGTATCCAGGCCCGGAGCCTGATCGTCCACATAGAGCCAGGCAATGAAGACCAAGGCCAGCAAGCCCATGCTCAGAATGGCCAGCGTGGACCATGAGGCCTCGCGCTCAACCGAGGGTGTGGGCCGGGGCTTCGTGACCAGCCGGGAAGGGGGAGCCTGGCGCGGTGCGGCGGGTACTTTTTCCACCACCTGCGGCGGCGGCGTTTCCACCGGCGGCTTGGGTACGGCCTTGGGCTCTTGTGGAGCAGGCCTCTTTTTCTCCTCGATGTAGCGTTTCTTTTTTCCGGGCGGCGCATCCAGCCACTCCAGATCCAGCTCCCAAGGGGACGCCCATGCACCACCCGACTCTCCGCTGTGCGCGGGCTTGTCGGCGGGTGTTTCTGGCGGCGTGTGGGGCCGGATCATGCGCGGCAGTATGTACTCTCGAACGCGTACGGGCAATACGCGTCATTGCTTCGCCTGACGCAGCTCCTTCGCCTTGCCGCCGTAATAGGGATAGCGGTCCCACACGTCCGTCGCTGGATCGACCCGCGGATCGTTCGTCTCGCGCATCCAGGCATCGGTGCTGGCGCTGAGCCCGGCCTTGACCTTCGCAAAGCGGGGATCAGCGGCGAGATTGACCACTTGATCGGGATCGTTCTTCACATCGTAGAGCTCCTCGGCAGGCCGTTGGCCAAAGCTGATCTCAAACAGCGGTTTCACCGCCGGATCTTTCGCATGCGTCATCATGTAGAGCTTCGTGCGCGAGCCATCAATGTCACCGTAGGGCCCCACGGCATAGTAGAGCTGTGGATCGCCCGCCGGCCAGCGGTCCGGGCGCAGATTGCGCAGATATAAAAACTCCGCCGTGCGCACGCCACGCACAGGATAGCTCAGATCGCCCCGCCGCACGTTCGCGTGCCGCTCGCGCTCGATGAAGATTCGATCGCGCTTCACCGCCGGCGGTCCTCCCGTGAGCACATCAACAAAACTGTGCGCCGTCATCTCCGGCCATGGCTGGAGCCCGGCGATCTCAAGAAATGTCGGCGCGAAGTCGGTGAGCGAGACGAACGCATCGCTCACGCTGCCCGCCTTCACCCTGCCGGGCCAGCGTACCGCCAGCGGCACGTGCGTGCCTTCGTCATAGCAATGTGCGAGTCCGTGCGGCATCTGCCAGCCGTTGTCGCTGGTGTGAATCACCACCGTGTTGTCCAGCTCGCCGTTCTTTTCCAGCAGCGCTATGGCTTCCCCAAACGCCTCGTCCATCAGCTCCACCTGCGCGAGATAGTCCGTGATCTCCTCGCGCACTTCGGGCACGTCTGGCAATGCCTTCGGCACACGCACCTGCGTCGGATCAATGCCACGCGCCCTGCCGGTGCCGGCGCGCCATTGGTGCAGCGCTGTATGGGTCGATCCGTACCAGAAGAAAAAGGGCTGCTTCTCTTTTCGCCCGGCCATGAAGGCGGGAAAGTCTTTGAACTCGGTGCCGGCTGGATTCAGGTCGCGGCCGAAATCTTTGAAATTCCCCGGGGACCAGCCCTTGCCGGAGAATCCCACATGCCAGCCCGCCTGGCACAGTGCATCACCGAACACGCGGAACTTCCCGGGAAACTTGCTCCACAAACTCGCCGCATCCTCAAGCTGGTGCGCCGCACGTCCGGTGACGATGCATGAGCGCGTGGGCGAGCACGACGGCACCGGGCAGAAGGCGTTCGTGAAACGCATGCCCTCGCGTGCCATGCGGTCAAAGACCGGTGTGCGCACCGCCCTGCCACCGTTCGCCGCAGCGTGCTCATAGGACCAGTTGTCGCCGATCAGCAGCAAAATATTTGGCGCGGCACGATAGGCCCCGCACGGATGATTGCTGACACATGTCTGCCAGGTGGAATCCAGCGCGAGCGCATCCCGCAGCTCGTCACCCCGAAAACCTGCGAAAATGCTAGCCTGCATGTCATGGCGCTGCACATGATTGAGTTCCGCCAGTTCGCAAAACAACCGGCCCAGCACGCAGTAAATCCAACGACGCGCAGGCTCCGCAGCCACAATCAATCGTGTCACGGGTGACAGCCGTGAACCGAGCTGACGCAGTTGTTCCTGGGTGAAATGATGCAGGAACAAATTCGCGACCACGACCTCCGTTTCCGGCAGCGCCTGCGCAAGCACATCACCGCAAGTCCAGTGCGCCGCCGCAGGCCATTGCTCAGGTCTGGGTGCCAGATCGAAGGCATGCAGCATCGCCTCGGGGCAACAGTCTGATTTCAGCAGCCGCATGGACAGCGTACCGTCTCCTGCACCAAGCTCAGTGATGCGCCAGCCGTCTTCGCGATAACGACGGTGCATGCGTTCAATCCAGCGATGGTTGCCCATGATGCCGTTGACCATCACCATTTCCTCACGTGCACGGATGGCGTCCGGGTCGGTCTGCGGCAGCAGGTCGAGGATTTCGGGCTGGATCACGCGCGTTTTCATCATGTTAGTTGGTCGATGAACACAACGCATCCCGACCGGCCTCAGGATGCCTCTAGCGGTTTGCGGAGGAGTAAATCAGTTGCTGCTCCATGAATGCAGCCATCCAATGCACAACGTGCGCCATTGCGGAGCAGCCGTGTCGCGACGAAAACTAATGCAGTCCCAGCCCTCATGGATTCGTCTCCCGCTACAGCTCCTTCACACGGCGGCATCGCCCGGTTTTTCGTCGAACACCGGCTGTTCGGCTGGCTGGCGATGATCGCGGTGCTTGTCTGGGGCTGGCTCTCCTTTCAAAGCCTGCCGCAGCAGGAAGACCCGACATTTCCCACCCATGACGCGGTGCTCGTGACCGTGCATCCGGAGTTCACTGGGGCTCAGATCGAGCAAGAGGTCACCGCCAAACTCGAGGCTGCGCTCACACAACTCCCCACACTCGAAAAGCTGCAGTCACAGTCCAAGGACAACATCTCCACCATCGTCATCCGACTCAAGACGGACCGGAAAGAAGTCATCGGCCAACAGTGGCAAAAAACGCGGGAGCTTTTGCAGGCGGTCAAGCTGCCCGAAGGATGTGAACAGCCTCGCCTCGAAACAGACTACCAGCTCCCCGCCACGCTGCTCTTCGCCGTGCTTGGGGATGAAGCGGCGGCGGCGGCCGATGTGATCGAGAAGGAACTCAAGAGTGTTCCCAGCACGGGGCGTATCCGTCAGTTTGGCCATGCGCCGGAGGAAATCACTTCGTTCGAAGACATGGTGGCGTCGAGCTACAGCGCACGAACGCTGCAACGGAACAATGTCGGTCCGCTGACTCCTGCCGCGAGCGTTCTCGTCGCCGTGGAAATGAAGGCGGGAAACATCATTCATGACTTCAAGGAAGCGGTGCTCGCCAAGATCGGGAGCCTCACGCTGCCCGATGGCATCCAAGTCATCACCGTCTCCGATCAGCCCGCGGCCACTGCGCATCGCATCAGTGAGTTTTTGCGTTGTTTCATTGAGGCGGTGATTGTGGTCGTGCTCGTGGCGCTGCTGCTCATGGACTGGCGCACCGCATTCGTGGTCGCCGTGGCGATTCCTCTCACCATCTCAATGACTCTCGGTGGAATGGCGGCGCTGCATGTCCCCCTGCAGCAGATCTCCATCGCCGCGCTGATCATCTCGCTGGGCATGCTCGTGGATGATCCCGTTGTGGCTTCGGATGGCATCAACCGTGAACTCGCCGATGGCCAGCCGCGCGGCATCGCCGCCTGGCTCGGGCCATTCAAACTGCGGCGCGCCATCTTCTTTGGTACAATCATCAACATTGTTGCCTTCCTGCCGCTCGCGCTGCTGCCCGGAGACATGGGCGCGTTCATCATCTCGCTGCCCATCGTCATCACCCTGGCGCTGGTCTCCTCACGCATTGTTTCGATGACCTTCATCCCGCTGCTGGGTTACTACCTGCTGCGCGGGCAGAAGGGCTTTGACGCGGTCACAGGTTCGCATCCGCTCCATCGCCTCGTTCCGCACTACAAAACCGCGCTGCAGCTCGCACTGCGCCACCCGCTCTTCACCATCATCGCCGCTTACGGACTCCTCGCGGCCAGCGCAGCGCTCGTTCCTTTTTTTGGCAAACAGTTCTTCCCCGTCGCCGAGCGCAATCAGTTCCTCATCGACCTCCAGTTGCCAGAGGGAAGCACCATCGAGGAAACACAGAAGGTCACCGCGCAACTCAGTGCGCATCTGCAGCAGGAAGCGGCCGTCCAAAGCGCCGTCATCGTCAGTGGCGGTGGCATGCCGATGTTCTATTACAATGTCTTGCCGCGCCAGCCTGCTGCGAACGTGGCGCAGGTGCTGGTGAACACGCGGCGAGCCGAGGACGTGCCCGCACTGATCGTGCGCCTGCGCGAAGTTTTTGACCGCGAGATCAAGCAGGCGCTATGCCTCGTCAAACAGATCGAGCAGGGACCCGCGCTTGAAACGCCGATTCAGATCGAGATCAGCGGCGCTGATTTGCAGGCGAAGACCGCCCAGGTCGCGGACGCCTTGCGCACCGCCGGCGCTTACAAAGTCCACGACGATTCGGGCATCCTCACCCGGATCAATCAGCAGCGCACCGTCACCGTCAAAGCGCTCGCACCCTTCGGTGTTCTCGCGTCCGGCATCCTGAATCGTGCGCGAACTGCATTCCCCAGCGCCGGCATCGAGTTCGGCGGAGAGGAGCGCGAACTGCGGAACAGCCAGCGCGAGATGGAACGCGTCTTGAAAATCTCCCTCGCGCTCATCGCTCTCGCGATGGTCATCCAGTTTCGTTCAGTCATGAAATCACTCGTGGTGATGCTCACCGTGCCGCTGGGATTGATCGGTGCCTTCACAGGTCTTGCCACCACGCATGCCTCGTTTGGCTTCATGGCATTGATTGGCATCGTCAGCCTCGCCGGGGTCATCGTCAGCCACATCATCGTGCTTTCAGACTTCATCGAGGAGGAGCGTGCGGCCGGCGTCCCACTTGAGAGTGCGCTCATGCACGCAGCGCTGGTGCGGCTGCGGGCGGTGCTGGCCACGGTCTTTGCCACGGTCTGCGGACTGATTCCGCTCGCTGTCACCGGGGGTGAATTGTGGCGGCCGCTCACCGCAGTGCACATCTTTGGCCTGCTGTTTGGCACGGTGCTCACGCTCCTGCTGCTGCCCGTGCTCTATTTCCAGTTCGCGAAATGGAAATGGATCAAGTGAGCGAGAAAATCAGCGTCACATTCGAGCCGCCGAAGCCGCTGGAATTGCTCATCGCTACTCGTGGGGCCTTGTCAGTCGGACTCGTGAGAATGTCCACACCTTCGCACGCAGGATCGAGATTCTGAATCTTCGCTGAAACCGGCATGAAACCTTCCTTCAAAGCCAGACAGCAAATGCCAGCCTCCAAGGCTCCTGCAAGGCAGAGCCCGTGACCGGTCAGCGCCTTGGTGCTGCTGACCTTCGGTCTGGCATCACCGGTGAAGACGGTTTTCAGTGCGCTCAGCTCGGCGATGTCGCCCGCATTTGTCGCGGTGCCGTGCGCATTGATGTAGTCGATCGCCGCAGCCTCCAGATTTGCGTCCTGCAGGGCGTTGGTCATGGCACGCGCCAGCCCGCTGCCGCTTGGGTCCGGTGCCACCACATCGTAGCCGTCCGAGCCCTGGCCCCAGCCCGTGACCTCGGCGTAAACCGTGGCACCACGTGCAGCGGCGTGTTCAGCCTCTTCGAGCACGAGCGTCACACCACCACCGGTGGTGATGAAGCCATCGCGGCCAGCATCAAACGGACGCGGCGCCAAAGCAGGGTCGCTTTGAGAGCTCAAGGCCCGCAGTGAAGCAAACGGCAAAACGGTATGCAGCAGCTGGGCATCCTCGGCACCCACGACGAACATGGTTTTCTGCCGGCCCATCCGGATCATGTCACAGGCATGCCCGAGGGCGTGAGAGGAAGATGCGCAGGCGCTGTTGAACGCCAGTGTAGCTCCTTTGATGGCAAACAGGGCCGTGAGATTCAGGTGGAGTGAATTCGGCATGCCGGTGATGACCATCGGCGCCGAAGTGCGCGCCGGCCCGCGCTTGATCACAGAATCCATCGCCACATAGGTCATCCAAGGTGATCCAGCCGAGGCGCAGTACATGCCGGTCAGCGGATCTGAAACCTGTGCCGGCTCGAGTCTGGCATCAGCAATGGCCTCCTGCATGGAAGCAAAGGCAAACACGGCATTGGGAACCATGGTGCGCAGTTGCGCACGGTTCAGCTTTACATGTTCGGGAAAAGTCCAGTCGAGCGGATCAGTTGTGGGGAATTCAAAGCCCTTCACCGTACCTGCGAGCTTCACGCGGTCATTAGCGGCGGCCAGTTCTGGAACGAACTCAATGCCAGACCGGCCTTCGCGCAGGCTTTCCGTCACCGCTGCACGGTTGTTGCCGATGCTGGAGATGAATCCCAGCCCGGTGACGACAACCCGCTTCATGAGAGGCTCGCGCCGAATTTGGAGCGGAGGAATTTCTTCAGATCGCCCAGCGTGATAATGCCGCTCAGTTCCTCCGTGGCGATCGTCAGGCCGAGCACTTCTTCCGCCGTCATCACCACTTCGATCATGCCAAAGGAATCCATGCCAATGTCATCGATCAGTTTCATGTCGTCCGTGACCGATGCCACACCGTCTGGCCGCGGATTGGCAGCATCACGCGCCAGCACACCGAGAATGATGGCGTCCAGCTCATCAAGGTTTTTGCTCTCTTCAAAGCGCAAGGCAGCCGCCACAGTCTCCTCACTGCAACGTTTAAGAGATTTGGTGATTTCTTGTTTTCGGTCTTCGCTCACGGGCATGGCTGTGTTTAGTCAATTCTGGTGTTGGATCAACGCTTTTCAGCGGTGAAGACTCCGTAACGCTGGACTCCGAGCTCATAGGCGAGCCAGATGCGGAACAAAGTCAGGGCGAAAATACGGTTCGGATTCTGAGAACTGAAGAGGAAACGGCGATAATGCGCTTTGGTGAGCAGTCCTTTGACCGTACGCAGGGCACAGAGCGGCCAGGTGCGTTTTACCTGCCTGGCATAGTCTTTGAACTGGTAGTTCACAAAACCGGCCCCTTCCGTGGCGGCCCGAAATTCGCTCTCAGGCCGCACGCCGGCGATCTGGGTCTCGCGGGTGATGGCGTCAATGAGGTGGCGTTTGGCTAAGGCGCTTGGATTCTCACAGGACATCCAGGCAGTAGCTACCAACCGTCCGCCCGGTTTCATGACGCGGTAGCATTCGCGGAAAAAGGTGGGCAGATCGGGCATGTGCTCAAGGCTTTCGACGGTCTGCACGATGTCGAAGTGGTTGTCAGGCAACTGGTTGTCATACCAATCCCGCAGCATGAAGTGGGTCTTGCCAGGCACCGAGTTGTTGGCCTGGGCATAGGCGAGCTGCACCGCGGAGATGGTCATGCCGGTGATGTTGACCCCATGGTTCTGCGCCAGGATTTTAGCCGTGGTGCCGTAGCCGCAGCCGATGTCACAGACTTCCTGATTGGGACTGTGATGACCCAGTTCCGCGACGATTTTGATGAGGTTTTCCGCAGCTTCCTTGTCGGTTTCCCGACCGGTCAGCCAGACGCCGTGGTGGATGTGCTCACCCCAGATCTCGCGGTAAAACTGGTCAAGGTCATCGTAGTGAGAGGCGGCACCGTCGATGGTTGGGGTGTATTCGGACGTGGTGGTCATGATTTAAAGCAGGCGCAGCTGCAAACTGTCCGCAGGGACGCGTTTGAGGGTGTTGAACGGGATCGTGAGCATCGCATAAAATGATCCCATGTGTCTGGCGACGGGGCCCTGGCAGAGCAGGAACTTCAAAATGACATCACGCAGCATGGAGAGCGCTTTACCGCGCCAGGTGCCCAGCCACATGCCCCATTCAGCGCGGAAGGTGGCGGTCTTGGCCGCCTTGCGACGGAAGCGATTGTAGGCAGGGAGCAGCTTCTGCGGATCGGCCTGGCAGAGGATGGCGGCGAGGAACTCGGCGTCGGCAAAGCCGGTGTTCATGCCCTGGCCGCCGATGGGGCTCATGCCATGCGCGGCATCTCCGCAAAGAATGACGCGCCCTTCGTAATAACGATCCGAATTGAAGCGACGTGGCGTGAAGACGCTTTCGTTGACCTGATCGTCGACAGGGACGTCCATGCCGGTGCGCTGCCGGGTCAGCTGACTGACGAGCCCGGGGGGCGGATGATCCAGACGCGTGTCCGTCTGCACCACCCAGCGCCGCTGGCCGCCGGGCAGCGGAAATGACTCCACCGAGCCCGTGGCTGTGAAAAACAGATGCGCCTCATCGCCGAGGCCGGAGCGGTCGATGAAATCTCCCATGACAAAGTGGCAGTCATAGACGTGGCCCGGTGCCCGCATGCCGATCAGCTCGCGCACGCGGCTGCGGCTGCCATCACACGCGATCACGAAGCGCGCGGTGAGCGTGCGTCCGCTGGCTTGCACGCTGCAATGATCCTCAAACTGCCTCACGTCGCTCACTTCACAGCCGAGCTCGATGAGCTCCTGCCCCAGATGCTTCTGCAGGATCGCGATGGTGGTGACCTGCGGCAGTGAAAGAATGAAGCGGTGGACGTCCGGAATCTCACGAAACGAAACGCAGCCAAGCCTGCCACGCTGGCCGTGCACAAAGCAGTCACGCACTTTCAATCCGCTGGCAATGAACTCTGCCGCAAGGCCCAGCTTGTCGATGATCTGCAATGAGGGCGGCGTGATGCCGATGGCTGCCGAGTGCGCGATGGGTTCCTCACGCCGCTCCAGCACGCGGAGACGCAAGCCCTGCTGCTTCAGCAGACAGGCCAGCAGCAGGCCCACAGGACCGCCGCCCACGATGATCACATCGTAGTCTGTCGTGCTTTTCGCACTGTCATTTCCCGTTTTCATATCACGGCGTGTGCCAGCGCGTCAGGCTGGGCTTTCTGGGTGGTCGAAATCGCCGCGCCGCAGCGTTCCAGCACCGCCGTTTCCACCGTGAGTCCCGGGCCAAAGGCAATGGCGCAGGTCATGGCACGCTCGGATTCCGCTTCTTCGAGGAAGCCTTTGAGAACAAACATCACCGTCGGGCTGCTCATGTTGCCGTAGTCACGCAGCACGCTGCGGGACATCTCCAGCTCTGCGGGCGGAAGGGAGAGCTGCTCCTCGATCTGATCGAGGATCGCACGGCCGCCCGGGTGTACGGCCCACTCGTCGATGTCCGCCGGTGTGAGCCCGCGCTTGTCGAGGATGCCGCCGAGAATTTCCCGGATGTTGCTGCCGATGAGATCGGGCACATAGGCGGAAAGCACCATGTTGAAACCGTGGTCGCCAATGTCCCAGGCCATGTGCGCCTCACCGGAAGGCACGAGTGCCGAATGGAAGCCATGCACCCGGTAGTAGGGCCGGTCATGCGCCGGCTCGCGAGCGCTGACGATGGCCGCAGCCGCACCATCGGCAAACAGTGAATTGGCCACGATGCTCTCCGGTTTGCCGCTGACTTGGAGATGCAGGGAGCAGAGTTCGAGGCACATCACCAGCACCACGGCCTGCGGATTGGCCTCACAAAACTGCGTCGCCATGCGCAGCGCAGGAAAGGCGGCGTAGCAGCCCATGAACCCGATGGTGTAGCGCTCGACGTTTTCATTAAGCCCCACGTCACGGATGATGTGGTAGTCCGGCCCTGGATTGGAAAAGCCGGTGCAGGAGGCGAACACCACATGCGTGATGTCGCTCCTGGCAAAGTGTGGACACTCGGCCAGAGCCTTGTGCGCCAGCTTCACGGCGAGTTCGCGCGAGGCCTTGGCATAAAGGGCGTTGCGCTGCCCCGTGGTGGGCGAGTTCATGGTGCCATCCGGCAATGTGTGGAAAAGCCCTCCGTCTTCCTTCATGAAGTCGTCGCAGGCGCTGTAGCGCGTCTCAATGCCGGTGCGCTCGTAGATCATGTCGATCAGACGTTTGGCCCGCGGCTCGGACACCCAGTTCTTCATGCGCTCACGTGTGAACTCATTGCTGTAGATGAAGTCCGGCGTCTCGGTGGCAATGTGATGAATGAAAGCAGGCATGATCAGGATGGATTGCGTTTGAGGGAGACAGCGGCATGCACCTTGATCGTATCACCCACACGGATGAACAGCAGCACAGAGGGGACCTTGATGTCGCTCTTTTTCAGCGAGAGATCGAAATCGAGATCAAACGTGGACTTGTCACCCTGCTTCTTCCATTGGCTGATCCGGCCTGTGATTATCTGCGTTTTACCCAGCATGGTGAGTTTCAATGGGAGCGTGGAAGGTGCCGCATCTCCCTGCCGGATGGCGGAGAAGGGCGTGTCGATGACGCCTGTGATGAGGGGATGGGCTGTGGCCTGCATGGCCTTGAGCATGTTTTCATCGCGCTTTGCCTCGGCGGTGTTCATCTTCGCGACTTCGACAGTCACTGTGGCTTCCACCCGGGTGGGATTCCCGGCGGCATCGGTGGTGACGGTGGTTGCAAACGGTTTCGCTGCCACCTTGCCGCCCCAGTCATGCAGCGTGGAGGTGCCATCGAAGGAGATCTGGCTGGTGCCAGACCATTGGGTGGTGTCGGCCAGTACGGAACCGGCCATGAGAGATAACAAACAGAGGGAGAATTTCATAAAACTAACGTGAAAGGGCAGGGGGCAGCCGGGCTGCCATTGATGGGGTAGATTGTCCGATGGCACTCGATTCTGGGTCGGACGTGGACAGGGTGCACTTCAGCTCAGGGCGCAAGCACACCGCCTGCGATATACGCTGATGATGTGCGGTTTAGTTGCCGCAGACACCGTATTCAGAAATCAAATCAACAGCCGTATGGTGGACATCTCGCGCAATGCCACGGCGCGGCTGTGGTGGGAATCCCGCAGCGTGTTTCTGCAAACCACCTCAAGGATCACACTCGCCTGCCGGGTGTCATAATCCACCCTTTCCAAGCTGGAGCATTGCTTGTCCTTGATGAACTTCTTCGCTTCCTCGTCCGGACCCGTCAGGGTACCCGTCACTTGGTTGCTGGAGAGACTGTGGTCTCCCTCCTCCTCCGGACGACAAAAACTGACGACCAATTTTGCCAGCAACCCGGTGTGGTCACAGACCTCAGGCGTGTAATCATCCTCACGGTGATGCAGACGCACCTGCATGCCCTGTTCCGTCCGGCAGATCATGACACGATGGCTGCCATCCAGCTCTGCGAGCGCCGCAAACACTGCGGGCATGACCGCAGTGGCCGTGCCAGCGTAGGCAAGCAACAACAGAACGACCAGCAGGCTGTGGATGCGCTTCATGCAACAGAATCTCTCAGCGTCAGAGCCCTCACGTTTCCACAGCCTGCCATTGGTTCAACCTATTCCGTCCAATCCACTTTGATGCGGGTGATACTCAATCTCATCGGCCGCCGCTCAAAGCTCGATCCTACCTCTGGCTCGCCGCATCCCTCCGCGCCATGATTCCAGCATCCCAGCTGTCTTCCAAAAATAACTGCCGTTCCCCACATCCACACTTCCGACCCGATGCGATAATTCAGTGATCACCGACACAAAGCTCGACCCCTCTAGGAAGAGCCGGCCACAAAAGTGATTGTCAGGCGCGAGGCCCTCATCGGTCCCGCGCCTCTTTTTCTTTTTTACCCGCAAGAACGATCGGGCTCTGTAGAATGACCGCCATCGGCATTCATTTTTACCAGCATGAGCAGCGCGGACAGACATCGTGGCAGGCATCCGGCGGACGAGGAACTTTTCAGCATGGAGGCAGCACCCGCCCTCCGGCAGGCGGTGGCGGAGCTCTCCTGGCTCCTGAGCCGTGGCTATGCGATGAACTCGGCCGTGAAGCTGGTGGGCGACCGCCATCAACTGCGGGAACGCCAGCGCCTGGCCGCAAGCCGTGCCGCCTGCTCAGACACGGCACGCGAGGCACGCGCACAGCAGCACCTGCCGGCGGAGGCCCTGCGCGGCCGCACACTCATGGTGGACGGCTTCAATCTGCTGGTGAGCCTGGAGGCCGCCCTCAGCGGCGGTGTGCTGCTGCGCTGCCGGGACGGCTGCCTGCGTGACATGTCCGCCGTCCACGGCTCCTACCACGCCGTGGTAGAGACCGACGCCGCGCTGACCCTCGCCGCCGCCCGCCTCGCCGAACTCCACACCGCTTCCATACACTGGCTGCTGGACAAGCCCGTTTCCAACAGCGGCCGCCTGGCGGGACGCATTCGTGAGCTGGCCGAGCAGCATGGCTGGACCTGGACGGTGGAAGCCGTGTTCAATCCCGACGCCGATCTCATCGCCGCACGCGACGCCGTCGTCGTCAGTTCCGACGCCATGGTGATCGATCGCTCAGCCTGCTGGTACAACCTCGCCGCCGACCTCATCCTCACCCACCGCTGCGGCCCCGCCTGGGTGCTGGATCTGCGCGAGTGACGCCTGTGTTTCAAAAAAAAATGGCCGGGCAGTTTCGACACATCCATCGCCTTTCCTTCAAAATTTTTTTACCCTTTTTCGAATCACCCAGTGCCCCACCCGCATTCGTCATTCGACATTATTTAGTCATTCGGTTTTACTCGTTCGTCATTGGCAGCTCCTCCTCCAACTCTCTCCATGCCCAAGAACCGCCGCTGGCCCTCCCTCGCTCTGCGCCTCTGGCGCGTGGCGGTGCTGGCGCTGGCGGTCATGGCCATCCGGCGCTCACACTCTCCTGCGGCGGTAGCATTGACGGTGGACCGCGTGAGGGATTTTTTTCCTGCAGCAGCGGCTCTGACACCCCAGAACGGAATGCAGGCGGTGAAGGATGCCTCGGGCATCACGCTCGGCCATGTCATGCAGACTTCGCCGGAAGCGGATGACATCATCGGCTACTCGGGGCCGACGAACACGCTCATCGCGCTCGACTTACGTGGCAAAGTCCTGGGGCTGCGCATCCTGAGCAGCGGCGATACGACGGATCACTTGGCCGAGGTGGTGCGCGAACGTGCGTTCTTCAAGCAGTTCACGGGCAAGAAGGCTGCGGAGCTTTCAAGCCTGCTGCCGCAGGCCGTTTCCGGGGCAACGCTGACGAGCAGCGCGATTGCTGAAGGGGTGCTGCGCCGCCTGGGCAAAAGCGCGGCGACCTCGCTGCGGTTTCCTGACGCGATCACGCTGGATGAGGTCAAGAAGCTCGAACCTCGGTCGGCGAAACTGCGCGAATCCAAACAGCATCCCGGTTCGCAGGAAGTGCTGGATGAGAAAGGTGCAGTGATCGCGCTGGCGGTGCGCACGGCGCCGGCCTCAGATGGAACGGTCGGCTACAAAGGACCGAGCGACACCTTCATGCTGATGGATGCGAGCGGCACGACGCTGCGCGGCATCGCGCTGCGGAGGAGCTATGACACGGAGCAGTATGTGGGCTACGTCACAGGCGATCCGGCGTTTTTGAAAACGTTCGATGGCATGACGACGGAGAAGATCGCGCACATCGACTTCAATGCCGCCGGGGTGGAAGGCGTATCCGGCGCTACGCAGACGAGCTACGGTATCGCCGAAGGAGTACGGGTGCGTGCTAAGTCCCTGCTGCATGAACAGGAGGCCCGCAGCGGCTGGTGGCAGCAGATTCGCTGGCGCTGGCAGGACAGCGGCCATGTGACGATCCTGCTGGCGGCTTTGGTGATGGCCTTCACCCCGCTGCGGGGCCGGGCATGGTGCCGCCATTTGCATCATGCGCTGCTGGTGATCTATGGAGGTTTCATTGCGGGTGAGATGCTATCGCAAGGACTGCTGGCAGGCTGGGCGACACATGGAACCCCTTGGAAAAACGCCCATGGGCTGGTGCTGCTGGCTGCCGTGGCGCTGCTGGGGCCGGTGTTCACCAGCAAGCAGCTCTACTGCCACCACATCTGCCCGCACGGTGCACTGCAACAGCTCTTGGTGCGGCGGCTGCCGTGGCAGTGGTCGCCCTCGAAAGCGGTCGACAAACTGCTGTCCAAACTGCCTTTCGTGCTGCTCGCGTTGGTGCTGTTCAGCGTGGCCTTTGCGCTTCCAATCGATCTGAACGCGCTGGAGCCCTTCGATGCCTATCTGTTTCGCGTGGCTGGCTGGGCGAGCATCGGGATCGCCATCAGCGGCCTGCTGGTATCCCTCTTCACGCCTCTGGCGTACTGCCGCTACGGGTGCCCGACAGGGGCGTTGTTCAAACTGCTGCGCTTCACGGGTGATGGAGATCGCTTCGGCGCGCGCGATTGGATAGCCGCGCTGTGTGTGACGTTCGTTCTTCTCTTGGCTCCGGGCTGAAACCGGACTACCAACATCCAATCATGTCACTCATTTCCGGCTTAGAATTGAAATACGGACGTTTTGCGATCCACGGACTCGTGGAGATCCTCGTATCGCTTCAATTTCTGGTGATTCTCATCATGGCGTTTATGGCGCCAGAAGACCAGGAAACCTTCCGGCAGCTCCTGAAGCTCGACCCTGCCGCAGTCTGGAGAGGCGAAGTCTGGCGCCTCCTCAGTCACGTGCTCATCCCCTGGCGGGGGGCCTCTCTCATCTCAGCCCTGATTGGCGTCATGCTGCTGTTCACCATGGGACGCACGCTCGACCATGCCTGGGGTGCTTTTCGGGTGAACATTTACATCTATGGCTGGATCATCTTTTCCACCGCAGGGACGATGATCTTTCACTGGCAGATTCCCAGCCTCTATCTCTACCAATCCATCCTGTTCGCCTTTGCCGCCCTGGTCCCCGACTACGAAATCAGCCTCTACTTTGTGCTGCCGATCAAAATGAAGTGGCTCGCGTTTCTCGCGGCAGGCACCACCGCCTTCTTCATCATGCAGGATTCCGGGCTGCTGTTCCCGGTGCTGCTGGGGCATCTGAACTTCTTGATCGCTTTCGGCCCCGGATTCGTCAGCGAACGGGCGCGCATGGCTCAGGTGGCCTCACGGCGCAGCCGGTTTGAGTCCGCCAAGCTCCCGCAGGGCACCTTTTTCCACCAATGCTCGGTCTGCAAAAAGACGGAGCTGGATGATGCGCAGCTGGAATTCCGGGTGCTGGACTCCGGCGATGAAATCTGCAGCACGTGCCGTGCAAAACGGACCGGAGGATAGCAGCCATGGAGGACAAGCTCGCCGCCGAGTTTCTGGAGTTCATGGAAGTGGAGCGTCGCTCCTCTGACCGCACGCTGGCGAATTACGAGCTGGCCCTGCGGCAGTTCCGCGAATGGCGCACGCCGTTCAAAGGCTGGAGCGAACTCACCGCCGATGACTTCCGCGCGTTCTTGTTTGATCTGATGAAACGCGAACGCGGGCGGGCGACGATCCGGCTGCAGTTCGCGGCGCTGCGCAGTTTCTTCAAATGGCTGACGCGCCGGCGGGGCTGGCAAGCCAATCCGCTGCTGGAGGTGCAGCTGCCCAAGCGGGAAAAGAAGCTGCCCGTGGTGCTCACGGTGACGCAGGTGGAGGCCATGCTGGCGCTGCCGCTGAGCCTGGAAAAATCCAAGCGTGATGCTGTGTGGGCGCCGGAGCGTGACACGGCGATCCTGGAACTGTTTTACAGCACCGGCATGCGACTCAGCGAACTGGTGGGGCTGAACGTGGCGGACATTGACACCTACACCGAGACCGTGCGCGTGTTTGGCAAGGGGAAGAAGGAGCGGCTCTGCCCGGTGGGATCCAAAGCACTGGAGGCCGTGCAGCGCTATCGTGCAAAAGCCGGTGTGCATGATGGGGCGTTGTTTCTCAGCAAGCTGCGCACCCGCATCACGGCACAGTCCGTGGACGATGTGATCATGAAATACTGGCGTGCCTCCGGCCTGCCGGTCCACCTCACCCCGCACAAGCTGCGCCACAGCTTCGCAACGCATCTGCTGAACAACGGCGCGGATCTGCGCAGCGTGCAGGAGCTGCTGGGACATGCGAGCCTTTCGACCACACAGATCTACACGCATGTCTCCACGCAGCGCATGAAGGAAGTCTATGAGGCCGCGCACCCGCGGGCGTGAGTTGAGGGATTGAAAACAGCCAGGAGTCGGTTTAAGGTGCCCGTACTCTCATGACCTCTTTGCTTGAAGTCGAATTCCCGGTCACCTTGACATTGCACGCGAAGAGCCGTGCAGACGTGGAACAACGCAGCCGCTTCCTGCTGGCGCTGAAGTACTTCGAACTCGGAGAAGTCAGTTCAGGACAGGCCGCAACCATGTGCGGCATGGGCCGGGTGGCCTTCCTCGCCGAATGCAGCCGCTGTGGAGTTCCGGTAAGCGAACTGGACGGTGATGATCTCGAACGGGAATTCGACGATGGCTGATTTCTTTGCTCATCCCATTGTCTGCAACACCGGCCCGCTCATTGCGCTGAGCCGTGCCAACCTCGGGCATTTACTGTCAAAGCTGTTTCCGCGCGTGATGACCACACAGGCAGTGGTCGCCGAACTAACCGCCAAAGATGCGGGTGACGCCGCCGAGATCCAGCAAACTCTCGCTCATATCGAAATCGTGGTGGCATCAACACCCGACCCTCTGCTCGTCACGGAGTTGGATGCCGGTGAGGCGTCCGTCATTCAGGCGGCGCGGGATCATGGCATCACCGGTGTCTTGATTGACGAACGCCGGGCGCGACGTATCGCAGCAGAGGCCTATCATCTGGAAGTGCGGGGCACCTGTGCAGTGTTCCTGCGTGCGAAACGTGAAGGATTGCTCCCAAGCATCAGACCCGTGTTGGAGAACCTTGTCGCCAAAGGCTACTTCATTGGCCCTCAACTCATGACGGAATGCCTGCGCCTGGCAGGGGAATAGCGTAATGGGCGTCATCTTTCTGCCTGCCGCCGTTCTCCGCGCCGGACCTGCAGGCACTCAGAAAACGGCAGCATGCTGCAATGATCACTTCTTCACCCAGGTCGCTACCGGTGTGGCGGTATGCGCTGGCGCTTCATCGAGGGCAAAGGTGATGCAGAGGCTTTGCGGACCTTTGGCACCCTCGACCGAAGCCTTGAGCACGTGGATGTTGGCCTTCACCAAGTCACGGGACTGTTCGCTGGCGGGTTCAGGCGGTATGCCTGCACTGAAGGTGGCCGAGGCGGGAGAAACAATCGTAGCGACGAGGGTTTTGCCCCCGAGGGTGAGCTTGGCCGTGGTGCCGGTAGGGGTGATCTCCGCCATGGTGTGCATGCTCCAGGTGATGCTGCCGGTGTTTTTCATGATGAGGTCATCCTGCACCACAATGTAGGGCTTCTCCCCGCGCACGACCATGATACCCCGATGGACATCCTTCGCGGGTTTGGAGTAGGCCTTGGTCATGTCCACCACGGCGAGGCCGCGTTCCGGTGTGGAAGCACCGAGCAGCACCGCTGCCTTGGCGTCGAATTCCTGCTGATTGCCATCAATGACGAGGGTGTTCTGACCCAGCGTGTTTTCGAGGTAGAGGGTGAAGCGCTTGGTGCGGTCCGCGCCGGGTTTGACCTCAAATCCGGGAGCTTTGTCTGTCTCAGCACCAAGCTCGATGCCCCAGCGCTGCCCGCCGGCCTCCATCACAAAGCTGCCGATGTCGAGCTGCGCCGTGGTGTCTTCATTCTCGCCGCCTTTGACGGCGACGAAGTAATCCGTCTTTTCCCAGCCGGAGCGTGAGGTGGCCACAAAGCCGCCGGGCTGAGCGTAGTCCATCGTGTCCGCTGTGCCGTCTCCTGCGGCGTGCACGTTGTAGTAGATGAAGTTGCCGACCTGGCCAAAATAGGCGGCGGTCACAGGCTGCTTGCCAGCGGCGGCGACAGCACGGAGGCCGGGATTTCCCGCGATGCCACTCAGCCAGGTGGCGACCCACGGACGGGAGGATGCAGCGTTTGTGGCATCTCCAAAATTGAACGTCTGACCGCTGGGGCCCATCATGTGCATGCGGGCGGTGTTAAACTGCGGAATGCCTTCCAGCAGGCTGATGTTGAGATCGCGTCCAGGGGCAGTGGCAGTGGCCGTGGCAGCCTTGAGGGACTCGGAGAGCATGGCCACGTAGTCCATCACCGTTTCACCGGCCTGCAGGCCTTCAGGCCACACACCTGCCGGAGCAAAACGGACGATGCCTTTGCCAAAGACCTTGGCGGCCGCATCCGCTGCTTTTTTGGCGATGGAAGGATCTTCATCCACGAGGCAGATGGCGGAGAGCAGCAGGGCGGAGGCGGCGGCCATCTGCTTGCTGTCTGGAAGGAGTTTGCCCACATCTGGTTTCGCCTGGGGTTTCGCGGGCACCTTTGCTGGCGCCTTCGACTTCGTTCCCGTCTGGCCGCCGGAGGTGCCTTTGGCGCTCTCGGGGATTTCTTCGCCCTCAAGATGTGCGATGAGGGCCCCGATACCTTTCTCCGCAAGATAGGTGCGGATGACAGCAGCCTGCTCAGCGTTCAATCCGGCGCGGAACCAGTCATAACCCAACGCAGTAGCCACCACGAGGTCGGTCAAATTGTCCATCAGATCAGGGTGCCAGTCGCGGAAGGTCACTTTGTCTGTCAGGGCGATGAGTTCACGCGCGCCACGCTCCTGCCATTTGAGGTCTCCATCGCCGAAATGCAGAGATCCGAGCAGGCCCATGCGGTAAACGGCCTTCGGACCTTCACCGCCGGTCTCGCCGTTGATACGAGTCAGCTCCGGATCCTTCAACAGATCCTCCCCGGAGGCTTTCATGGCTTCCATGATCTTCGCCAGCACAGGATCCGCTGCGATCTGCCCTTTCAGCGCCGCCCAGCCAGCGGCGTTGTGAATCAGACGCGGCCGCACTTTGGCAATGCCGCTGAGGTAATCGTTGGCCGAGGGAGCCTTGAATTTCGCCACGGGGACCACCGCGATCACGGGCCGATCAGGTGCAGGCTTTTTCACGACGGCGGCGGTTTTGGCACCTCCCTTGGGCGCGGCGGCGGGCGGAGTGGCGGGGGGTGTCCCCGCTGGAGTCGCAGGCATCGCCACTGCGGGTGCGGGCGCAGGGGCGGCCTGCATCGCGGCATAGCGTCCCTTGGCGTATTCAAAGTCAGCCGGGCTCAGAGTGGCAATGGCCACGTCGAACTCGCGCCCGTCCTTCGTCTTGATCTTCAGCGTCTTGGCAACGGCATCGACCGAAATCAGGGTGGCCTCCACCGTTTTGCCGGAGGTGTTCGTCCAGGTATGGAATTCTTCTGCGAGCTGCGCACTGGCGCTGGCAGCGAACAGGCAGACGGAAGCAAGAGAGAGGAAACGCGAGGCGGTTTTCATGACGGAAGGGTTGAGAGTGACGCTAAAGCAGCGGGTAGGAGCACCTAGGTCAAGCATAAACGCAGCTTGGAGGCCCGAGTTTGGCGGAAAGACGCGTATCTCAGCAACTAATTTCCAGTCACCAATGTGAGACGAAAGCGCCCGTCATACTGGCCGCCGGCATGCAACCGGCAGCAATGCAGGCAGGCGGTGGGGCGGCGGAACTTGCGCACACGCTGCACCTTGGTGTGGCAGGCGGGGCAGGCGTAGGTCAGTTTGCGCTCAACTTCATTGCGCGGCAGGGGCAGACGGTGCTGTGCCTTTTCACCTGCGATGCCGAGATCGGCACAGGCCTGACGCCATTCACGGCCATGCGGCTCGATGCGCTTGCGGCCGCTGCGATGATAGGCAATCAAATGGGCCAGCTCATGCTTCAGAGTGCGCTCCACCTGGCCTTCGAACTCACGCAGCTTCGGGTTCAACTCAATGGCCCAGCCCGGATAGCGCGCATAGCCTGCCGTGCTGCGCAGGCGCGCATTCCATGCCACGGTGACGAGTTTGGCTCCGCCCGGCAGATCCAGCGCCAGCAGCATGGCTCGCGTCTGCTCCTCCAGTTCCGCATCCCGGCCATCAGGGATGGTTTCATCCGCTGAACCCTCTGCGGGTTCTGGCGGGGGTGTCAGGTCACGCACCTTGCGAAATGGCACCCAGTGCGGCAGGGCGGAAAAATCAAAATTCAGCTGGGAGAGATCGAGCATGCTCACTTCTTCTTTTTAACCTGGACCTTGTGTTCCTGTTCACCCAGAGCGTAGAGCATGTCGGGGGCCACAGACTCGAGGATGAATACGTTTGCGCCGATGGTGCTGCGCGCACCAATGATCGTGTCGCCGCCGACAATCGTCGCGTTGGCATACACGGTGACGTGGTCTTCCAGCGTGGGGTGGCGCTTTTTGCCGCGCAGCGCCTGCCCGGCGGCGAGGGAGCGTGCGACGAGACCGACGCCTTGATACAGTTTCACGTGATTTCCAAGAGTCGCCGTCTCACCGATCACCACGCCGGTGCCGTGGTCGATGAAGAAGTGCGTGCCAATTTGCGCGCCGGGGTGAATGTCGATGCCGGTGCGGCTGTGCGCCCACTCCGTCATCATGCGCGGGATCACCGGCACGTTCTTCAGATAGAGCACATGGGCCGTGCGCTGAATCGCGATGGCTTCGAGGCCGGGATAGGCGAGGATGATTTCCTCAAAGCCACGGGCTGCGGGATCGCCGGCGTAGGCGGCCTCGACATCCATTTTCAGCAGGGCACGTACTTCGGCCAGTCTCATCAAGAAACTGCACACCACGTCAGCGGCTTCCGCATCGCGGTTTTCAGGGTTGCCATTGAGGCGCAGGCTGCGGCGCACCTCCACATTCAGGCGCTCACGGATGCTGGCGACGAGTTCATTGGTCATCAGCTCCAGCTCCTGGGAAGACACGGCTTCATCCGAAAAGAAGCCGGGAAAGAGTAGGTGTAACAGATCTTCGCACAGAGCGGCGATGGCGCGTTTGGACGGCAGATTGCCGCAATCGACATGGTTGATCCCGCCCACCTCGTGATACGAGGTCATCAGGCTGGAAACGATTTCATTTTGGCGGCAATCCATGTGTGCACTCAGCGATACCGTGCTGTGATCTGGATTCAAGCGCGGGGGTTAGATGATTGCTGTGAATAACTCAGGGTTTGCAGCTTCATCTGGCAATTGCAGCCCTGTGTCCCAAATTGTTTCCTCCTCATGATGACTTCAAACGTACGCTTGGAAAACCTTTGGCGACGTCTGAGTTTGTCGGGCGATGCCTCTGTCTGGCATGCGCGGCTGCTCAGATGCTATGCGGAGCCGCAGCGTGCGTACCATACTCTGCAGCATATTGAAGAATGCCTGCTCCTTTTGGACGACGCCAAAGCGACCGGTTTGATTGCGAAGCCGGACCTCATTGAGATGGCTTTGTGGTTTCATGATGCGGTGTATGACCCTCAGGGCAGCGAAAACGAAGAACTCAGCGCGCGGATGGCGCTGGAGGCACTCGGCGATAGTGAGATGGCGTGCGAGGTGGCGCGACTCATCCTGCTGACGAAGTCACACCAGCCGGGAGACGGACCAGATGATGCGTGGATCATCGACATTGATCTCGCGATTTTTGCACAGCCGATGGAGCGTGTGCGGGAATATGAACGGCAGATTCGTGCGGAGTATGCGTGGGTGCCGGAAGAGGTGTACGTGGAGAAGCGCGCGGAGATTCTGACTGGCTTTTTGAAGCGCGAGCAGATCTACCTCACCGCATGGGCACGCGAGCGATATGAATCGCAGGCGCGGGCGAATCTGCGAGAGCTGGAACGGGTCGTGAACTCGTTCACTGATTGACGCTGCGTGCACCCCAGGGATAGGGGCGCGCAGCACCGTCGGAGAAGTACTGATTCAACTGAGCTTGGGTGCGCCGCAGCAGATCCAGCTCGATGCGACGCGGCTTTCCGCCCACCTCCACCTCAAGGGTCACATGGATGGAGGTGCCGTAGTTGAAGATCGGAAAGCTTCCGGCCTCGGTTTCTGTCTCCTTGTGCGGAGCGGCGGTGACCACTTCGTTTTGGAAATCCAGTGACCCGCTGGGGACCATCATGCGTTTGAACTTAACCTGATGAGGGACGGAATCGAAGTTCCACAGAACAATCGAGAGCTTGCCGGAAGCGAGGGAATCGCGTGGCCCGAGTGCTCCGAGCGCCTGCGCTGTGCCATGCGCGACTGGGATCACCTTTTTATCGTGATCCACGAGGATGACGAGCCCGAGCTTGTCCTTCAGCAGCCAGTCGCCATTGTCGTAGTACTTGGAGTAAACTGTCTTGCTGGCTTCACCCGTGGTGCCGTCATAGTGGCCGACGGTCATGGTTCCCGCATTGCAGCCGGCCAGCAGAATGAGAAGGCCGGACATGAAAAGCCGCAATCCAGGAAACGTTTTGTTGGCACAGCTTTTCATAAGATGCCTGAAAGAAATACCGGGGCGCATTGAAGATTCAAGCCAGTCTTGTGCACCTACCGCAGACGCTTGCGCCAGTAGCCAGGGCGACGGCTGTGATGAGCCACGGCATAGATCGTGATCTTCTCTTCCTCTGCATCATGATGGTAGTAGAGATGATAAGGAAAACGCTTCAGGCGGAAGATCCGCACGCCATTGCCCACAAGCTGAAACAGGGCTGGATCTTGTGCGATGGTTTCCAGGGCGGCTTCCATGGCCTGCACAAAGTCTTCGCCAAGACCAAACCTCGTCTTGGAGTAAATCGCCGCATCGCGATACTCCTCGAGTGCCTCCAGTTCGAAATGCAGCGTCATGCTTTCGCAGAGAGAGCCTCGCGGACCATCTGATGCGCCGCATCTGCTTCCACCAGCCGCGAAAGACCGCGCTCCACATTGCTCATTCGCGTGCGCACGATCTTCATCTGCTCCGAGATCGCCTCAGTCGAAGGAGATGCGCTTTCCATCAACTGCTCCGCGAGATCGATGCGCATGTCTGCAGATAGCTGCAATGCCTCTTGCAAGAGATAAGATACGCTGGTGGCCATACATGAAAGATACGAACAAGCCTGGTTCGTGACAAGCTTGAATTCGTGCGTCATAGAGAGCGGCGCATGCTTCCATCTCTCAACCAGCTCAAACTCCCCGACCCGTGGCAGCACCAGGCGGTGAATTTGCTGCGTTCGGGCTGTGACGTGGTCGTCAGTGCGCCGACGGGTGCGGGGAAAACGTACATTTTTGAGCTGCTGCATCAGGGACGGCATTTGCAGGGCCCGGCAATCTACACGGTGCCGACGCGGGCGCTGGCGAATGACAAGTACGCCGAATGGAAGGAGGCGAAGTGGAATGTAGGCATCGCCACGGGGGACATCGCGGAGAATGTGGATGCGCCGGTCGTTGTGGCCACATTGGAGACGCAGATCGAGCGGCTGGTGCGCGGCGAAGGTCCGGCGCTGCTGGTGATCGATGAGTATCAGATGATCTCGGACCACTCGCGTGGCGCGAACTACGAGGCAGCCATTGCTCTGGCACCGCAGGACACGCGGCTGCTGCTGCTGAGCGGCTCTGTGGCGAACCCTGAGGATGTGGCGGCGTGGCTGGTGAGTCTGGGCCGCAAGGCGGAAGTGGTCATGACGCGTGAACGACCCGTGCCTCTAGAAGAGGTGCCGATGGAGACGCTGCCGCAGCGACAGAAGCAGTTTCAGAACTACTGGCCGCGCTTTGCTGCTGCCGTGATGATCGCTGATCTCGCACCGCTGCTGATCTTTGCACCGCGCCGCAAGGAAGCGGAGTCCATTGCGCGCAGACTCGCCGCCGATCTGCCGATGGGCGATCCGCTGGAGCTCACGGCGGAACAGCGTGCGGTGTGTGGAAAAGATCTGGCGACGCTGCTGGAGAAACGCGTGGCTTTTCACCACAGCGGGCTGTCGTATGGCGCACGCGCAGGTGTGATCGAACCGCTGGCGAAAGCGGGGCAGCTGCGTGTCATTGCCGCGACAATGGGTCTCGCGGCAGGCATCAATTTCTCGGTGCGCAGCGTGCATGTGGCCGGCACGACGTTTCACGATGGCAAGAGCGAGCACAAACTCGCGCCTGATGAGCTGCTGCAGATGTATGGCCGCGCTGGAAGACGCGGGTTGGATGACAAAGGTCATGTGATCACCAGCCGTGACAGTCCTTCCATCTTTGATGCGCGGCCGGCGCGACTGCACCGCAGCACCCTGCTGGCATGGCCGATTTTTCTGCGTGTGATGAAACACGCCGCGCTGCGGGAGGAGAATCCTTTCGAGGCCGCGACGCGCTTTGCCGGAAGGTTGTTTGCCAAAGTACCGCCGCTGCTCGGGCTGGAGGAACTGGAGCCGAACGTGGTGCATCCGCAGCATGAAAATGCGAAGGCACTCTTCGGTCTCGAAGCCACGGAGAAGCAGGTCTTGAACTCCTATGGTGAATGGGAGCGCAAGCACCGCCATGCGCTGCAACGCGTGCCACTGAGCCGTGTGCATGCGGTGCTGAGTGTTCCGGCTTTCGCCGCGAGGTTTGCGCATGGCATCGGTCGTGTGGGAAAAATCCGCCGCGAAAAGGAAGTGACCTACGGCGTCGAGATCAGTCTCGGCACGCCGGTGGGAGATGACGTGAAGCCGACGAAATCGATTCGCCGTCTGCTCAAACTGCCGCGTAACGCAAAAACAATACCACTGGAGGAAATCACCGTGCTGCATGCGGGTGAACTCGCGAAGGCCATCCTCGCGCATGGGGAGGATGTCATCCAAGACGTGGCTCCCGAATTCATCGGCACCGTGACGAAAGAGAACCTGGTCTTTGCGTGCTTCGATCTCGCGCCCATTGAGGTGATGGCCTATGAGGATGGTCATGGCAGGCTGCTCTTTGCGCCGCAGGAACGCAGCATTGTAGTGCAGAACGCGACTGGGGTTCATATGGCCGAAACGGCCACGACCGATCGCGAACCGCGTGGCGGATCACCGATTCATGCATGGCGCACGCTGGGCCTAATCGATGCCGGGGGCGTGCCCACGCGGCGTGGAGAAATCTTCAGCTTCTTCCAGCATGGTGAGGGACTGGCTATTGTGGCGGCTCTCGAAGACGAAAGCTATCCTGCGGATGATCTGGTGCATCACATGGCGAATCTGCGCAGCGGCTCCAAGTTTGATCTGCCGCTGGACTGCGCTTCTGAACGACTCGCGGCGGTGTGCCGTGGCACCTACGGTTTTGTGAATCATCACGGCTATCTCGATAACGGTCTGCCGGATGACTATGGCGAAGGCGCGGCGGAGTTGCTTGATGCCTTGCTGCATCCGGAGCAGCCCGGTGCGCAGGATTTGAAAGCGGGCATCGCGGAAGGGGACATCTCCCGCGCGTATGTGGAATGGCTGAGTTTGCTGAGGCACATCACGCATGCGCCGGATCATCCGTGGAGAAGGTGGAAGGAGCTTAAGGAGGCTGCGAAGCAGACGCTGAAGCACCACACCAAGACTCTGCGCCATTTCTTCCATCTGGACCTGCCGCCGCTGACGAACAAGCAGAGGCATGGCAAGACGCGGCATTATTTGATGGTGAAGTAGTGCGGGCAATCCTGTCCGCATCGAGCGCGTCTGAAGCGGGCAGGATTGCCCGCACTACCTTTGGCTTTGGGAGGAAATGCGGGATGATTTGAAGAGTCGGAGATGCTTCCCACATTATGAAGATGAATCTGGATCATCCACGCATCGCCATCATCGGCTCCGGGGCGGTCGGCTGCTACTATGGCGGGCGGCTGGCGCAGCATGGACATGAGGTGCATTTTCTCATGCGCTCAGATTATGAGCAGGTGAAGCAGCATGGGCTCAAGATCAGCAGCCCTCTCGGTGACTTCACTTTGCCGCGGGTGCACTGCCACCGCAGCACAGCGGAGATCGGGGAGTGCGATCTGGTCATCATTGCGATGAAGGCCACCTCGAATGAGGCGTTGCTCTCTTTGCTGCCGCCGCTGCTGCACAAAAAGACGATGATCCTCACGCTGCAAAACGGGCTGGGCAGCGATGACTTTTTGGCGCGGCACTTTGGCTCTGCGCATGTGCTGGGCGGTCTGTGCTTTGTGTGCATCAACCGCATCGCGCCGGGGGTGATTCATCACATCGCGCAGGGGCAGATCGCGCTGGGTGAGCACAGTGGTCCGCCGCAGGTGCGCACGGAGGCGCTGGCGGCGGAGTTCCGGCGCTGTGGGATCGAGTGCAAGGTGGAGCCCTGTTTGCTCACGGCGCGGTGGAAGAAGCTGGTCTGGAATATTCCGTTCAACGGTCTTTCGATTGCAGCGGGTGGCAAGGACACAGCGGCGATTTTGGCGGATCCGGTGTTGGAACAACGCGTGCGGCATTTGATGCGGGAGATCATCGAGACCGCAGGCAGGCTAGGGCATGCGATTCCGCTGTCGCTCATTGATGACATGATCGAGCGCACTCGTACCATGTCTGCTTACAAGCCGAGCAGCCTCATTGATTTTCTGGCGGGCAGTGAGGTGGAGCTTGAGGCGATCTGGGGCGAGCCGGTGCGCCAGGCGAAGGCGGCGGGGATTGAGATGCCGCAGGTGGAGAGGTTGTATCAGGAGTTGAAGGAGAGGATTGCCGCCAGATAGTGGTGTGAACCATGTCACTCATCGCCCTTCAAAACGCCCGTCCTGAAACTGCCATCGTGCTGGGTTCCGGTCTTGGAACCGTGGCGGATGCGTTTGGGATTGAAAGTGAAGTCGCGTATGGCGAGGTGCCTGGACTGAGTGCTTCGACAGTGCCGGGGCATGCAGGGCGCTTCGTTTTGGCGCAGCATCACGGCAAGCCCATCCTGCTCGCTCAAGGGCGGCGGCATTTGTATGAAGGTCTCACGGCGCATGAGGTCACGGCGAGCATCCGCTTCATGCACGAGATCGGAGTGAAGCGTGTCGTGCTCACTAATGCGGCGGGTGCGATCCATGAGAGCTTCCATGTGGGTGGTTTGATGCTCATCACGGATCACATCAATCTCCAAGGCACCACGCCGCTGCTGGGTGGACCGAACTTCCATGACATGAGCGAGGTCTATTCGCGGGCGTGGTGTGAAAAATTCCATGCGGCGAGTTTGGAGATCGGTTTGAAGCTGCATGCGGGCGTGTATGCCGGGCTGCTGGGTCCGCAGTATGAAACACCCGCGGAAATTCGCATGCTGCGCACGCTGGGCGCGGATGCCGTGGGCATGTCCACGGTGCCCGAGGCCATTCAGGCGCGTGCGCTGGGTATGGAAGTGGCAGGCATTTCGATGCTCACCAACTGGGCTGCGGGTCTGCGGGCGCAGACGCTGCACCACGCGGAGGTGGTGGAGGTGGGGAAAACGGCGGGGATGTATCTGGCAAGGCTGCTGAAGGCGGCGGTGTGAAACACAAAATTATGAATCTTGCTGAATGCAAAGAACGGCTGATGAGCGTTGGGGTCGTGTTTGAGCGTGGCCTGACTGCTCAGGAGTTCGAAGGCGTTGAGCGCGACTATGGCTTTTGCTTTCCCGAAGATCTCAAAGAGTTTCTCGCTTACGCACTGCCAGTATCACGGAAGTGGATCGATTGGAGGAACGGCCCCAAAGACAAAATCCTTTACATGATGCAGTGGCCGCTGGATGGCATCTGCTTCGACATCGAACACAATACATTCTGGATGGAAGAGTGGGGTGCCAGGCCTGCTTCTTTGGCGGATGCGTTTGAAATCGCGAAAGAACGCGTTTTCAAGGCACCACAGCTCATTCCGATTTATTCGCACCGGTTCATGCCGGGGAAACCCTCACAAGCAGGCAATCCTGTGTTTTCTGTCTATCAAACAGACATCATCTACTATGGAAAAAACCTTGAAGATTATCTGCATAACGAGTTTCGCGATGCCTTTGGCATAGCTTCGCCTGTGAAGGCCGGAGAGCCTAGAGAGATCGAGTTTTGGTCGGACTTGGCGGGCTAAAAACTGCCAAAGTGAAAGCTACCTAGCAGCACCCGTTCGCCTTCTCCATCTCACAGGCATGCTCTTCGGTGCAGCACGGCATGAGGGGGCGGCCTTCGGTGGCTTCGGGGGCTTCCATTTCGGGATTGGGGGCCTGGGGGGCGAGGCCGAGGTCGCGGAGGAGCTTCATGTCCTCGTTGGCGCGGGGGTTGGCGGCGGTGAGGAGTTTGTCGCCGTAGAAGATGGAGTTGGCTCCGGCGAAGTAGGCGAGGGCCTGGGCTTCGCGGCTCAAATTCGTGCGGCCGGCGCTGAGGCGCACCTTGGCCTTCGGCACGGCGATGCGGGTGACGGCGATCATGCGGACGAAGGCGAAGGAATCGACGACTTCGTTGTCTCCCATGGGGGTGCCTTTGATGGGCATGAGGGCATTGATCGGGATGCTCTCGGGCTGGGGATTGAAGTTGGAGATGACCTCCAGCATCTTCAGGCGGTCTTCGATGGTCTCGCCGAGGCCGAGGATGCCGCCGCAGCAGACGGACATGCCGGCATCCTGCGCGTGGCGGATGGTGCGGAGGCGGTCGTCAAAGGTGTGCGTGCTGACGATGTTTGGGTAGTGCTCCGGGGAGGTGTCCACATTGTGGTTGTAGGCGGTGACGCCGGCTTCCTTGAGATCGGTGGCCTCATCCGCGCCGAGTTCGCCGAGGGTGACGCAGACTTCCATGCCGAGCTTGGAAACGTCGCGCACGATGTCGAGCACCTGGTCGAATTTCTGGGTGCCTTTGCGCACGCCTTTCCAGGCGGCGCCCATGCAGAAGCGGGTGGAACCATTGGCACGGGCGGCGAGGGCGCGCTCCATGACCTGCTCCTTGGGCATGAGATTTTCTTTTTGCAGGCCGGTGCTGTAGCGGGCGCTCTGGGCGCAGTAGCCGCAGTCTTCGCTGCAACCGCCGGTCTTGATGCTGAGGAGGGTGCAGAGCTGCACTTCGTTGCCGGTCCAATGCTCGTCATGCACGGCGCGGGCCTGCTTGAGGAGATCGAAAAAGGGCTGGTGATAGATGCGGTGAAGTTCGGCGAAAGTCATGGCGAATGGTGGCAGCCCCGATAGTGGGCGAAAACGGCCCGGATGCACGGGGAAAGTGATGGGCGCGAGCCAGCAGCGACCCCGGAGAAGGCGGAAGGCTGCAGGAGCACTGATTTTCCCGAACGCAGCAAGCGAATTTCAATAATCGCGGTGGCGGCACAGTACTAGCTTGTAAATAGTGATTGGTTATACGAACAACCGCGATTCATAATGAGAAAGAAACTTGCGCTGATAGTTGTTATATTGTCGACCCTGCAACAGCCAGCCGCGCTGGCAATCGTGGGGGTGAATTCAGCTTCTCCAGGCATCATCGGCAATCAGCACATCACTTTTGCCTCCGGTCTGGATCTCGGGCGGACCGTAGGCTTTGTAAGTTATAGCAATTCAAACGGGACGGGCACTTTGGTGCCATCGTTGGAAGCGGGGACTCTGAAGTTTCTCACTGCAGCGCACAACGTGGACTTCAACAATGATGGCGTGCTGGACGCTGGCCTCGGAACGATCATTTTTTATTTTGGCAATGCTCCCGGAGAAAATGGCGGGACGGCCACCTACTCTGTGACGGCCACGGCGACGCAGATTGCCGTGAATCCGCTGTGGGCCACCAAGCCTGGAGGTGCCGCCGGAGGTACACCGACCAATGACCTCGCCGTGGTGAGCTTCAAGATCAATCAGGTGACGACCGTCACTGCCGAATCCCCCGTCATTCAGGCTTCAGCCGTGAGTTCCACCTCACCCGTGGGCCTGGCTGGGGTGGTGGCGGGCCATGGCCTGCATTCGGATGGAACGGTGATTCTGGGTGGAAATGCTGGGGCGGGGCAGCAAGTGGACGGTATTCTCAAAGGCGGCACGAACACCATCGACTTTGTGGGAGTGCCGACGATCACCGTGGGCGGCACGATCAATGACACTTCAGGCACGGTGATTTTGTTGGACCTTGACAAGCCGGACGGCACCACGAGCACCCTTGGAGCGATAACGGGAGGCCCCAATGAGGCTGGCACTGCGAAGGGAGACAGTGGCTCTGCGCTTTATGCCGACACCAACAAGGATGGCAAACTGGAGGTGGTCGGAGTGCTCAATGGCGGAGACAACCCGTATCCCACAGGAGTCAGCACCTTTGGAGACATCTCGCAGTATGCCCCCATCCTGACGCCAACGAACCTGGCCTTTCTCAAGGCGCAAAACGTCTATGTGGGAACGTCGCTGAATGGAGTCTCGGCGGGGAACTATGGTGGAGTAGGTTTCATGATCGCTGATGGCGCTGGCCTGAACAATTTCACCTACGGCCTGACCGCCGCCATGTTGACGCAGTCTCAGGGCCAGCAAGTGCTCCAAGGCTCCCTTGGCACGGTGCAGACGCGCACCAGCAGCGTGGCCCGTGGCACCTCAAATCTTGAAAATGTCGGGGGTGATGAGGTCACATTGAGCGATCTGGCAGGCTTTGGCTCGCGCCGGTGGGAAGCGTGGGCGGCAAGCAATCTGGCGCGCGTGGATTCCCAAGGACGCGGCAGCCGGAGCAGCGGACTGGACGCCCACTACGGTGCGGCCACGGTGGGGGTGGACTTTCTGGCCACCTCCCATGTGATGCTCGGCGCTTACTGGAGCTACTTGTACGGCCGTGGCAGCGCTACGGATCTGAAACTCGACAGCAGCGGGAATGCGCTGGGCTTCACGGTGGTGGGTGAATGGTACGGCCTGTGCAGCACCTTCATCTACAACTACTCCCACGCCGAGACTGATCTGCGCCGCAGCATCGGCACGGCGCAGGCATTCGCCAAGCCCAGCTCGTCTTCGCATACTCTTGACTGGATGCTCGCCTACAATATGCGGCACCGTGGCTGGGTGCATGGACCTACAGGCGGTCTGCGCTACACCTTTGGGAATGTGGGAGGCTACACCGAGCAGTCAGACACTCCAGTACCGGGATTGCTGAGCGCGAGCAGCCAGGACTTCAGCGTGTTCCGACTGAATCTCGGATACAATGCGGCCTACCACTTCGAAACCAACTTTGGCAAGGTGGTGCCTTACTTGAGTGCGAACTGGATTTACCTGGCCCAGCACAGCAGCAGCAGCACCGCCTCTTATCAAGGCACTCCCTTCTCGATCGTGGGCAGTGGTGGCGGCCTGGTACCCTTCGGCTCCGGTCCCAGCACCGCGACAGGCGGCTCCGGCACTTACAGCAACTTCGCCAATGTGCAGATGGGGGTGGAACTAATCGCCCATGAGCGTCTGAAGCTCAATCTGCAGACCTACGTCAGCGTGTTTCGTTCCGGCACGATGGAAGTGGGTGGTGGCGTCCAAGTCGGCTTTATTTTCTGAGTGCTGCAAGAGCATGGCGGTGGAGACCGACTTTGTCGCACCATCATGAATCGCCGCACTTTTTTCCACCAAACGTCCGCGCTCGCCGCTGTCTCCGCACTGCCGAAACTTTACGCTGCGGATGAGGCCGGGAAGAAGGTCAAAGTGGCCGTGGTGGCGCTGGGACGCGGCATGCAGCATGTGCAGGCCCTGCTCAAAATTCCGGGCGTGGAGATCGCCTACCTGGCCGAGGTGGACCCGAAGCGCCTCGAATTGGGCCTCAAGGTCGTCAATGACACGCAGAAGGTGTCCTGCGTGGGCGTGAAGGATTTCCGCACCATCCTGGATGACAAAACGCTGGATGCCGTCTTCATCGCCACGCCCAATTTCTGGCACACCCCGGCCGCGCTGCTGTGCATGCAGGCTGGCAAGCATGTCTATGTGGAAAAACCCGGCAGCCAGAATGCACATGAGGCGGAGATGATTGTGGCGGCTTCGAAGAAGTATGACCGGCTGGTGCAGATGGGGAATCAACGCCGCACGTGGATGAAGGAGGCGATTGAGGCGCTGCATGGCGGTGCCATCGGTCCCGTCCGCTTTGGCCGTGGCTTCTACTACAACACGCGCAAATCGGTGGCCACGAATGAGAAGCCGGCGTCACCGGACATCGATTACGACCTCTGGCAGGGCCCCGTGCCGGACGATGCGAAGCATGATTTCAAATCGATGGCGCACTACGACTGGCACTGGTTCTGGCATTGGGGCAACGGCGAACTCGGCAACAACGGCATCCACACGCTGGACATCCTGCGCTGGGGCCTGAAGGGCGACTATCCGCTGCGCACGACCTACAACGGCGGCCGCTACTTCTACAATGACGCGCAGGAAACGCCGGACACCGGCACGGCGGTCTATGATTTCGGCCACGCTGGCTGCGAATGGGTGCAGAGCAGCTGCCACGCCCGTGCGGCGGAGAAGCCGCTGGGCGAAGTGATCTTCTATGGCGACAACGGCACCATGGCCATCGCCCGTGATTCCTGGATCAACTACGACCTGAAAGGCGTGGAGATGAGCAAGGGCAAAGGCGCGGGTGGCGGTGATCCCGCGCACATGGGCAATTTCATCGAGGCCATCCGTGGCAATGCGAAGCTGAACAGCCCCATCGAAGAAGGCCAGAAAAGCACCATGATGTGCCACCTGGGCAACATGGCCTACCGCACGAATACCGTGGTAAAGTGTGATCCGAAGACGGGGAAGGTGCTGGATAACGCGGAGGCGCTGAAGCTCTGGGGCCGCGATGGTGGGTATCGGAAGGGGTGGGAGCCGAAGATATAGCCGACCAGATCACATGCCTCCCTACTGGAAAACATTTGTCGAACAGCATCAGCTGATCGGACGAGAGTTCTTGCTGCCTGATGATGTCGATTTGTCAGGTGTTGGCACAGACATCGAGATTCTCGGTGAAGCCAACATTTTGATGGAGCAGACTGAAAGCTATCCTGGAATAGCGGTGGCTTCTGCCGGATTCATTCCCGTAGGGAACTGCGGCATTGGTACTGGCGATCCTTACTTCATCAATGTGCATGAGGGAGAAGGCGGTCCTTTATACCGAATTTATCATGATGAAGTGATCAATGAGCAATATGACGCCAAGACAGCCATTGCCATTGTCTTGCAGGACTATCGGCAGTTATTGAAGCACATGCCTTCGTAAACACATTGGCAGACCCGATTCACGATTACCGGAACACCACGTCCACGCCCATGGCGCTCTCTTTGGCGAAGCCGGGAATCCAATGGGGCTTCCGCAGGGCGATGACGCGGTAGATCATGGAGAGGACGTGGAGGATTAGCAGGCGGTCGATGAGGCGGTAGCCACGGCGGCGGCGCATGAGGAGCTCAATGGCCCAGCCGAGATAGCGGGGGTGCAGCCAGAAGGGTTTGAAGTCGGTCTTGATGCGGTAGCGCGCGCGCAGGCCACGCTTGGTGTATTTCGCTTTGTAGGCGCGTTTGGCTTCGCGCAAGCGCGTCTCCATGTCTGGGGTGAACTCGGTGAAGTAATACTCACGCGCCAGCGCGAGCAGACGGAAGGTGTCGCGCATGTATTCGAGGTCGGCCACGGGGACTCCGGCACGCGGGGCCAGGGCGATCATCTGCTCCAGCCGGTCCATGCAGCGGGCGGCGCTGCGCAGGGCGGCCTCCGGCTCCTGCACAAAGTAGCGCAGCAGTTTTTTGACGCTGTGATTGATGAAAATGTTGCCCCAATAGACCTGGAGCAGCGGCGGGATACGCACGCGGCGGAAGAAGAGTTTTTGCTGGGCGAATTCTTCTACGTAGAGGAGCTCGCGGATCACCTCGTCGGAGTAGCGCAGGAGTTCGATGAGGGCCTCGGCATCGCCCAGCGCACGCTCTTTGGCGAAGGCGCGCACGGCGTCCTCCACGGGCATGCCGTCCTTGATGATGCGGATGGTGACGAAGGTGTTGAGGTCGATCCAGATGGCTTCAGGGTCGATCAATGCGATGCGGCGGAAGGGAACCCAGCCGCCGGTCTGGCACCAGACCATGCAGCCGATGACGTTCTTGGCGTGCTTCAGCTCATGCGCGTAGCGTTCGTATTCCCAGCCGGTAAAGCTGGGGTACTCGCCGCAGCCTTCGTACTCGCGCCGCGTTTGCAGCTCCACGATCTTCGCCACGTCGGTGCGGAAGAAGTTCGAATTCAGCGGCAGGTAGCGGAAGAAATCGGACTCGCCGTATTTCATCGAGATGACGAGCGCCGGGCTGGTGAGGCCTTCAAACACGCTGGTGAAGGTGCGGCGGTGCCACATCAGATCGCCAATGCGATAGGCGCCGACGGTCCAGGTGCGGAAGATGAGGCGGCGGGCATGCTTCTCGCACACGGGCAGCAGATCGAGCAGGAGCAGCCGCGCCTGAGCGGGTTTTTGGATGACAAGCTCGCTGCGGAATTCGTCGTGCACGCCTTTGCCATCGGCTTCGCCAATGCGCAGGATGATGCCTGCCACCTGCGGGAAGCTGGTGAAGAAACCGTCGAGCAATTCGGCGAGGTAGTCGTTCACGCCGCGTTTGGCTTCCGTCATTTGCCGCCGCAGTTCCGGCGTGTAGGTCATCACATCCATCGTCAGATGAATCTGCAGGCCGCGGGTTGTGAAGATCTCGAAGCAGCGGGTGAATTCTCCGCGGTAGATCGCGATGCGTGCGCGCAGCTCCGGCTCCAGCCATACGTGATCCGCCAGGTGCGTCACGTCATCGAGTGAGACGGCGTTGAAGCCCCATGCGGCGGCTTGATCGGCGAAGCGCGTGATGTCCTCCCGCACCTGTGCCCACCACGCATCCGCAGCGGCGTCGCGCGTCTTGGGCAGATGATGCCAGGGAATCTTGGACCAGTTGATCGTACGCACGTCATGCCCGCGAAAGAACGGGCCGATGGCGTCGATGAGGTGAAGTGGTTGCAAGCGCCGCGAATGAAGCACGCGGGGGCGGGATGCAAGTGACGATGTACGGTGAGAACGGGCTGCTCGCGGTTTACTTGACCCGTGCCTTGAGGATTTCGCGGAAGGGCTTGCCGTCGAAGCTCAGGTCTTCGAGCACGGCGCGGCCGTTGAACACACGCACCTCGGCGGTGATGCCCTGTACACTTCGAATGTTTTCCGCGAACCACTTGTCGGCCTCAGGCGCGAGCTTTTCGTTGACGTAGAAGCGGTCGAATGGCCATTCGATCCAGGCCTTGTCTTCGTACACGTAACCTGTTTTTACACGGATGTAGTCGCCACTGGCGGGTGGTGTGGGCGAAAGGCTGGAGGCGGTGGCAAAGCCATCGGTCCCGGTGGTGAGCACCGCATAGACCTGCGTGTGTTGCTTCAGTTCCACGCCCGCTGGCACTGCAGCCTGGCTCTGGCTTGGCCTCACGGCGAGATAGCGACCGCGCAGGGGATCATAGGGATCCGGGGCGCTGCATTTGAGTTTGATGAGCGTGCCCTTGGCGAGCACCTGCTCATGCGTCCAGATTTGGGACAAAGGGGCGGCCCACTGCGCCAGCACGGCGAGGCCGAAGATGATGAGGGGAAGCGTTTTCATACGATAGCGGCTTGTTTCTTTTTGAGCTGACGGCTCATGAGGATGTTGAAGGCCAGGAAGGCCACACCGACGCCGATGAAGGCCACGCCTTTGGCGAGGAGAGAGAAATGGCTGTCCGCCATGCGGGCGATGATGAGCACGGAGAGAAGCGTGGCCCCGAGACGCGGAGCGCCTTTTTTGCCGGCAAACTCCAGCACGATGAGCGTGATGCCAATGACGGCGAGATGCAGTGTGACGAGCCAGGACAGGAATGTGCTGTCATACGCATGTTTGCTCTGGACGAAGGGGATGGTGAGCAAGGGCAGCAAGGCCACGGATGCGATGGCCAGCACCGCCCAGCGCTTGCGCAAGGAGGCCAGCAGCACAAAAACCGCGAGCACGGTGAGCAGTGCCCAGCAGCATGGCAATTGCAGGGCATGTGAAGCGCCCTTGAGGATGTCATCGCTCACATCGCGAAAGGTGGCGGCCACGCCATAACCGAGCAGCCAGAGCGATCCGAGCACGACCTGCGGCTTGCGACGGATGGGCTCTTCGTTGCCGTTTTGACTGAGCGGAAACAGAGCGAAGGCAGCGGCGGTCAGTGTCCAGAGCCAGAAAAAGCTTTGGGCGTCATAACCGCTGAAGTAGTCGCTGCTTCGAGGGATGACAAAGATCTCCAGGCTGCAAAAGCCGAAGATGGCGCTGATCGTCATCACCCAGCGAACGGAGACCGAAAGCGGTGCCTGGTTTTTCCATCCTGGCCAGTAGGGCAGCAGTCCGAGCAGCAGCAGCGGATACAGCAGCGGGCTGTCAAACCACGGCCTGCCGCGATCGACCTGGTTCACGCTCCAGATCGCGATGGCGATGAGGTAAAAGATCGCCACGGAGTGCGAGCGCAGCACCCAGGCCAGCGGGAGGCTTAGCAGCATCCACCAGAACAGAAAATCCGGCCAATCGCCGCCGAGATTGTAGATCTGCGAGACAAGGGCAATGCACGCGCCGGTGGCGAGCGCCTGCAGCAGCGCGGCTGTTTCGCGCACCCAGGCCGAAGAGGCCTCACCACGCTGGAGCACACGGAAACTGAAGAGCTGCGTGAGCAGCAGCGGCAGAAACGCGAAGAGCAGCCGCACGGGCCGCGAGAAGTCATCCCAGTTGTAGCCGATCACCGCGATCAAGCCGCTGCCGATGAGCAAAGCGCCGAGCGCGCCCATCACGATCTGCGCCAGTCCCGGCTGGGAGTCGTCCACCGCGTTGCGCTCGCGCAAGGTGCGTGCTGCGTCTGCGGTGAGGAGCCCTTCACGTTCCCACTGCGGGAGTTGTTCGAGGAGCCAGCGTTGGTGGGAGGAGTTCATGGGAGAGATGTAACCGAGCCGAGTTTGAGCGATTCAGCACAAGAAGGCGAATTGATTAACTCGATGAGTGGATTGGTGGAGATGATTGAGGCGGCTCATTTCAGCGCTTTCCAGAGTGTCAGATGTGGTGCCTTCACTCAGCCCTAACTTCCTCTCCTCCAGCTCGCGGTTGATGAACTGAACGTCTACCACAAGCTTTGCCTCCGAACGAAACGCCTCCGGTCTGCCAAGGATGCGGTATTCTTGAAATTTGGCACCGATGAGTGCGCCGATACAAGCGCAGCCCAGAATGATGCCGAGGCGAAGCAAGAAACGGAAGACAGTCATGGTGAAAATTAACTCTGCCCGATTTCGACAGACCGGACGCCAGGCGGCAAGGTAAAAGGCGACTTGGGTGACCGGACGATGATCAACCTCAGCACCAGACCGACGAGAGCACCGAGCAAGCCGCCGCCACCAGCACCGATGGCGATGGGCAGGCGCCAGTCTTCGAAGTACTCCGTGGCAGCAGAAGCGCGTTGCTGCACGGCCGTCAGGGATTGCAGATATTCCTTGGGTGGCGGCGGATTTGACAGACTGTGCGCGTGGATTCGAAAACTGACAAATTCATCAATGAGGGCATCAAGGAACAACCGGGTGCCTTTGGGCTCCGTTCCAGTCGCGAGGATATTGAAAACATCATTATCCAAGGCCTGAGCGGCGCGGATTGTCACATCACCTGCTTTAAGGCCAGGATTGAGAGCCTTCACACGGTTCGAGGCACGACGCTTCAATTCAGGGGATTCAATGGTTTCAATGATGACGTTGATCCTGCCGATTCGCTCTGCTTCATCGCGAATTGGATGATGCACGGGAACCACGATGATGGCCTCCGAGCGAAACTCCATGGGCTTGGAAATGATGCGGAGCGCTTGGACGGCGGTGCCGATGCTGGCACCCGCCAGAACGCAGCCGAGAATAACGGGGATGCTCAGGAGATTCATGGCGGTCATTTCATCCGATCACCGCCGGGATCTGCGGAGGCCCGGGAGCGCGCACCAAGATCAGGCTCAACACCAAGCCGATGAGGCCCCCCAGCAAACCACCGCCACCAGCACCCACGGCGATGGGCAGGCGCCAGTCTTCGACGTTTTCGAGGGCAGGGGTGGCGCGTTCCTGGATGGCGACATAGTCGGCGGTTGTTGTATTGAATGCGGACTGTATTTTCTCGACCTGTTCGAACAGTTTCTCATAGGCATGCTTGTCCGTTTCGAGTTTTTCCTGGAGCGTCTTCAATTCATCGAGGGAGGCTTCCCTGCGATCCAGGTCTTTTTCGATGTCGTGAATTTCGGATTCGATGGATTCAAGCTGGGTTTGCAAGGACGCACGGGAGGCATCGTCGTCTCTCATCGACTTGATCTTGAGACGGAGGTCGTCGCGCTGATTGCGCTGGGAGTTGAGGCGCGGCACGAGCCGCTCCAGGTCTGATCTGACGCTGAGCGTGGCTGCCCCCTGAGCACGCGCTTTCTTCAGTTTCTCCGCAGAGTCTTCCATGCGCTTCTGCCGTGTGATCACCTCTTGAAGAAAATTCTGGAGCACCTTGCCCTGCGCCTGCTCGCGGACACTTTGGCGGAAGGAGATGAACTCATCGAGCAGGGCATCGAGAAAGATCCTCGTGTATTTGGGCTCGGTGCCGGTGGCGAGGATGTTGAAAATGGCGCTGCCCTTGGTTTGAGCGACACGGATGGACACGTCACATGCTTTAATTCCGGGGTTCAATGCTTTCACTCGCTCCAAAGCGCGGCGGCTCATTTCAGAGGACTCGATGGTTTCGATGATCGTCCCGTAGAAGTCCTGCTGCTGCTCACGCCAGATGATGCTGTCATTGAAGACCATCTGGCCACCGGCGACGAGCTTGGCCAGCGAGCGGAACTCCTGGGGCCTGCCGGTAATGCGCATTGCCTGCAAGGCGACGCCGATGCTGGCGACAATGAATGCACACACAAAAATGATGAGGAGGCGTGGCAGGATGCGTGAGGAGTTCATGGTTAAATCAATGGAATGCCGGTTCTGCCAGAATGGCGGCGGTGTGGCCAGATAAATCCGGGGCCTATGACGCAGAAAGATCGTTTCTAGGTTTGTTCAAAAAAATCCCTCGGAGTTCAAACGAAAAAGCCCAAGCCTTGCGGCTTGGGCTGAATCGGAAACCGCACTCGGAGAGTGCGGACCACTTCATGAAGGGAAGTTACTTCGCCTCGGGCTTGATCTTGCCTTTCTCTTCGAGCTTGTGCTTGAACTTCTCGGTCTTGGGATCAACGACGGCGCGGACGTAGCCTTGGTTCGGGTGAAGGGCTTTGAAGTTCTGGTGATAGTCTTCGGCGGGGTAGAACTTCTTCAGCGGGGCGATCTCGGTGGCGATGGGGTCTTTCCATTTCTTCTGCACTTCGATCTTGGAGGCTTCGGCGATCTTGTGCTGCTCCTCCGTGGTGTAGTAGATGGCGGAGCGGTACTGGCTGCCGTAGTCGTTGCCCTGGAAGGCGGTGCCTTTGGGCATGAACTTGCCGTGGTGCTCGCCGTCTTCCTTGGTCACGCTGGTGGGGTCATGCGCATCCCAGAAGAGGTCGATGATTTCCTTGTAGGTGACGACCGTGGGATCGAACTCGACCTTGATGACTTCGGCGTGGCCGGTCTCGCCGGTGCAGACGTCTTCATAGGTGGGGTTTTCGGTTTTGCCGCCGGCATAGCCGCTGACGACATTCTTGACGCCCTTGACGAGGAGGTACTGAGCCTCGACGCACCAGAAGCAGCCACCACCGATGATGGCGGTTTCAGTTTTGGCGGCGTCAGCGGCAGAGGAGGTCGGGGCGAGGGAGGCCATGAGAAAGAGAGTGAGGAGGGTGAGCGCGGTTTTCATGGGTTAGATACGAACGAGTTGGGTCAGAGAGTCAATCATCCGTCCTGTGAGAGGCGAAACTTTCGGCGGAATTCCCGAAAAGGGGATGAATGGCCGCAAAGAGCCGCAAAAAAGGGGCAAAAAACCAGAGCAGCGGAGTCTGATACTTTTTTGCGTTTTCTGGCGGCCATCTCTACTCTGCTCTCATGGATGAACTTTCGACTCTCTGCGCCCGGGTGGGCGAAACCAAGCTGCGCGAGATGGTGACGGCGTTTTACCGGCGCGTGCGGGTGGATGATGTGATCGGCACGATGTATCCGCCGGATGACTGGGAGAATGCAGAGAAGCGGCTGGCAGATTTCATTGTGTATCGTTTCGGCGGACCGCAGACCTACATCGAGGAGCGCGGGCATCCGCGACTGCGCGGCAGGCACATGCCGTTTTCCATCGGGGAAGCAGAGCGCGACCGCTGGATGAAACTGATGAGCGAGGCGATGACCGAGGTGGCGGTGCCCGACCCCGAGGCGCCCATCATCAGTACGTTCTTTGCGCAGGTGGCGGACATGATGCGGAACCGTCCGGGCTGAATCGCTGCTTGTCAGGCGGGGCTGTCGCAGGATGATAGCCACCCCATGGAAAAGACCCCTGTCCTCATTCTCGCTCCGTTGCCAGATTTCCTCATGCAGCCGCTGCTGGCGGCGCATGTGTGTCATGATTACTTCCATGCGGCGGACAAGGCGGCGCTGCTGGGAAAGGTGGGTGCGGAGATCCGGGGCATCGTGATGGCCGGGGGCAGTGTGTCGCCTGTGCCATTGCTGGAGCAGCTGCCGAAGCTGGAGATCATCAGCGTGTTTGGCGTGGGGTATGACGGCGTGCCGGTGGACTGGTGCAAAGCGCATGGCATCCGCGTGACGAACACGCCGGATGTGCTGACGGAAGACGTGGCGGACACGGCGAGCGCACTGGTATTGATGACGAGCCGGAAGCTGATCGCGGCGAATCGTTTCCTGCATGCGGGTGCCTGGACAAAGGGTGCCTTCCCACTGGCGCATGCGCTGCATGGCAAGCTGGCGGGCATCGTGGGCCTGGGGCGCATTGGCAAGGCGATCGCGCATCGGCTGGAAGCGCATGGGATGCGCATCGCCTATCACGGTCGCACCAAGCAGGACGTGAGCTGGGAGTATGTGGACTCGCTGGTCGCTCTCGCGCAGAAGGTGGACTTTTTGATCGTAGCCTGCCCCGGTGGCGCGGCGACGAAGCACCTGATCAACGCGGAGGTGCTGACCGCACTGGGCACGAAGGGCACGCTGATCAACATCGCGCGTGGTTCGGTGGTGGATGAGGCGGCGCTGATCACCGCGCTGCAAAACGGCACCATTCGCGGTGCGGGGCTGGATGTATTTGAGAATGAACCCCATGTGCCGGAGGCGCTGATGCAGTGCGAGAACGCGGTGCTGCTGCCCCACCTGGGCAGCGGAACGCATGAAACGCGTGCGGAGATGGCCCGGCTGGTGGTGGAGAATCTGGCGGCGCATTTCAGCGGCACAGCGCTGCTGACGCCCGTGTGCTGAGGTGTTGTTCGTAGGATTGCCTGTGCGTTTTGGCCGATTGCCTGCTTGCCCTTCAAGCTTGAGCCACTATTAAACTTCATGGGCAAATTCATTCTCGGAGCAGTTCTCGCCGCCATGGCCGTCTTCGGCTGGGAGGCGGTGTCGTGGACAGCCCTCGGCTGGCATCAAAATGGATTCCGGGCGTTTCGTGATGAATCCAAGGTTGCCGAAGTGATCAAAGCCAACGTGACCTCCGGCCATGGCATCTATCTGCTGCCTGGCATAGGCGAGGCGCCGAAAATCGCCACCGCGGAAGAAAAGAAAGCCTTCGAAGCAGAGCAGCAGAAAGCGATGAAGGACGGCCCCTACGTTTATGCCATCGTTCGTCCGGGCAGAGGCGATTACAGCATGGGAATGAACATGACTTTGAGTTTCATCCGCTGCCTGATCTGCGCCCTTTTGATTGCGGGTCTGCTTTCCCAGACAGCGTTGTTTTATCAGGCGCGCATTGCCTTCGTGGCAGCGGCAGGATTGTTCGCCGGCCTGACCGCCGACCTGCCGATGTGGATCTGGTTTGAAAATCCAGGCCGCGATGCGGCGGTGAACATCGCCGATCACTTGATCGCCTGGGTCATCGGCGGTGCCGTGCTGGGCATCTTTGTGGGCAAGGACCCGGTGGCGGAACGGTGAAGATTCCGTCAATCCTCCTCTGCCTCTTACTCATACTCTTCCTCCCGGAGGTATGGAACCGTCAGGGAGGGGGAGTATGAGTAAGAGGAGGAAGTTCAGGCGGTGACGCCGCTGGTCTTCAGCACGGCCTGCGCCACCTCTTCGGGGGTGACCAGGGTCATGCAGTTGTAGTGGCCAAAGGGGCACTCGCGCTCAAAGCAGGGGCTGCACTCGATCTTGTGCTGGATGACGGTGTGGCGGTCGCCGAGCGGGCCGGTTTCAATCGGGCAGGTGGAGCCGAAGATGCTCACGGTGGGAATGCCCAGCGCTGCCGCCAGATGCATGGTGCCGGTGTCATTGGTGAGCAGGAGCTGGCAGCCGCGCAGTTTGACGATGAGCTCGGAGAGGCGTGTTTTGCCCACGAGGTTTTCATGCGGTGCCTGGAGCATGGCGGAGAGCTTTTCGCCCATTTCCTTCTCCCCGGGTGCACCGAACAATTCCCAGCGGAACTGCGGATGCTGGGCGGAGATTTGATTCACCACGGCAGCAAAGCGCTCCAGCGGCCAGCGCTTGGCGGGCCCGTACTCGGCACCGGCACAAACGCCGACACGGATGGTGCCATCCGTCGAGACCGGCGGAGTTCCGGCGTCCCACACGCCGGGCTGCTCGATGTCGGCACCGATGCCTTTGGCGATGCGCAGGTAGCGGTGCGCATGGTGCTCCTTGCTTCCTTTGGCCGGGCCGCCCTTGATGATTTGATTGAGCAGTTTCGAGCGTAAAGAGCCTTTCACCCCGACGCGGCGGGGAACGCCAGCGAGCCAGATTTCCAGCGTGCTGCGCGTGGAGTTGGTGCAGAAAACGGCGGCATCAAACTTCACCCCAGTGGCCTTGATGCGCCTGGCCACGGCGAAGAGGCCTTCTTTGGCGGGCTTACCGATGTAGCGCGAGACTTCAGGCATGGAGAGCCATAGCTCCGCCAGTTTGTCCGGGCCGAGAATGGTGATCTTCATGTCCGGGCGGCCGCGTTTGATGGCGCGCACCATGGGGAAGGCCATGCAGGCATCTCCGAGCCAATTGGGGCTGCGGATGAGCAGCTCAAAGGGCTGCAGGCGGCTCATGTCGTAGCCTGTGGGAAAGGCCACACCGCGACGATAATCGGCCAGCAGGAATCGCGGCTTCGGCAGCTTCCAGCGGTTGTGCACCCAGAACCAGCTGGCTGGCTGCTCGCGGATCAGCTTCTCCACGGCGGCATTGATCGCCAAAGTCAGGCCATCGGCATTGGGTTGCGATTCATCGGCTTTGACCTCCGGTGCGCAGACCAAGCGCCAGCGCGCCGGGCCGTCATTGTAAACCATCATGGGCAGCACCACCGCATCCGTGCGGATGGCCATGAGCGCCGCGATGGTGGTGGTGGAGGCCAGGCGGTCGAAGAAAGGGCACCACAGGCCGTGATCTCCGGCGTGCTGATCCACCAGCACACCGACCTGACCGGCTTCGCGCATGAACTTCATGGGGGCGTTGAACCCGGCCTGGCGGTCAAACAGCGCATAGCCCAGCTTTTCTCGGCGGCGGAGCACCAGGGCATTGAGCCTGGGATTGTGCAGCGGCTGGTAGATGGCGCCGGCCTTGTGACCGCGCACATACATGGACGGCACCTGGGTCAGGATTTCCCAGCAGCTGGCATGCAGCACCAGATTCAGCAGCGGACGTTTGCCGTTGTCATAGGCGGCCTGGGCGCGCTCGATGCCTTCGGACCGCACATGCCTGCAGATCGCGGCCTCGGACATCAGCGGCAGTTTGAAACCGCAGAGCACGTTGGCGAACAGGCTCTTGAAGTGCTCATAGGCGAGGGCCTTGAGTTCGGCGGGGGATTTTTCGCGGCCAAAGGCGATGTGCAGGTTGTGCAGCGCGAGGCGGCGGTATTTGCCAGCCACCAAATAAGCCACAGCGCCCAGCACCCGGCCGGTGAACCACACCACGATGAGCGGCAGCAGCCACAGCACGCCTTCGATGCACCGGAACAGCGCGTAAACCAGCCACTGCACGGTGCGTGTAGATAATCTGGCGGATTCTTTGGCGTTGCCCATGTGGCTTCCTTTATGCCGCAACGCTTCCGGGCACGCAACCGTTCATGCGAGATCAGCGGCGGCGGCTTCGTTTGGCGAGGCATGCACCGCTTTTTTCTCCTGCTCATGACTTGCTGCCCGCTGCTGCATGCAGCCGCTGCGAAGCCGAACATTGTTTTCATCATGGCCGATGATCTCGGCTGGGCGGACGTGGCCTTTCATGCAGGCACGGCCCCCACTCCCACGCTGGACAAACTGGCCCGGGAGGGCCTGGAGCTCACGCATCACTACTCCGCGCCCGTATGCAGCCCTACGCGCACAGGATTGATGACCGGGCGCTGCTGGAGCCGCTTTGGCGTCACGACCCCGCAGAGTGAACGGGCGCTGCCGTGGGATACGGTGACGCTGCCGCGCGCGCTCAAATCCATGGGCTATGAGACCTGCCTCACGGGCAAGTGGCACCTCGGTTCGAAACCCGCGTGGGGCCCGAATCACTTTGGCTTTGATCACAGCTACGGCTCGCTGGGTGGCGGTGTGGGGCCGTGGGATCACCATTACAAGAAAGGCGAGTTCACCGAGACATGGCATCGGGATGAAAAGCTCATCACGGAACCCGGTCATGTGACGGACTTGATCGCGAAGGAGGCCTGTGACTGGCTGGCGGCTCGGAAGGACGCGCCGTTTTTCCTCTATGTGCCGCTGACGGCGGTGCATCTGCCCGTGAAGGAGCCGGAGGAGTGGTTATCCAAGGTGCCTGCGGGCATCACCGGTGCGGTGGCCCGGCAATACGCCGCGTGCATCATGCACATGGATGGGGCGGTGGGGCAGATCGTGGCTGCGCTGGAAAAGAACGGGCAGCGCAGCAACACGCTGCTGGTCTTCACCAGCGACAATGGCGGCAGCACCGCTGAGAACAACGGCCAGGCCTACCCTTCGGATGGATATGCCACAGGCCCGCTGCCGGGAAACAACCGGCCGCTGCGCGATGAGAAGGGCAGCGTCTATGAAGGCGGCACGCGTGTGCCCTGCCTTCTGAACTGGCCCGGCACGCTGAAACCCGGCACGCACGACGCACCCGTGCAGATCATCGACTGGATGCCCACTTTCTGCGCTCTGGCCGGATTCAAACCGGCCAAGGATCTGAAGTGGGACGGCGTGAATCTTTGGCCGCAGCTGGCCGAAGGAGCGCCACCACCGCCGCGCACGCTCTACACCGTGGGCCCCAACTTCAAGTCACGAGCCCTGCGCTGCGACCCCTGGAAGCTGGTGGTGCAGGGCACTGCGGGGAAAGAGAAATTCGAGCTCTATGACATCATCGCCGATCCGAATGAAACCAAGGACCAGGCCGCGCAGCAGCCCGATGCGCTGGCCACGATGAAGGAGCGGCTGAGCGTCATGGCACGGGCGGACCGCGATGCGGTGGCGAAGGACTGAGAGTGTTTTCTGAACGTAGGTTGGGTGTGTTTGGCGGATGGTGCCTGCTCCACCACCTACATGCTGCTTCGCCAAACCGCCCGACTCTGGGAGCGTTCGCAGGCTGCAGTGCGTTGCCACACGCTGAGGGACGGGCGGGCTTTCGCCACACCCATCCTACGTCGGAGTTCAGTCACAAAAAAAACGGGCGGTGCCTGCGCACCGCCCGTTGGAAAGATCACCGTCTTGAGAAATCCTATTTCTCCACCCAGCGGACGGCTTCCATGAGCAGTTCGCGAGCGGAGGCGAGGCCGAGCTTCTGACGGATGTTCGCCTTGTGGGCGTCCACCGTCTTGGCGCTGAGGGCCAGCTTTTCGGCGATGCTGTGGGAGTCGAAGCCGCGGCCCACCATCTCGAAGATTTCGAGCTGACGGTCGCTGAGCATGCGGGCGGGTTCGCCACGGGAGCCGCCGCGAGGGCCGCCACCGGAGACGATGCTGCCGAGCAGGGAAGCGCTGAAGAAGAAGGAACCAGCGGCCACCTGACGGAGACCCTGAAGCACGCGGGTGCTCGGTTCGCCCTTCATCACATAGCCCATGGCACCAGCGCGCAGGCAGCGCTCAGCATACACGTTTTCATCGTGCATCGAGTACACGAGAATCTGCATGTTTGGATGGCTGGCACGCAGCTTTTTGATGAGGTCCACACCGCTGCGATCCTTCAAGGTGATGTCGAGCACGACTACGTCGGGCTTGAGTTTGGCGATTTGCTGGAGAGCGGTATTGGCATCTTCAGCGCTGCCGATGACCTGCATGTCTTCCTGCTGGTCGATTAGTTTCTTAAGCCCTTCGATAACGATAGGGTGGTCGTCGAGTATATAGATTTTGCTTTTCACGGTTCAACTAGAAGACTCATTTTCAAAAGAATGTCAAGCCGACGTTCTTAAGAAACTTTGAGCAAGGAATGCACTCCATTGCATTTCAATGTTTGAGAGCATGGTCATTTAACCCAAAATGCCGCCTCCATACAACCCCAAAGCAGGGTTTTAAGGCTTAAAAAGCCACTCCGACGATATCGCGATTGGTTTTCAGATCGCTCCCATGATCGATGTCGTCTTCGTCATCATGCTGTTTTTCATGGTCATGACGGGCTCCGTGAAGGTGGAGCGTGAGCTTCGCACCCGGCTGCCCAACCCCGGAAATCCGGAGCAGGCCGTGCAGTTCCCCGCTGAAGAAATCACCATCGGCATTTTTGAGGACGGCACGGTGACAATGAACGAAGCGGCCTTTGATTCACCCAAAGACAAAAGGATGCCCATGCTGACACGCACCCTGCAGCAGCTGGCGGACTCTTCCACACGCCAGAAGCAAAAGGTACTGGTAACGATCCAAGCCGAAGAGCAGGCGAGCTACGAGCGGGTCATTGATGTGCTCAATTCGCTGCATCAAGCCGGGATTCAAAACGTGACTTTCACGGTCGGCAACGACCCGCTTTGATCTCCGCCGACAGGCTTCTGCCGCAGCGCGCGTTCTTTGCGCATGTCTCGCTGCTTTCTCTTCCTGCTGCTTTCAGCCAGCGCCTTCGCCCAGCTCGCCAACAGCCCGCCGGTGCCTCAGTGGCTGGCGGCACCCGATGCCGGCACGACCTTCACCCAGACCGTGAAGCATGAGGGCAAGCTGCTCAAAGCGGTGCTGCTCACCGCCAGCGATGGCGCGGTTGAGATCATGCTCGATGGCAAGAGCATCGCCACCGTCAAAGCCGCCGAAACCGCGACTGGCACCGACCTCACGCAGCAGCTGGGTGATGGCAAAGCGCATCAGCTTGGGCTGCATGTGCACGGCAAAGCGAAGACTGCCGCAAGACTGGAGCTCAATGGCGATCTCGCCGCCGTGCGCTGGATCGCCACCGATGCCGCGTGGCAGAACGCGGTGGTGGCAGGCCCCACCGATGCCGATCCGGCCACGAACCCCTTCGATTTAAAGAAGACCTTCGACGCCTACAACTCCTGGCAGCTGGCCAAACCGGGCGCGCAGAATCAGGCCACCGATCCCGCCACGCTCACCTTGCCGCCGGGTTTCAAAGCGGAGCTCATCCGCTCCGCGCAGGCGGGTGAAGACTCCTGGGTGTCGATGGCGTTTGATCCGCAGGGCCGCATAACGCTGGGCAAAGAGAAGAAGGGACTGCTGCGCCTCACACTCAGCGGCAGCGGCGACCAGAAGGTGGAAGTCATCGACGATGAGCTGCTGGAGTGCCGCGGCTTGCTGTATGCGCACGGTTCGCTGTTCGCCAACGCGAACAACTCGAAGACGCTCTACCGTCTCACCGACACGAACGGCGACGGCACCTTTGACGAGCGCAAAGAACTCGTCCGCACCGAAGGCGGCGTGGGTCATGGCCGCAATCACATCAAGCTCGGCCCGGATGGCGACATCTACGTGGCGCATGGCAACAACGTGCTGCTGCCCAAGAACCTCGATCCCGACTCACCGCTGAAGAACTACGCCAATGACCAGCTCATCCCGAACCCGTGGGACAGCAGCATGTTTGACGGCAACGTGGAACTGCCCGCCGGCCACATCCTGCGCGTGAAGCCGGATGGCAGCAAAGTGACGCTCCTCGCAGGTGGTTTGCGCAACCCGCTCGACATTGCTTTCAATAACAGGGGCGACTTGTTTACGTTTGACGCGGACATGGAGCGTGATGTGGGAACGCCTTGGTACATGCCGACGCGAGTACTGCAGATTGTGCCCGGGGGTGACTACGGCTGGCGGCGTGGCACGGGACGTTTTCCGGCGTGGTATGCGGACACGTTGCCGAGTGTGATCGATATTGGACTGTCGTCACCCACGGGGATTTACTTTGGGTATGGGGCGGAGTTTCCGCAGAAGTATCAAGACGCGCTCTACCTCCTCGACTGGAGCTATGGGCGCATCATCGCGGTGCATTTTGACAGCACCGTGACGCAGGAAACATTCATTGCAGGCAGGCCGTTGAACGTCACCGACGGCTGTATCGGCCCTGACGGGGCTATGTGGTTTATCACGGGCGGACGCGGAACCCAGAGTGGACTCTATCGTGTGACATACACAGGTGCCGACCTTCAGAAAGCTCAGCCAGTTGCGCCAGTGAAAGGGAATCTACACACGGAAGCAATGACCAAGGCCAAGGAGAGGTTGATTGGATCAATGCGTGCGTCGAGTGAGCCAGAGCCAGACCTGGATTTTATCTGGCGGAGTCTCTATGGTTGGTCGACTCCCACCGAAATTCGGTTTGCAGCCCGCCTCGCGCTTGAGCGCATTCCCGCAGCCCAATGGAGACAACGGGCGTTGAGAGAAAATGATAAAGACGCGACGATGGCCGCCCTGCTGGCCCTGGCACGAGTGGGAACGGCGGAAGATCTGTCGCCCATCCTGCAACGGGTCGTGACGTTCTACCGAGACGAAGCTTTTTCGGTGGCTGCGCTTCGCACCATCAGCGTGGCCTGTGCGCGACTCGGAAGGCCGGGCGATGAAGATCAACGCAGGCTGCTGAACCACGCGGAACGCTTCTACCCGGTTTATGGAGATAAAGAAGATCTCCTTTACCAAGACCCGACCTTCCTCAACCGCGAGCTCTGCCGCCTGCTCGTCTATTTGAAATCTCCGAAGGTCATCGAGAAGACGATGCCGCTGCTCAAGGCGGCCACGACTTCGGAGGACCTCTTGTTTTACCCCTTCATGCTGCGCTATCTCAAGGACGGCTGGACGCTGGAGCAACGGAAGATCGCGTTTGAGGCGCTGAACAAGGCGGAGAAGATGAACGGGGCCTCGACCTTCTTCAAAGCGATCAGCGACACGCGCAGCGAGCTGGCGGCGGCGCTGAAGCCGGAGGAGGCCACGCAGCTCGCAGCGGTAATCTCGCCGGCGAAGCCTGCGGTGCTTTCTGCGCATGCGCTGCCGGGGCATTCGTTCAAGAACTGGACGCTGGAAGATCTGACCCCATTGCTGGCGAAGATGGATGCGAAGACGCGCAGCCGCGACAGCGCGAAGGATGCGCTCATTCGTGCGCAGTGTGTGTTCTGCCATAAAGTGAGCAATGACCCCGCGCTGCCAGCGGGTGTGTTTGGGCCGGATCTGGTGCAGGTGTCTGCACGCTTCAACCGCCGCGATCTGCTGGATCACATCTTGAATCCCTCCAAGTTCATCGACGAAAAATTCCGCTACGTGACGGTGAAGACCAGCGATGGCAAAACGATCACCGGCAGTCTGGAAAGCGAGGACGATGAGCGCGTGGTGCTGAAGCCGAATCCGCTCGCTCCCGAGAAGAGCGAGATCGCGAAGGCGATGATCAAGGAGCGCAGCGTGTCGGAGATTTCACCGATGCCGCAGGGCTTGCTCAATTCGCTGAAGGCAGAGCAGATTCTCGATCTGCTGGCGTGGTTTGAGAATTTGAAGTGAGGGTTTTTCATGCGGTGCCCGCGAAGCGCAATCGCTGGGGTAGAGCGGGCAATCTTGCCCGCGCAGCAGGCGGCTTCTCGGGCAAGATTGCCCGAGCTACCATGGCTTCGCACACGTCCCTGCCACATGCCTGCCTTTTGCGCCGCACAGTTGACACGGCGCATGAGGCTACCATACTCGCACCATGTCCTCCTGCTCCAAAGCATCGCTGCTGCCGCGAATCGCGCGGCTGGTGATCGTGGGGACGATCTGTCTGTCTCTGGGTCTGCACTGGGCCTTGCTGCAAGGCGTCGCGTGGGCGGGGATGCTGGTCTCCTTTGCCAGCAAAGGGACGGTGCTGGAGGCGGTGCAGAAAACCTTCGATGGGCAGCACGGCTGCCCGCTTTGCAAAAAAGTGAAGGAAGGCAGCAACTCCAACCGCAAGCAGCCGCAGCAGGCGGGACAGTCCATGCAGAAGATCAACGCTGTGCTGGTGGAGATGACGACCTTGGTCGCACCTGCAGGAAACATTTTCTCATTCGTGCCGCTGCACGAAACGTTGGTGCAACGCACCGAACTGCCGGAGACGCCACCGCCACGATACGGCAGCAACCTCCGCTCTCTGAGTTGAGCCTCATGCACGCACCCGCCGCCTGAACTCGCAGGCGTGTGATCTGCCGCGTGTCTGCAAACACCCCATCCGCACCGCCATGCCCTGAAGGGACGCACATGGCGCGTGAGGTCTTCAGTTCATGCGTCCCTACTCATTCATCTTTTCATGTTCCTTTTTTCAAAACACCTCCTCGCAGCCGTTTGCGTGCTGCCCTTCACTTCACTCATCCACGCTCAGGAAGCGGCTCCTTCGGCGGAGTCCCTCACACGCGGCCAGACGGTTTACATGCAGGTCTGCTTCGCGTGCCATCAACCCACCGGTCTGGGCCTGCCGGGCATGTTTCCGCCGCTGGCCAGCTCGGACTGGGTGGCGGCGAAAAAGCCGGATCGCATCATCCGCATGGTGCTGCATGGCTTCACCGGACCCATCACGCTCAATGGCAAACCCTTTGCCTCTCCCGCGCCGCTGATGCCGCCACAGGGTGCGGCACTGAGCGACACGCAAATCGCCGATGTGCTGAGCTATGTGCGCAGCAGCTTTGGCAACAAAGCGGGGGCCGTCACGCCCGCTGAGGTCGCTGCCATCCGTGAGGCTGAGAAGGCGCGCAGCGCGATGTGGACGGAGGCCGAAATCCTCAAAATCCCCACCGAATAACACGATGCCGGATTCACCTTCAGAGTCTCCGTCTCCGGGCATTCGCTACACCTCCGCCGGTGATGATCTTCGCGTAAGCACCGGCTCCTGGGTGCGCATGGTGCTGGGCATCGGCATGGCCATCGCGGGTGTGCTGGTGCTGGGGCATTACGCCCGGCAGGCGCTCCCGCAGGCACCGCTGCCAGTGGTCACGCAAATCAAAAGCGACCTCGAAGCCACCGAGCGCAGCGGGCAGACGGTGAAACTTTCCGCCCTGCGCGGGAAGGTCACCGTCATGGCCTGTCTCTACACCGTGTGCCCGCATGGATGCGCGGCGGTGGTGGCGCAGATGCAGAAGCTCAATGCCGCCTACCGCACGCGGCCGGATTTCCATCTGGTCTCTCTTGCGGTGGCGCCGGAGCGCGACACCTCGGGCTTCCTCAAGGCCTACGCCGAAGGCGTGGGTGCCAGGCCCGAAGATCCCTGGTGGTTCGTGACCGGTGAGCAGCAGCGCATCTGGGACTACATGACTCATGATCTGCAGCTGCAGGCTCCCGCCGCCATCCCGGAGGAAAAGCGCATCAACCCGCTGGACCTCTACGAGCACGACCTGCGCATGGTCCTCATCGACCGTCAGGGCCGCGTGCGCGGCTACTACGCCGTCTTCCACCCTCAAGCCGAGATCGCCACGATCATGACTGAAAAGCTCAGCCGTGACGTGCAGCGTCTTCTCGACAACCCCGCTGAATAATCAACACACCCCACATCCAAAATTTATGAAACACCTTCTCACACTCCTCCTCAGTCTCATCACCATCGCCTCATGCAACGCCGGAGATCCGGTGACATTCGTCTATCAGGGCGAAGTCGCGGGCATCATGTGCATCCACTGCACCAACAAAGTCGAAGCTGCGATGAAGAAGCTCCCCGACGTGCAGAGCGTCAAAATCACGCGCAATGAAAAAGGCGGCCTGCCCAGGCTCGAAATCATCGCCACCAACGCGAGGATCACCCGCGAAGACGCCGTGAAGGCGCTGGGGGACGATGCGAAGATGTATGACATCCGCAGCCTGAAGCTGGTCAAGGCGAAGTAACCCCGTGCATGTCTTGACACTGAAACTCCCGCTTCCATAATCGCCCCGCATGTTTCCCGCCGCATCTGCACCTCCACGTCCCTGGCTGCGCCACGCGCAGCGCGGGACGGTGCTGCTGCTGTGCCTGGCGCTGGGGCTGCAATGGGCGCTGCTGCAAGGCATCGCATGGACGGGGATGTTCATCAGCTTTGCGCGTGAGGGATCGGTGATCGAGGCCGTGGAGAAGACCTTTGACGGGCAGCATGCCTGCGAGCTGTGCAAGAAGGTGAAGGAGGGGACGCAGGACTCCAACAACCACGAACAAGGCACGCAGGAAGAGGGTGCCGGGAAGGGGCTGGCTGCGGTGCTCACGAGCACCGTGGTGCTGATTCCTCCCGCAGGAGATACGATTTCATTCGCGATGATTCGCGAAATGATGGTGAAGCGAAACGAGATGCCGGAGACGCCACCGCCACGACGCGGGCAGGTCTGAACAAGCAGAGCGGTTTTGGAAAACCGCTGCTCTCCTCCATACGCCGGGCTTCGAAGTCCGGCCCACCCCCATGCGCATGCCGCCTTCTCTGCGGCTGCCATTTTGCCTCTCATTATTTCATGAAACCATTTTCTATTCTCTTTTCTCTCTCTCTGACCGGCGCTGCGCTCGCGCAGCCTGCCACCTCGAAACTCCCCCCGACGACCGAACTCAAGGAAGTCATCATCACGGCGAAGAAAGATTCGCCTTCACTCACAGTCCCAAGCCTGGAACTCCGCAAGGAACAGATCGCTGCATCCACGCCCGGCGGCGCCGGTGTGGTGGACGCGGAGTTTTACAAACGCGGCCGTGCCTCCACGCTGAAGGACGCGCTGGACTTCGCACCCGGCGTGCTGATTCAATCGCGCTTCGGTGCGGAGGAGTCGCGCCTTTCCATCCGTGGCTCCGGCCTGCAGCGCACCTTCCATGGTCGCGGCATCTGGTTGATGCAGGATGGCATCCCGCTGAACCTGGCGGACGGCGGCTTTGACATGCAGGCCATCGAGCCGCTGACGGCGAACTACATCGAAGTCTTCCGTGGTGCGAACGCGCTGCAGTACGGCTCCTCCACACTCGGGGGTGCGATCAACTTCATCTCCAACACGGGCTACACCGCGCCTGCCAGCCAGGCGCGCGTGGAGATCGGCAGCTTCAACACGCAGCGCGCGCAGATCTCCTCCGGCTTTGTCAGCGGGAACACGGATGTGTACGTGAGCATCACCGCTTCCCACACGGACGGATTCCGCGACTGGAGCAAGCAGGAGAGCTTCCGCGTCTTTGCGAACGTGGGCACCAAGATCAGCCCGAACTTGGAGAACCGCATCTACGTCACCTATGTTGACAGCAACTCCCAGCTCCCCGGAAACCTGACCAAGGCGCAGATGCAGGCCAATCCGCAGCAGGCCGCGCGGGGTTCCTTCATCCCGACCGCGCCCGGCGGCGCAGGCTACCAGGAGCGCAACTACCGGCTCTTCCGTCTGGCGGACAAGCTGACCTACAGCGACGGAGACAACACCCTGACGCTGTCCACCTTCTGGTCATGGAAGGATCTGAATCATCCGATCTTCCAGGTCATTGACCAGCTCAGCAACGACCTCGGCTTTGACCTGCGCTACGAGCACAAGGGCAGTCTGCTGGGGCATGAAAACACCCTCACCGTGGGCACGGGCTTCATGTATGGCGGGACGAATGACAACCGCTTCTTCAACATCAATGGCTCACGTGGTGCGCAGGTGGCCGCCTACCGCCTGCAGGCCACGAACTTCAACTTCTACTTCCAGGACAAGCTGCAGCTCACGGAGAAGCTCTCCGCGTTTGCCGGTGCGCAGGTGGCCTATGCCTCACGCGAGCTGGACGAGCTGCAGTTCTTCACCGGCCCCAATCCGCCCGGCCAGTTCGGCCTGCCAAACACCTTCAACAACAGCGACCGCCTGGAAGCCTGGGGCTTCAGTCCAAAACTCGGTCTGCTCTACGAAGTGGACCCCAAGACACAGATCTATTTCAACGCGAGCCGCAGCTTCGAACCGCCCACCTTGGGCGAGGCCACACCCGCCGGCACGGGCCTGCTGCAGTTGAAGCCGCAGACCGCCACCACCTTGGAAATCGGCACGCGCGGCCAGCGCGACCGTGTCTCCTGGGACTTCAGCTACTACTATGCGTGGGTGGAGCGCGAGCTGCTCGGCCTGGGCTCCCCCATCCTCACCCCCACGACCACCGTGAACGCCGGCAGCACCATCCATCAGGGCGTCGAATTCGCGCTGAATGCGGATCTGCTGCGCGGCCTCGCGGTTTCATCCGACCGCCTGGTTCTGAACCAGAACTTCCTCTGGAACAACTTCAGCTTCAACAAGGACGCCGCCTATGGCAGCCGCCTGCTGCCCGGCTACTCGCCGGTGTATTACCGCGCGCAGCTCATCTATGAGCATCCCTGCGGCTTTTACGCCGGCCCCACGCTGGAGTGGTCTCCCTTCCGCTATGCCGCCGACCTGGCACGCACCACCTTTGCAGATCCGTATGCGCTGCTGGGCCTGAAGTTCGGCTACCGCACCAAGAAGGGCCTGTCCTTCTACGTTGAGGCCCGCAACCTCACCGACGAAAACTACAGCCCCACCGTCAACGTGGTGACCAATGCCACCACCTCCCCCGCCGTGTTCCTTCCCGGCGACGGCCGCTCCTTCTACGGCGGCATCGAGTGGAAGTGGTGAGGGCCTCCTGCTGTAGGATGGGTGTGGCGACAGCCCGCCCGTCCCTCAGCGCATCGAAAACACACCGGCCTGCGAACGTTCTCGCAGTCGGGCGGTTTGGCGAAGCCACTTTGATGTGATTGAGAGAACCCCATCCGCCAAACACACCCAACCTACGGCCAAGCCACCCCACCGTTCGTCATTCGTCATTTCCTTTCCCCTCATGAACTCCCGCCTCATCCGCAAACTCCACCGCTGGCTCGGCCTGCTCTTCAGTGTCTCCGTGCTCATCGCCTCCGGCAGCGGCGTCCTGCACAATGTCATGACGCGCACCCAGGCGCCACCACCGCAGGCGAAGCCCTCGGGCGGCGGCATGGATGTGAACGCGATCAAAGTCAGCGTGGCCGAGGCGGTCGCCAAACTGGCCGAAGAAAAACCCGAGGTGCAGGCGGTCAATCTGCGCGGCATCGGCGGCCAGCCCTGGTACCAGATTTACACCAAGACCTCACGCGCACCGCAGTACGTCAGCGCCGTGGATGGCAAGGTGGACTCCGCCATGGATGAAGCCTACGCCGCCGAGATCGCGAAAAATTTCCTCGCTGGAGCCGGGGTGAAAAAGACGGACTTCCTCACCGCCTTCAACACCGAGTACATCAACATCTTCCGCATCCTGCCCGTGTACCGCTTTGACACCGGAGATGCGCTGGACACCCGCGTCTATGTCTCCACCACCACCGGCAGCGTGACGCGCCACACCGACAAGCAGCGCCAGTTTGAAGCCACCGTGTTCACAAACTTCCACAAGCTCGGCTTCATCCCCAACAAGGACACCCGCGACCTCGTGCTCACCGTGGTGACCTTCGGCGTCTTCCTCGTCGCCTGCCTCGGCATCGCGCTTTTCTTTGCCACCCGGCCAAAGAAACGGTGAGAGTTCACTCGCGGCTGAGTATAAAATGAAGCATGCGCCGCCTCCTGCTCCTCACTCTGCTGCTCGCAGGTTGCGGCCGTGAGGTGAGGCAGGTGCCCCTGCCAGCGCAGGCCTATGTGTGGCAGCGGGCTTGGACTCCGGAGGTGTCAGCGGCAGTGCGTGCATCCGGGTTCGATGCCCTGCATGTGCTCGCCGCCGAGTTCAGCTACAAGAATGACAAGCCCGAGATCACGGTCATCACCCCTGACTGGCGGGCGCTGGGAGATTCTGGCAGGCCAATCAGCGCGGTGCTGCGCGTGCATGCTTCCGTGGGGAAAACCGGCTGGAACGAAGCGCTGATCCAGGAGATGCGCCGGCTGTGCACCGACACCGTCTCCCGGTTCAAAGCCGGTGGCGTGAGTGTGGCCGAACTTCAGCTCGACTATGACTGCGCGGAATCACGACTGGCAGACTACGCGCGGCTGCTGGGCGCTTTGCACACGGACGTTCGCATCTGCATCACCGCACTGCCCGCGTGGCTGCGGCATGCCTCGGCGAAGAATCTGCTGCGCCTGTCTCCCGGTTATGTGCTTCAGGTGCACTCCCTGCACCTGCCGAAAAACGGTGGCCTGACCGGGCTCATGGATCTGAATGAAACGCACGCGGCGGTGGAGCGTGCGGAGCAGATTGGCGTGCCGTTTCGCGTGGCGCTGCCGACTTACTCCTGCGTGGTGGAGTTTGCGGACGATGGCCGCGTACGCGAAGTGCACGGCGAGGACATGCCCGCCGGCCTTGCCCTCAGCAGCCGCAGCTATGCGGTGCTCGATTCGGATGCCTACGCTTTGTCGGCGCTCATTGCGGACTGGCGTGCCCATGCTTCCCCGCTTATGCATGCTATTATCTGGTATCGTCTGCCAGTCAGCGGCGACCGCCTGAACTGGTCCGCAGAATTGCTGAACAAGGTCAGCATGGGCGAAACGCTCAAGCGCGGCTGGGTGGCGGCGGTCCGTCCCAACAAAGAAGGCCACAGTGAAATCATTCTGCAACAAAAGGGCGAAGCGCCGGATGATCTGCCGCATGAAGTGCTGGTCTCATGGCAGGGTGGCGAGACCGAGGGCTGCGATGGCCTGCGTGGCTACAAGGTCACGAAGCAGGCGCCCGGGAGCCTGACACTGAGGCTGGAGCAACCGGCACGTTTTGGACGTGTGCAGCCGGAGCAGCAGATCGTGGCCGGGTGGCTGCGCCTGCCGGAGGGGCCGGAGGTGAAAATGGCGGCGCGCATAATTCGTTGAAAAGTCCTTAGCGTTTTTCATTAACGGAATAAAACTGCCGCCATGACTCTGCGCCCCACTTCGGGCCATGGCTGGCTTTGCGCTTCGACCCTGCTCGGCACCGTCGCTGTCCTTGCCTGCGGCCCCTTTTTTCCTGAAAACGCCCTGGATCAGCCACGAGGCATCCTGCGGCCTCCCTTGTTTCATTTCCAAAGTGAAATGAAACAGACGGCACTGCCGCCCGACATTCTTGTGACGCAGCCGCCCGGCACGCCTGCCTTCACCCTCGATCTCGAAATGGAGGAGCTGAAGCAGATCATGGCAGGACAGCCCGTGGATGAGGCCTGGTTCCACAGCTACCGGGAGCTGAGGCGCGCGATGCTCCATGACGGCGACCGTTCGGAGCACAACATGCGTCCCAAAGACGACATGAACACTCCGGCCTGGTCCAAGGTGAAACAGGACCTTGCCAAAATCATCGCTCCCCTGCCGGAGGACATGCGGCTCTATTTGCAAGGCGCGGCGGCACATCTGGATGCGAAGGATTCGGTCGCTGATGACCCCTTCAAAACAGCGTGCGACTTCTGGCGGCAGCTGCTCGCGCTGCCCGCAGAGAAGCGCGCCAACCGCAGCACCTGGGCGGCATGGATGCTCTTCCGCACCACGTCGTATGAAGAGCAGGGCCGCTGGCTGGCCGAGACGCGCAGGCTGGCGCGCGCAGGATTCAAAGACTGCCTGCATCTGGGCATCGAGGCCGCCTACATTCTCGGCAGGGAGAGCAGCGACTATGCGGAAGCCTCCGAAGTGAAAGCAGCCGAGTGGAAGCGTGCCGCCATGCTGCGCGCTCCGCTGGGCCTCAGCCGTGCGGAGGACCGCCTGCGGCATGACCGGCGCCTGCTCATGGATTGGAGCGAGGACTTTGCGCGCGAAGTCGTGGCAGACCCATTTCTCCGGCGTGTGCAAATGCTCCAGCTCATTGAAAGCATGGAGTCTCTGGGTGGCTGGTCGACGGGCCAGCCGCAGAAGCCTTTGATCGATGACAATCTGCAGCAGTGGCTGGCGTCTTTTGAGAAAGCAGGAGTCACAGACCAGCAGGAGGCCGTCCTGCTGGCCTGGATCACCTACAATGCCGCCCGCTTTGACGAGGCCCGCCGCTGGCTGGCACTGGCGCCCGCCGAGGATGTGAACGCCCTGGCCCTGCGTGGCAAGCTCGCGGCCATGAGGGGGAACCGCCATGAGGCCCAGCAGGCCCTCACACGCATGGCGACCAAGCTGCCCACGCCTGAACCCGATGCGCGCAGAGAGTGGGAGGATGCCCAAAGCAACGAATGGTACCCCCTCAGCAGCGCCAATTATTCCGCCGTTCGCACGCACAAGCTTCTCGCGGATTGCGCTGTGGCGCAGGTCGCCCGCAATGACTTTGCCGGTGCCTTGCAAACCTTTCTGCGCACCGACTACTGGAGTGATGCAGCCTACATCTCCGAGCGGCTGCTGTCCGTGGATGAGCTGCTCACGCTCTCACACAGTGGCAAGATTCGGCCGCTGAAAAAAATGGTCGTGCCGGATGCTGAGCCTCGGACCGGTCCGCTGAGCATTGGCTTTCTGCAAACGAAATACGGTGGGTGGCAGGAGCCTGATGGGATCGACCGCTTCACCTATCTCGTCGCCCGCCGGCTGGCCCGTGAGGGCTTGATCAAAGAAGCCTGCAAGCTGCTGCCACCGGACCTCGAACGCGCGCTCCTGCGTTTCGATGCCGAACGGCGCCGCTCCAAAGATGCACGCCTGCCTGCCGCAGAACGCGGACGCGCGCTGTGGACGGCGGCACAGATCGAGCGCAGCCTCGGCATGGAATTGTTTGGCTATGAAGACGCTCCGGACTTCACGCTGTGCTCAGGTTTGTTCAAACTGGACTCTTTCCAAGAACGGCGGAAGTCACCACTGTGGCGCTCCAGCTGGGAGGATGCACCGCAGACACCCGAGGAGACGCTGAACTTCAAACCCGTGCTCCCCGCCACGGCAGACGAGCTCTGGAGCCTGCGTCACTACAGCCCGCCTACCGAACGACGCTTTCACTACCGCTACGTCGCGGCTGATCTCGCTTGGCGTGCGGCGGGTCTCATGCCGGATGACCAGGAAGAAACCGCCCACGTGCTCGCCACGGCGGGCGACTGGCTTAAAAATCGCGACAACAAATCTGCCGATCGTTTTTACAAGGCCCTGGTGAACCGCAATCCCTCCGTGCCTCTGGCTCAGGAGGCCGACCAAAAGCGCTGGTTTCCGGAAGTGAACTGGCACTTTGATCTCACCCTGGAGTGAAGCGCCGGAGATCTTTCCTGCGCCACCCGGCCGAAGAAACGGTGAATTACAAACGAGGCGTGTTTTTGCCCTTCCTGTTTTTCAGGGGATCGGTTAAACACGCCTATCGCTTATGAAAAACATTCTGATCCTCGCCACCTTCGCGCTCTGCCTCACCACCGCGCGTGCTGACTTGACCGCCTCTCACCAGGCAGCCATCGAAAAACTGGTGGTCGCCCTTCAGGTGCAAAAACAATTCGAGAGCAACCTGATCCTCGGCTTTGAGGCCGGCATGGGCGGCACGGCAGACCAGATCAAAGCCATGCCCCCGGAGATGCAGCAGAAGTTCGCCACCGGCATGGAAAAGGTCAAGACCGCCATCCTTGAGCAGATGGGCTGGGCAAAGCTCAAGCCTGAGATCGTCGTGATCTATGGCAAAAATTTCACCGAACAGGAGGCGAAGGACGTCACTGCGCTGATGGAATCGCCCGCCGGCCAGCTGCTTCTTGGCAAGCAGCTCAAGGTGTCTGCCGACTTGATGAAGGAGACTCAGGAGAAGATGAAAGTATTGCAGCCGCAGATCATGCAGATCATGCAGGCAGAGATGACCAAGCAATAAGACGAACCCGGTTGCGTACGTTTCCTTCGCCATGATCTCACGCCTTCTGTCCCTTCCTGCTGTCACCCTTCTGTCCCTTGCCAGCGCCAGCCTGCTGCACGCGCAGGCCCCTACGGCAGAGCTGGTTTCCGTGGAAAAAATCTCGGACAAGGCCCCGCACAACGGCGCCACCGACATCACGCGGTTTCAGAACCTCTTCTACTGCTGCTTCCGTGAGGCAGACTCCCCCACCAAAGGCGAGGGCGTCATCCACACCCTCATCTCCGCCAATGGCAAGGTCTGGGTGGACAACGTCACCCTCAACGAGCCCGGCGTGGATCTGCGCGATCCCAAGCTCATCGTCACGCCGGATGAAAAGCGCCTCTACCTGCTCTGCGGCGGTGAGTCCGCCACGCTGGGCCGCCAGACACGCTACGCCACCTCCATGGACGGCAAGGTCTGGACCCCGCTGCAGAAGCTCCTGGCCAAAGGCGACTGGCTCTGGCGCGCCACCATCAATCCGGCGGACAAACGCTTCTACGGCGCCAGCTTCAACATCCACCCCAGCTCCGGCGGCCCTGCGCCCGAGAAGGAGTGGTCGCTGAAAACCTACGCCAGCGAGGACGGCTCCGTCTGGCAGCTCTCCTCCCTCATGAACGTGCCCGGCCAGCCCGGAGAAACCACGCTGCGCTTCCTCAAAGACGGCACCGCACTCGCCCTCATCGCCCGTCAGGGTGGCGACCGCAAAGGCGTGATCGGCATGGCCAAGGCCCCGTATCGCGACTGGACCTACGCCGCCACCGGCCTGCCCCTCGGCGGCCCGAACTTCATCGAACTGCCCGATGGCAAACTCATCGCCGGCTCCCGTGGTTTCGGCAAAACCCCCGGCGCCCACATGGTCCTCTTCGCCATGACCCCCACCAGCCTCACCCCCATCCTCGAACTCCCCAGCGGCGGCGACTGCAGCTACCCCGGCCTCTACTGGCACGACGACCTCCTCCACGTGACCTATTACTCCAGCCACGAAGGCAAACCCGCGATCTATTATGCGCGGGTGAAGGTGAAGTAGGTGATGCTTCCTGCCGTGCATTCCCACAATGCTCCATTCACGCTACCATCAACGGGTTGCACGATTTAACACATCCATGCACCCGTCTGTTGGATCGTGGTGATGCTCCCATCTTCCACGCGAATCCCGAATTCCAATCCTCTACAGTACCAGTCCTTGCTCTTCGTGCTGGTCTTCACAACGAAATCATAATCAGGGTCTGTAGGTTCTTCTCGCTCGTCCCAATGCGATGAGCGATACTCTTCACGCGTTTGCAGTCCGCAAACGTCCTGCCGGGTGAGTGTCTGCAGGACCGCGCAAATATGAGCTTCCAGTTCATTGCGCGGCTGATAAGGCTGGTCGGGTTCACCAAGAATTCGCATCGGGTCTCCTTGCTAAGTTTCCGGCCGCAGCGGCACCAATGGGAGGACAGGCATTCCGCATGAGGAGCAGCTTCACGATTGGCTAAGAGGTTGGAATTCCAGCGAGGCAGGCGACTCAAAACTTCCTTCGAATCTGCATATCGAATCGTGCCCGGCAAGAAATCCAAAATTCGCCGCATAGTAGATCACATGCGCATCTCCGACAGGCACGGGCAATGAGAAGGTAAACACAGCGTGGCGGCGGGAATCGCGCGTGCGCGTTGAATAGCGGGAAAACAACAGCTCAATCACATCTCGCTCGGTGCGGTTGGCGAGGGGGTCGAGGGAAAAGAAGGACGTCAAATCCGTGCCTGCATCCTGCGAAGCCTGAAGGCTGCGGATTGAAAAATGAGGCTCGTCCGAAAAACCGTTCAACCGATGCCTCAGCGCCTCTGCAGAAATAGAGCGACGATAAACTTCAATTCGCGGAGCGGTGGCTGCATCAGGCCGATTTATTTCCGACATGACAATCTGCTCAAGAATATTGAATGAGTCGAAGCTCATGTTGCGAAGGGCTGCTGGCCAAGCCTGAGCATGGGATGCGAGACCTTTTTTGTCGAGCGCCAATGGCTCACGCTTTCAGAGAAAAAAGACGCCTGTCACTATTTACGAAGCGGGTTCGGCTTTTGGATCATGTCGATGGGAGCGCCAGAGCTTCTTCTCGATGATTCTGAAATTGGGCTGCGGACGAATGATCTTTAAATAAGCGCCCAGGTGGCGAAGCTCGACATCGGACTTGTCGCCCTCAAAAGGGGGAATCCAAATGTGGTTTCCGTAGGCCCGCTCCAGCTTCTCAGGACTGTCATCCACCATGAGCGTTTGCTCCAGGGAGATTCCGAGCCGTCTCACCTTGCGAAGGTCTTTGATGTTGTAGGGCTCGTAAGTCTCAAGATTGGTCCGCTGCGTGCAGCGCTCGGCAGTCCAGAAGAACTGCAGCGGACGGTCTCCGAAGACCTGCCGAACGACAGCGTCCGCATATTCTCGCCCCGAAGATGTCCAGACTGCCACATCAAACGCCTCGAAGCAGTAGGCAATGAACTCGTCCAAGAATGGACGTCGATACACGACAAAAGGCCCAACCACGAAATCTGGCTCATGATCGAGTGGCTGCCTCGTGGCATGCACCAGCGTTTCATCAAGATCTAGAATAAGAGTAGGCACTTTGTTCTTCAGTGGATGTCTAGGGGTGCGGATGCATGCAGCCTCCCGGCAGAAACAAATCAGGAAGATGGGGAAATCGGCAAATGACGAAGGCGTACGCGATGACCTGAGATCGTGAGCAGCGCGCCTGTGGCGAGCGCTGTCTCTGCGAGTGCGATGGCCGCGCAGACGTGGTCGCGGGCAGCAGGATCAAATTCATTGTCCATGCGCAGAAGAATGACGCTGGGGCCGCTCTGCTGCGTGGTGTAGAGAAGTTGGGAAAAATCCAGATCCTGGGTGAGCACCACCTGCTGGTGCTCCCGTGCCCAGTTCATGAGTACTGTATCCGGGGCATTGCCCGGCCCGAGCGTGCTCCAGTGACAGGCCTCCCAGCCATGGGAAACGAGCAGAGGCACCCAGTCAGGACTCAGATTCATGTCCACCAGCAGCTTCATGCAGCGGCCATGGCAAGCTCTTCATCATCCACGCGCAAAGCGGCATACCTCAGGCAGGCGTCAATGTCCGCCGCCTCAAGATAGGGATAGGCCGCGAGGATCTGCTCGGGCGTGCGGTGATTGGCCAGCTGGCGCAGGATGTTCGCAGCCGTGACACGGAGGCCGCGAATGCAGGGCTTTCCAGACATGACAGCGGGATCAAGGGTGATGCGGTCCGTGCTCATGGCGGTGATATTACTGAACGGACGGCGAGTTTGCAAAGACTGTGGCAGAATTCGCCGTGCCAGGACTTGTGGCGCGCGCGGCAGCCCCCCCGCCCCCGGCGGGGCGGGGGGAAACTTCCGCAACTTCAACATCTTCTGCGGGGGGGTATACCTGCACGTCAGTCCCACTGGAAGGTGTAGGTGATGCATTTGCCCACCTTGGAGCGGATGCGGCAGTGGCCCTTCTCGGTGAGCTGGGGGAGGATCTCGCCGTAGAGGCGGGAGACGGTGAGGGCGCCCTGGCGGCCTGGATTGGCGGCAAAGCGGCGGGTCAGCTCCGTGCGGGTGTAGTCCGCGCTGCGCTGGCCGGGGTGGTCTCCGCTGATTTGGGACATCAGCCACTCCCCGGTGTCCTCCACCAGGACACGCCGGCTCTGGGCCTCCAGCTCCATGAGGGCGTCCAGACAGGCGTCCTGGTGCTGTTCGGCCAGGGCAAGGACATCCTGGGTGATGGTGTAGGGGTCTGCGATGCTGCCCCTGGCCCACCGGCAGGCCTGGAAGATGACGGCCAGCTTGAGACAGCGGGCGGGGCTTTCATTGAGGCTGGAAAGCAGGCTCTCCTCGCCACTGGTGTATCCTGGTATTCGCTTGCAGCGCTCGCGGTTGCGCTTCTGCAGGCTGATCCAGTACTCCCGTGCCTCCTGGGTGAAGCTGTTCGCCCCCACCACGCCTTGAAGGTCGGACAGCTTGCGAAACTGCTCTGCCAGTTCGTCGAGTGCGGCACCTTCCAGGCTGCGCGGCCACCAGATCTCCCGTGCCTGCTGGCTGGCCAGGTAGAAGCCAAAGCGGCGGCGCAGCCCGCTGCCCGCCTCCAGATTGTCCAGCCGTGCCACCCCAAAGGTGGCTCCGATGCAGAGGCTCAGCGTGGCCTGCGGGATGTGGCGCTCTGAGCTGCCGCCTTCGTGCAGCTTGCGCTCCCGCAGGTAGTTCTGGGTCCAGGGTGCACCATCGTAGAGCTTCAGGTACCTGGCAGACACCTCCTTGCCGTGGGCGCTGGTCTCCCAGGTGCGCAGCAGGGTGTTGCCCTCATCCTCAAACTGCATGCGGTGGGGCTGCTGCTCAAAGCTGTCAAACAGCGCGGAGTCGCTCGCATTGCCATACAGCAGATCACTGCTCATGAGGATCTTCTGGGCGATCTTTTCCGCCGGCTTGAACGTGGTGCTCTTGCGCAGCCCGGCGGGCGTGGCGATGAAGTTGTACATGGTCAGCGGCTTGCTGCCGCCAAAGTCCAGCGTGACAGCGGGCGTCAGCAGTCTGCCGCACAGGGAGAGGATGGGTGCCAAGATGAGGCCGTCCGGCAGCTCCGAGACCTTTCGCACGAAGTCGCGGTAGTCTGCCAGGATGGAATCCTCCGGGATGGGGTGCTCGCGTGTACACCCCCCAGCAGAAGATGTGGAAGTTGCGGAAGTTTCTCCACTGGCAGCCGCTGCGTGCGTATACCCCCCCGAGGTATTTGGGGAAGTTGGGGAGGTTTCTCCGCTCGTGGGTCCTGTCAGGGTAGACCCTCCCGAGGAAACTGTGGAAGTCTCTTCGTCGTCGGACGCGGGTGAGGACGCCTGGGGCGCAGGCGCAGGGCCAGTCTCAGGCGGCTGAGGCTGGCCGGATGGCGGGCGCTGAAGCCGGAGCTTCCACGCCGCGCGTTCTGCAAGCTCTTCTTCAGTAGGAATGAAAGGTGTGATCGTGGGCATAAAAATAGAAAGGGGTGAAGGGTTCAGCGTTTGCGGCGGGCCTGGGTGAGGGAGCGCGGCGCGGGTGGCGGCCGGTTGCGGATCTCCTCCATCCGCTGGTCCACCTCTTCCGGCGTGAGCATCTCCACTTCTGGAAGGGTGCCGGGCGGGGCTTTGGCCGCACGCGCCAGCGCCTCCTCCACCGTCTGCGCCACGGGTGCCCCGGCATACGGGTCATAGTGGTGCCGCCACACCGGCCGGCGGCGGCTGGGCTTGGTGAGCACCAAACTGGCCAGTTGATCGGAGGTGAGGACAAACTGGCTGAGTGGCGGGCGGGGCGTTTTGCTGGGAGGTGTGTTCATCGTGGTGTCTTGTGGTTCTGGGTTTCTGGTTGGTTGTTCCTGGTTCTTAGACATCGGTATGATGTGGTTTAACATGGTAGTATGCGGGCGCGCCGGGGCATGGAAATGCCGGAAAGGCGCGGAGACCGCGTGCGGGGGTGCGTGGTGGGCCGGAAGCCGCCTGCGGCTTCAGCGTCTTGCGCGGGTTGCGATGCCGGAGTTCTTCACTGCCGCTTCGCTGTCATCTCTGCTGCAGGCCGCGTTCTTCACGCCGGCCCTTCGTCAGGAATGGAAACAGACTTGGGCCCGTTTTTCAAATGTCAACGAAGATTGCTGAGAAATAACGCATATCATCGCAGAAAGCGTTGAATCATGGTAGCTAATGCCAGACTCAGTCGCAGGCGTCGCGTCAGCTCCAGTAGGTGCGTATCACCACGGTGCCTCGGATGGGATGATGAATCAGCTCGGCAAACGCCGCTCCGCCTCCCGTTCGAATCTCATAAGTCACGGTCCCGTCCTCGGACTTTTCCTGCGTGGTCTTGGGATCGGAAATGCCGGGACAACTGCGCACCCAGTCGCTGATGGCTTTCGGTTCACCGAAAAAAGAGACGCGAAACTGCCGCGTGAACATGTTCCCCTTGGTCGTGATGGAGAAGCTTTCAGCGTCCTTGGGAAAGTCACGCACTCGCGCCCATTCAATGACCGCCTCCCGCGCGCTCCTCTCGGTGAAATGGGGATACCCCGGCGGCCCGAAGGTGATGTCGAGTCCGTAGATCAGGGCCACCAATGAAACGAGGGTGAGGGCCATGCCCACAGCCACGCCGCCGATGAATGAGCGTTTTCTTCCGTGTGCCATAGGAGTCGATGTTTGGTCAGGCGTGTGACTTCAAGCCAGGGGCATGCTAAGGGGCCGACGCATCGGACTTCACATCCTCGGCAGGTGCATAGTAGAAAGCAATGGCTCGCACCTTGCGTGCGGTAGCATAACAGATCGCCGCAACCAGCAGACCCATAATACCAGCCTCTGGTTTGCCGATATAAAGGGCCGATACAATCACGCCCGCCACGAGCAAGGGCTTCAAAGCCCAGCCCTTCCAGCCGGTGAGGAGAGCAGGAATCACCGGGGCCAGCAACCCTCCGAGTCCCATCGAAAGTACTCTGGCATCCATATCCCCTTCGCCTTGTCTGCCATCAATCCACGAGCGAATCGAGAATACGAAGGCACATCCCAGCACGAAAGCGCTGGCGAACTGCAGGCCGAATGATTTCCAAGACCATTTCATGGGATTTGTCGTTGAGCCGAAGGTGGCAAGTACGGGGTCGCGAACACGATGCCGAATGATGGAGGGTCTCACGATGACCTGGAGCGGGAACCCGCATCCGCCGGTGCTGTCCTGCCAAAACGGCGCTCAAGCCATTTCGTCACCGAGGACACGGGTGCAAACATCACCAGCACCACCATGCCCCAGGAGCGATAGCTTGGCGGCAGATGAGGGAAGGCCACGGTGAACACGAACGTGATGCAGGAAAGGACCATCAAAAAGCCCAGCACCTTCCACCACGCAAAAGGACCACCGTCAGACAGCCGGTTGAAGAGAAGAGCCGCCGGCAGAAGACAGAATCCCTGAAGATAGATCGGCACCCCAACGGCGCTGCCAAGGGTAAAACCAAGGATAACCGCCACCGTCACTAAAAGCGTGTTTCGCATAATCAAAGCGGTCTCGCGAAGAATTTTCATGGCTGTGTGTGAGGCTGGGAGCGTGAAGTGTCCTCAGTCTTTTGGTATCGTTTTATCTTCCTGTGCCCTGTGCGAGCAACATAAAAATGAATGCGATCAAACTCGGGGCCTTGCCCTGACCCTCGGTTCCAGCTCCCACACCAGCGCGCGGCCGGTGCCCTTGCGCCGCACCAGCCCGATCTCCTCTTCCAGCCTGCGCGTCCACTCCGGACAAGCACGCTCATAGGGCAGCGCGAGCGTCTCCCGCAGCTCCACCCACGTCGCTCCCTGGCGTTTGCGTTTCAGGTGCTGCTGGATGGCGGCTTTGAACTCGGTGTAGTGCATGGCGGAGTCTTGACGCTAGAAACTCAGCGACTGCACCCAGCGGCGCAAGCGGGACTTCACCTGCATGGCAGCGCCATCCACTCAGCCCGGCTGCTATCCCTCTCTCGGTCCCGGCCACTTGCGCTTCGGGCTGAAGGGCTCCTTCTTGGGTGATTGCTGCCGAGAGTGGAGCTTCGGTAGTGCCGCGCATTGAAGCAACGGATGGCAGACCACGCTCCGAAGGCGCTGGGTGCTCACTCCGTCACGGTTGTGCGAGGTCGCTCCAGGTGGGATCCGGGTCCCCGTGGGACGCTGGGTCGATTTTTGCACGCAGAACCGTGATGAGAGAGGAAATGACATTGGAGCGGGTGCCGCGGGCGTACAGCTGCGCAGCGGTGCCACGCTCGAAATAAATGCCCACGGCAAACGGCGCAGACGGAACATCGTAACTAGGAACGCGCGTTTCTATCTCGGTGACCGAATGTGGCGCGAGGGTCTGCCACCCGGGGCCGGTGCCGCACCAGCCCAGGCTGCGATACTTCCAGCCCGCAGGCTCCTGAATTTTGTAGCTGTAATGCGGAGCGGACAGCCCTTCGCCATAGAAGGAAAAGGAAGTGTCGGTGTCATTGACGATCTGGAAGCTCGCCAACCGCCCGTGCTTCCCCTCATGAAATCCCACGAAGCGTATCGACGGGCCGCGCTGCCAGGCGAACCAGACAAGGGTTCCCCCCAGAAGAATCACGATGAGAGCGAGAATGATGAGTCTGGGCTTCATAGAGAACGTCTCGACACCTGCCGCCTCAAACTTCACCACCACGCCGGGAGGCGCAAGGTGCACATGGAAATCCGTGGGCGCACCCGTGGGTTTGGGAGTTGTGCCAGCCCAGCCGGGAACTTATTCAGCCTTCGTACCTTTGTCTGGCCCTGCTCTCAATTTTCGCACCAGCGCCACCACTCCAAAACCAAGCAAAACCCAGACGAGCGAGGACACTCCCACCGGGACATGAGGCAGGCTTGCTCCATCCAGCACAAAGGCGGTCGCCATCCAGGCGAGAATGAACAAAGCCGCCGGATGGGTCTGGTTCCCCAGAAAACGACGGCCATAAATGGCAAACAAGAAGGGGGCAACCCCCGCGATGGATAACAGTAACCAGGTCATTGGAAAAACCTAGGTAGATTCAGCAGTGGAATCAAGCCCAATCGCGCTGGAGCCATGTCACCAGCTAAGCCACCGGCACGCCATCAATCGCATAGAACTGCGCCACCGCAGCGCCTTCGCGCAAAGTCCTCGCGCATTGATACTCCTCCGAATGGAAGAACTGCTTGGCGGCAGCGAAGGTGGGGAATTCGAGAATGACCACGCGCTCGGTCACTTCGGGGCCTTCGAGCGTCATGGACTCACCTCCACGCGCAATGAAACGCCCGCCGTATTGCGCGATGATGCCTGGAGTCTGCTTCATGTACTCCGCGTAGCGGGGCCAGTCCGTCACTTGTACGCGTCCGATGATGTAGGCTGCCATGGTTTCAGTGAGGTTGGGGTGTTGGTACACAGCGATGCTAGGCGAAAAGGCGCTGAGCGCGCAAGGCTGAAAAGCCGTCATTCCATCATGTCTCCTGGCATCGACTGCATCATCTCCGGGAGCATCCTCATGCCCGTGTGCCATTTCTTCAAATCCACCTTCTGCGTTGTGCCGTCTTGTTTCAGGATGAGGTCGATCTGATTGTCGTCGGCGTTTTCCCCGAGCTCAAACAACTCCTCAGGTGTCATCGGCTTCCCACGGTAGGTGATCGTATCCTGCCCGGAGCTGGCGTCGTGATCCAGGACAACCACCTTCTTGTGCACACAGGAAGTGGTGAAGAGAAGCAGGGCTGCAAGCAGGTGCCGAAAGATGACGGCTTTGGACTCGACGTAGTGCATGAACGAAAAACGATGCTCCGCCAAGGCTTGCCAGGTGCAAGGGGGACTTCAATCTGCGGTCTCTGCACGCAACTGACTGCGGATCTCCATGAGCAGCCGGCCCAGCATGTTTTTGCCTGATCCATCGCCGCCGTCGCCCCAGTAGTCGTCATTGGGCGTGCTTTCGATCAGCCTGCGGCTTCCAGTGGAAAGGAGCAGCTCTTTCAGCTCGGCATGCTGCGTGAACTTGGCCACGAGAGCCTGGCGCATGACGGCGATCTTCACGGCCTCCCAATCCTTGCGCAGAGGAACCTTTCGATCCCGCCCAAGGCGTGCAGCCATCATTGGCGAGCCCGCCTTGCGGATTTTCTCGGCCTGGCTCTCATCCTGAAACTTCTGCGCCTGAAAGTAGTGCTCTGAAGTGGGCCAGGTTTTTTTGCCGATCTTCACCGGAAAAGCGGAGAAGTTTGAAAACTCACCGAAAGCATCTCCGGTGCTGTAAAACCTGATCGGCTCAGCAGTGGAGGAGTCCATGAGTTAACATTGAATCATGCTTTCCAGCAGCAGTCAGGCACAACAGTCCTGCCACCATCACACCAGATCCGCACGCGTGAACGCAGCCACCACCGGATAGCCTTTGGCCTCGATGGCCTCGCGGCCGCCTTCGGAGCGATCCACGAGGATCAAAGCGAAGGCGACTTTGCCGCCTTCTTCTTCGATGGCCTCGATGGCCTTCAGCGTGGAGCCGCCGGTGGTGATGACGTCATCGACGACGACGACGGGCTGGGTGGTGATGAAGTTCCCCTCAATGCGTTTGCCACGGCCATGGCCTTTGGGTTCCTTGCGCACCACGAAGGCCTGCACGGGCGGTGTATCTCCGGCGATGCTGGAGCTCATGGCCACGGCGAGCGTGATGGGGTCCGCACCCATGGTGAGGCCACCGAGGGAGCCGATGCTGAGGCCGCGCTTCGCTTCCTCCTCACGCAGCAGCGCATGCAGCACACGACCCACGAGCACCGCGCCCCGGGAGTCGAGCGTGGTCACGCGGCAGTCCACGTAAAGATCGCTCTCCTTGCCGGAGGCGAGGGTGAATTTGCCGGTCTTGATGGACTTGGCTTTGAGAATTTGCAGGAGTTCTTCGCTGTCTTGCTGGAGGGACATGAGGCGACTTAGAATTGAGGACCGTGGATGACAAGGGGCGACTGAAGGCAGGAACACATTTTTCTGCATGATCACGCCTAATGCAGGTTGACGCTTTCCAAGATATTTCCTTAGCTGGGCCCTTATGAAGAAAAAACGGGCCCTTTATTTTCTGCTGCCGGCTTTGTTGTTCATCCTAGGCGGTATCTATGCAGTGGAGCCCGGTTGGTATGCACGGGCATCCAGGTCCAGTCTCTGCCTGCAGGAGGAGCGCTCGCTGCCCGCAGGCCATTACGTTGGAAACGGCATCCTGGTGAAGCTCGATCCTTATTTAGCGACTCCCCGCGCACGCCAGATGGAGGTGACCTTCCCGGCGGGAACCGTGCTGGAGGACGTGACGCTGAACACCACCAACGGCGCGGTCGTGAATCTGAACAACTGCATCTTGCGCAGGGTGGCGTTCAAAATGACCTCACGCGGCAGCTTCAATCTGACGGGTTGCGCGCTGGAGGACTGCTACGTGACCCATGACAAGGGAGTCTTCCGCCGCAGCAACGGTGTGGCATTCACCATCGAGGATCTTTACGGAGAGGTCGGTCCGCCGATGCTGAACATGACAGAGTGCGTGGTGGCTGGCAGCACGCTGGCGTCGCCTTTTTTATGCGGGATGACCGCCAAACGCTGCACCTTTGTGTCCTGTGTGCAGGAATCTTATCCTACCGATGGGAGCCAGCGCTCCACGCGCTTCTTCGAGTGCCTGTTTGACAATACCAAATTTACCGGAACGGATGTCTTGCTGACCACCAGCCAGTGCCGCTTCACCCAATGTGAATGTCTGGATGTGCTTTCAAGAACCGCCGCGAACTTTGTGGTGACGCCCGTGGTGCTGAAGCTGGCATGGGAGAAGGGCAATCCGGAGCTGCCGGACAAGACCGTCAACGGCAAGGTGGTTTTTGAAAAAATCTCCGCGTCATTCGCGGCTGGCTGCAGCCAGGCCCATCAATGGGATGGCAGCCACCTGAAGGTCGCGTCTTTACCAGACACAGGCGCCACACCCCAGCAGTTGCAGCAGGTCTGGAAGCTCATCGACATGAGCAGCGCTGTCGCGAACGCCAACAACAATGCCCCGGCAGCACCCCAAGGTGCGGCACCGGCTGGCAATAACGCAGTGATCACCGGCACTGCCGCCGCCGCCGGCGTGTCCTTCAAGTCACGCATCAATCAGGTGAACGGCCTGCTGATCTCCCAGCTCTCTTCGGGCGGCGAGGCCGGGCAGGTCACGCGCATGAACCTCGCCGCGCTGCCTTCGCTGGGGGAGTCTCCTTCCACGCTCAAGTTCAATCAAGATGTCGGAGAGAGCATGAGCAAGGCGCTCAATGAGGTCAGCAAATTCTCCCAGCTGCGCCACGGTGGCTGGCCGGTGGGCCACTCGCTGGAGATCGGTTTTGAAGACAAGTACATCGGCAAGGACGGCCCCTCCGCCGCCGTGGCCTGCGCCCTGCTGCTGGAAGCCGCGCTCACCGGCAAGAAATGGGACCCTGCT